>NZ_JBEYRP010000028.1:0-94380 GCF_040704085.1 Streptomyces sp. NPDC047841
CGGACGACGCAACTCTGGCACATCTTCGCGACGCCCGGACGCAGGGGTCCGCTAGGAGGCATTCGCCCACCCCACCAGGGTGGTGGCCGTTTTCGGCCCCCGCCCCCGTCTCCCGGTGCGCGGCCCACCCGCATCAGTAGCCGCGCGCCGGATCCACCACGTTGCGCAGCGGCCGACCCGCGACGAACCGGGCCAGGTTGTCCAGCAGGAGGTCCAAGCACCGCTGATCCGTCTCGGGCGTGGCGTCCGCGCTGTGCGGCGTGATCAGCACGGCGGGCTCCGACCACAGCGGAGACGACGCGGGCAGCGGCTCGGCGGCGAACACGTCCAGAGCCGCGCCGGCCAGCCTCCCGGTGCGGAGCGCGGACAGCAAGGCGGCCTCATCCACCACCGGGCCCCTGCCGACGTTGACCAGCACGGCTCCCGGCCTCAGCAGCGCCAGTTCGGCGCTGCCGATGAGCCCGGCGGTCTCCTCGGTCAGCGGCACGGCCACCACGAGGACATCGAGTCCGGTGAGGAACTCCTCCATCCGCTCGCGCCCGTACACAGACATCCCCGGGACCGGGAAACCGGCACCCGGGCCGCCTCCCGCACCGCGCCGACAGCCCCTCACCCGCGCCCCGAACGCGTCGAGGAGGCGGGCCGTACGGCTGCCGATGTCCCCGAGACCCAGGACTCCGGTCCGCCGGCCGCGCAGTTCCGCGGCGACCGGCACCTTCCAGTCCCGCTCCCGCTGCGCCGCCAGCGTCTGCGGGAGGCCCTTGAAATGGGCCAGCAGCAGCGCCAGGACGTGTTCCGCCACCGCGCTGCCGCGCGTCCCGGCGCCGTTGGTGACCGTGAGACCGGTGGCGTCCGCGTGCCGCAGCACCGCTCGCGGCACCCCCACGGCGGTGGTGTGGAGCCAACGGCACTCCGGGTGCGCTTCCAGGAACGCCGCCACCTCGGCGTCGTCGCCCTGCCACACGAGTGCGGCGGCGCAGGGGCCTGACGTCACGGCGTCTTCCGGTCCCGTGCCCGCCGGCGGGCCCGGCCACAGAGCGGCGACCCGCTCGCACGCCTGTGGCGGCAGCCCGAACAGCCGCAACCACTCACGCTGTTCCGAGGCCACCTAACCCTGCGCCCCGGTACGCTCCCGCACACTGCGCGGACGCAGGTCGGTCCACACCGTGTCGATGTGCGACAGGCATTCGTCGCGCGTACCCGTACGCCCCTCCCTCCGCCAGCCCTCCGGCAGCGCACGGTCCGCGGGCCAGATCGAGTACTGCTCCTCGTCGTTGACGACCACCGCGAACTGCTCCGTGTTTCCCTGTGTTTCCATCACGATGATTTCCTTCTCTCACTTCATCCGGTGAGCGGAGACAAGAAAAAAGGTGAACTACTCAAGAGCCTATTTCTTGGACCAGCGGAGTCGACAGCGGCGCGGAGGTGATGCTCTCAGCGGATTGTTGAGGCGTTTCCGCGAACCCATGACCGTAGTTGATCCGGCCGTTCATTGCCCCCGGCTCCGGGTCTTCCTAGGGTTTTGCGTGGGCGGTCGCATCGCGGACTGCCCAGCGCGGTACCGGACGCGAGCGACCGAGTGACGAGCAGAGAGTCTGGGTCAACCGAATGGATCGCACCAAGCATCTGTTGGACACCTGCGTGGCCGGACTCCACCGCCATCCCGCGGTGCGTGAGGCCATCGGCACCACACACAGCGACGGCGAGCCGATCGTGTACGTCGTCGTCGAGGACGGCCACGCCTTCGACGAGGCGGAGTTGCGCCGGCACCTGGAAGAGGAGGCTCGTCCGGTGCCCGACGGGACCGCTCTCGTCCCCGTCCCGGAGCTTCCGCGCGCCGGTGACGGCTCCGTGGACCGGGCGGAACTCCCCGCGTTCGGCATCCTCGGTGGTCTGCTGCCCCTGTGGCGGGAGGCGTTCGAGGACGACGGCATCGGCCCGGACGACGACTTCTTCTCGCTGGGCGGCTACTCGATGCTGGCCATGCGGCTCGTCGGCAGGATCGCCGACCGCTACCACGTCGACCTGCCGTTGGCCGACTTCTTCGACCTGCCGACCGTGCTCGACGTGGCACACCGGCTGACCGAGCTCGGCGCGCGCCCCTCGACACCGGAGGTGTCCCCGCACCCGGCGGACGAGCTGAGCCTCGAGGACCTCCTCGCTGACATCGACCTCCTCTCCGACGAGGAAACGCTCAGGCTGCTGGGGTCGGACGGCCCCGCGGCCGACGACGCCGCGCACGGATGACCACCGGCACCGCCGCGCACCTGACCTCCCCACGGAGCTGAGCATGTACCGGATAGACCTGACCGACGCCGACCGCGCGCTGGTCGACGCCCTTCTCGAGGAACTGCTCGCCGAGGAGCCGGCGACCGACGAGCAGCTCCTTGACGCCGTCGCCCTGCGCGCGCAGGAGATGCCGCGGACGCTGCGGGCCCGGCTGAACGCCTTCCGCCTCAAAGAACCCTCCGGCGGGTGCGTAATCAGCGGCTTCCAGGTGGACGACGCCGCGATCGGCGCGACGCCAGCGCAGTGGGGCGAAGCCGACGACGACGGTCGCACCCGACGTGAGGACATGTTCCTGCTGATGTGCGCCTCACTGCTGGGCGATCCCATCGCCTGGGCCACACAGCAGGACGGGCGGCTCCTGCACGACGTGGTGCCGATCAAGGGCCATGAGCACGCCCAGCTCAACTCGTCCACGGCCGAGCCCCTCACCTGGCACACCGAGGACGCGTTCCACCCCTACCGCGCCGAGTACGTCGGTCTCCTGTGCCTACGCAACCCGGACGCGGTGCAGACCACCTACGCGCTCTTCGACGACCTGGAGCTGGACGAGGAGACCAGACGGGTGCTGGCCGGCCCGCGCTACGTCATCCGCCCGGACAACTCCCACCAGCCGGAGAACCGCACCGCGCGCAGTCGTCTCCAGGCACCGGCCGACCTCGTCGAACGCAGCGCCCGCAGGATCGACCGGCTCAACACCGCTCCCGAGAAGGTGCCGGTTCTCTTCGGCGACCCGCGGACACCCTACGGCCGGCTCGATCCCTACTTCATGGACCGGACGGACGACGACCCGGAGGCGGCGGCCGCGTTCGAAGCACTCGTCGAGCAGATCGACGCCAAGCTGACCGGCATCGCCCTGCGGCCGGGCGATGTGCTCTTCATCGACAACTACAAGGCCGTCCACGGCAGGAACCCCTACCAGGCCCGCTACGACGGACACGATCGCTGGCTGCGCCGGGTCAACGTCACGCGCGACCTGCGCAAGTCCCGGGACGCCCGGGTGAGTGCCGACTCACGTGTCGTCTTCTGATCGCCGCCGCGCGCCCCTCCGTCCCAGGCATCCAGCGAAAGGCGTGACCGCCCCATGAGGAAATACCGGCTGATGGTCCCGGGGCCCACACCGACACCTCCCGAGGTCACCGCGGCCGCAGTGCTGCCCGTCGAGGACGAGCGCACCCATGCCTACGCCGAGGTGTTCACCCGGGTCGTCGCCAACCTCCAGCGGACCTTGCGTACCCGCGCCGACGTGCTGCTGTTCGCCTCCAGCATGACCGGCGCGTTCGAAGGCACCCTGCAGAACCTGTTCTCGCCCGGTGACCGGGTCCTGGTGGCCACCAACGGCGCCTTCGGCGAGCGCTGGGTCCAGATGGCCACCGCGTTCGGGCTGGACGTCACCGAGGTGCGGCACGCCTGGGGCGAGCCGCTGGACCTGACCCGGATCGCCGCGGCGGCCGCCGGCCCCGGCCTGAAGGCCGCGATCTCCGTCCACTGTGAGACCTCGACCGCCATGGTCAACGACATCCGCGGATTCGCGGCCGCGTGCGCGCCGCTGATCACCGTGGTGGACTCCGCATCCGGGGTCGGCGCCTGTGAGCTGCGCACCGACGACTGGGGCGTCGACGTCGTCGTCGGCGGCTGTCAGAAGGCACTGATGACACCGCCCGGCCTGGCGTTCACCAGCGTCGGCGAACGCGCCTGGGAACAGCACCGGCACGCCCGCCTCCCGCGCTTCTACTTCGACTGGGACGAGGCCCGGGCCGCACTCGCGGCACCGATCCCCCGCACCCCGTGGACTCCGGCCGTCTCCCTGATCAGCCAGCTCGACGTGGCCCTGCGGCAGATCCACGCCGAGGGACTGGACCAGGTCCTGGCCCGTCATGTGCGGCTCGGCCGGATGGCCCGGGCGGGCGTGCGCGGTCTCGGGCTGCGGCTGTTCTCACCGGACGACGACCGGCACAGCGCCGTCACCGCCGCCGAAATGCCTGCGGGTGTGGACGCGACCGCGCTGGTCGACCGGCTGCTGGACCGCTACGCCCTGCAACTCGCCGGTGCCCAGGCACCGTTGGACGGCCGCGTTCTGAGGATCGGTCACTGCGGCTTCATGGACGAGTTCGACGTGCTGACCGCGCTGTCCGCCATCGAACTGGGCCTGGCCGAGTTCGGTCACCCGGTGCGACCCGGCAGCGGCGTCACGGCCGCGCTGGAAGTCCTCCACGGCCTGTCCCCCACCTCCGCCACCACCGCAAGCCGCACCGTGCTTGAGGGCCATCCCGTGCCGTGACCGGCGGCGGCCGGCCGCCGCCCGCACGTCCCGAACGGAACGCCTCGAGGACCCGCCGAAGGACCGCGTCCCCCTCACGAATCAGGAGCACGCCATGCATCTGCCACGCGCCGCCTTGGAGGACTGGATGCGTGACTTCTACTTCGACACGTCGATCGACCTAGGCAGCAGCGGTGTGCAGTGCTGGTCCCTGGCCGAACTGCGGCGCCTTCTCGGGATCACCGTCGAGGAACTGGACGTCATCAGCCTGGACGACACCCCCTCCTACGGAAGCACGGCGCTGCGCCAGGCCGTCGCCGACCGCTTCGCCGCCGGTGACACGAACCGTGTGATGACCACCCACGGCTCCACCGAGGGCATCTTCGCCGTGATGAACGCCCTGCTGTCCGCCGGTGACGAGGTCGTCGTCGTGGATCCCGCCTACCACTCGTTGACGTCCGTCGCCGAGGCCATCGGTTGCCGGCTGGTGCGCTGGCGGCTGCGTCCCGAGAGCGGCTTCACGCCCGACCTCGACGACCTGCGCGCCCTGGTCACATCCGGCACCCGCATGATCGTCGTCAACTTCCCGCACAACCCCACCGGCGCCCACCTGACCCGTGAACAGTTGAACGACCTGCTGACCCTGGTGGACGGCCACGACCTGCACCTGGTGTGGGACGGCGCCTTCGCCGAACTGGTCCACCACGGCGAGCAGCTGCCGGACCCGGCCACCCTGCACGACCGCTGTATCGGTCTGGGCACGATGTCGAAAGCCTACGGACTGCCGGGCACCCGCGTCGGCTGGTGCCTGGCCGCGCCGGAGATCCTGGCCCGTCTGGTACCGCTGCGCGACGCCCTGACGATCTGTCTGTCGCCCGTGACCGAGTTCCTCGCCGCACGCGCTCTGGTCGGCGCGGACCGCATCCTCGCCGACCGCCGTGCCCAGGCGGCGCGCAACCTGCGCCGGTTGGGCGCATGGGCCGAGGAGAACGCGGACCTGGTGTCGTGGACATCGCCGTCGGGCGGTGTCACGGCCTTCCCCGCATTTCGGGGCGTCATCGACACCGAGGACCTCTGCCGGGTCCTGGGCAGCCGCTACGACGTGCTGCTGGTCCCCGGCGCCGGCTTCGGACATCCCGACCGCGTCCGGCTGGGCTTCGGCGGTGCCGAGGACGCCTTCGGCGAAGGCCTGGCCCGCTTGCACAAGGCACTGGTGGAACGACGGGGGGCGCTGGCGCTGTGACGGACGTGGCGGACCTCCTCGCCAGGCTCAAGGAACTGCCGCCGCAGCAGCGGGCCCTGGTGGAACGGAAGCTGCGCGAGCGCGGCGGCCCGAAGACCTACGAGACCTCGGTCACCCAGCAGGGACTGTGGCTCATCGACCAGATCACCCCCGACGACCGGCTCTACACGATCGGCTGGCGCCTCAGGTTCGGCGGCCGTCTGGACACCGACGCGCTGACCCGGGCGGTGGACGCGCTGGTCGCCAGGCACGCGGCTCTGCGCACCACGTTCACCGTCGAGGACGGCCGCCCGCTCCAGGCCGTGCAGCCCCGGCTCCGCATACCCGTCCCGGTCGACGACCTGCGCGAGCTGGACGGCCCCGCGCGCGAACAGCGGACGGCGGACCTGTGCGCGGCGGAGGTCGCCACCCCGTTCGACCTGGAGAAGGGTCCTCTGGTCCGTTTCCGGCTGATCCGCGTGGCGGACGAGGAACACGTCTTCACGATCGTCGTCCATCACATCGTCTTCGACGCCGTCTCGGTGGACGTGGCCCTGCGCGACCTCTCCCGCGTCTACAACGCTCTCGTCGCGGGCGACACGCTCCCGGACACCGCGCCCGCGCCCCAGTACCCGGAGTTCGCCCGCTGGCAGCGCCGCCACCTCACCGGTCCGCGGCTGGAGCAGCTGATCGGCTACTGGCGCCGACAGCTCGCCGGCGCACCGGGCCTGCTGGCCCTGCCGACGCTACGGCCGCGCCCGGCCGAACAGTCGCACGCCGGAGCGGAGTACACCGCCGTCCTCCCCGTCGAACTCAGCGAGCGACTGCGCGATCTGGCCAGCGAGGAACGCAGCTCTCTCTACACGGTCCTGCTCGCCGGCTTCCAGCTGGTCCTGTCCCGCTACAGCGGACAGCGCGACATCCTCGTGGGGACCGTGGTCCACGGCCGGGTCCGCAGCGAGTTCGAGCAGATGATCGGCTACTTCGTCAACACGCTGGTCATACGCGGCGACCTGACGGGAGATCCGAGCTTCCGGGAGCACCTGCGCCGCACCCGGGCCACGTTCCTGTCCGCCTGCGACCACCAGGCGCTGTCCTTCGACCGCCTGGTGGAGGAACTCGCCCCGCACCGCGGCCTCAGCCACAACCCGCTCGTCCAGGTGGTGTTCGAGTCCCACGACGAGGACGAATGGCAGCAGCGGACCCGTTTCACCGGCTTGGAGATGGGACAGCTCCTGCCCATCGAGCTCGGCCGCTCGAAGTTCGACCTCAACGTGTCGGCCGTCGAGCGCGGCGGCACCATCGACGTGACCGTGGAATACGCCACCGATCTCTTCGACGAGCCGGGCGTCGCGCGCATGGTCGCCCACTACCGGCAACTCCTCGAGAGCGCCGTGGCACAGCCGGACACGCCCATCGGCGCCCTGGAGATGCTCCTCCCGCGGGAACGGCTCCTGCTCACCGAGCAGCCCGCCCCACCGGGACGCCCCGCCTGCCTGCACGACCTCGTCCGGCGGCACGCGATCGCCACGCCCCAGGAGCCGGCCGTCACGCACGGCGAACGCACTCTCTCCTACGGCGACCTCGACGCCGGCGCGACCCGGCTCGCCCAGCGGCTGACCACCCACGGAGTCACCCCGGAGACGGTTGTGGCCGTGGCCCTGCCCCCGTCGCCGGACCACGTCCTGGTCACCCTGGCGCTCCTCAAGGCGGGTGCCGTGTGCCTGCCCGTCGACCCGCGGGCGACGACGGACACGCTGCGCGCCGTCCTGGCCGACGCCCGCCCGGCTCTGGTGATCACCGACAAGGCGGCACTGCGCGAGCCGCTGGACGCCGAAACTGTTCTCCTGCTCGACGACGAAGCCCTCACCACCGACACCGTCGCCCTCGCCGGCACCCCCCGGCCCGCCCGCGTCCTGCCCGGCCAGGCCGCCTTCCTGCTGTACACCGGAGCGGACGACGCCGAACCGCACGGAGTGCTGCTCACCCATGGCGGCCTCGCGAACGGGCTTCATCACACGGCCACGACCCTGGCGGTGACGCCGGGCAGCTCGGTCCGACTGCACGGCGCCCCGGGAACCGACCTCGCTCTCTGGGAAACCTTCACGGCGCTGACGACCGGCGCCCACCTGGCCATCGCCTCCGCCGACCAGCCGTCGACCCACCACCTCACCGTCGTCGAGGGCCCGGGCCGCGCCCGGGTCCTCACTCTCATGGACGAGGGCCCGGTGACACGGGGCGCCCGGCAGGACAGTGAAGACGCGCCGACCATCGGGTACGGACAGACCGAGACCTCCGTCCACGCCCTCACAGCCGAGCTCCGGCCAACCTCGTCCGGGCTGCTCCCGGCCGCCCCGGCCGCCGCGGTGCGCGTCCTGGTGCTGGATGCGGACCTGCGCAGGCTTCCGCCGGGCGTGACCGGAGAGCTGTACATCGGCGGGCCGGGTCTGGCACTGGGGTACCACGGACGGCCGGCGCGCACCGCGGCACGGTTCCTCCCCGACCCCTATGGACCACCTGGGGCACGGATGTTCCGTACCGGCGATCTCGCCCGCCTGGACGACCGGGGGCGGGTCGTCGTCCTCGGACGCGCCGCCCATCGAGTCCTGGTGCACGGCCTGCCCCTGGAGCCCGGCGCGGTCGAGGCCGCGCTGCGGAACCACCCGGCGGTGGAGCGAGCGGTCGTGTCGACGGCCGACCACGCCGACGGCCCGCGCCCGGTGGCCCACGTGGTGCCGGCCCCGGGCGCGACCGTCGATCCGGGAGAGCTGCGGCGGTACGTCGCGGGTCTGCTGGCGGCCCACATGGTGCCCGTGGCCGTCCTGGTGGCCGGCGATCTGCCCACCGCACCCAACGGGCGGCTGGACCGGGCCGCCCTCCCCGCGCCCGACCCCGACTGCGGACCGGCCGGCCGGGAGCCGGTCACCCCCCGCGAGGCCGTGCTGCGCGACCTGTTCGCCGACGTCCTCGGCCTGCCCTCGGTCGGAATCGACGACGACTTCTTCGACATCGGCGGTCACTCCATGCTGGCGGCCCGCCTGATCGCCAGAGTGAGCGACGTGCTGAACGTCGAGATGAGGCTCCGGACGCTGTTCGAGGCGCCGACGGTGGCAGAACTGGCCCGCGCGCTCGAAACCGCGGACGAGGCGCCGGAAGCGGTCGCGGGTGACCTCGACGTCGTGCTGCCGCCGCGGATACAGAGCGATGGGACGAGTGAGCCGGGTCGGCCCGTTTCCGGCCTCTCGCCGGAGGACCTCCCCCCGCGGCAGAGCGAACCCGTCGACGCCGACTCGATCGCGTTGCGGGCTGCTCTCGACGGGGCCGCGCCCGTGCCCGCGTCCACGGCTCAACGCGCTTTGTGGTTCCTGGACCGGGTCATGGAGCCGGGTGACCGGTCCGCCTACAACCTGGGCAAGGCGATGACCTTGCACGGCCCTGTCGACCCGGACCTGATGGAGCGATGCCTGACGGAGATCGTCCGCAGGCACCAGGTGCTGCGGACCACCTTCACGGCCAAGGACGGCCTCCCCATGCAGGTGGTCCACGAGGCTGCCCCGGTTCGGCTCCCGGTGCGAGACGTCACCGCGCTCCCGTCGGCGGAGCGGGCCGCGGCGGTGCGGGCGCTGGCCGAGTGCGAGCTCTCCCGCCCGTTCGACCTGGCCCAAGGGCCGCTCTTCCGCACCCTGCTGGTGCGCTCGGCCCCGGCTGAGCACACCCTGGTGCTGGTCTTCCACCACGCGGTCTTCGACGGCTGGTCCTTCGGCGTGCTCTTCGACGAACTGGCCGCGTTGTACGCCGCGTTCGGAGCGGGAGACGGCTCGCCGCTCGCGGAACCGGCGTTGCAGTACACCGACTACTCGTTGTGGCAGCAGAGCCGGTTCGACCAAGGAGCCCTGACCGAGGGCCTCGCCTACTGGCGGCGTGCCCTGCACGGCGCCCCTGGCCTGCTGGCCCTGCCCACGGACCGGCCCCGCCCGGCCACGGCGTCGTACACCGGTGCGCAGCTCGCCTTCGTCCTGCCTCCGGAGCTGACGGCCGCCGTCCGCTCCCGGGCGCGCGCGGAGGGCTGCACCCTGTACATGGTGCTGCTTGCCGTCTACCAGGTGCTGCTGGCGCGGCTGTCGGGGCAGCGCGAGGTCCTGGTGGGATCCCACGTCGCCTGCCGGCCACGCACCGAACTGGAGGGGCTTCTCGGGTTCTTCGTCAACACCGTTGTGCTGCGCGGAGAGGCCGCGGACGAGCTCTCCTTCAGGACGTACCTGCGGCGGACCCGGCAGACGGTGCTCGAGGCACTGGAGCACCAGGACGTGCCCTTCGAGCTGGTCGTCGAGGAGCTCAAGCCGGAACGGACCCTGAGCCACAACCCACTGTTCCAGGCCATGTTCACCCTCCAGAACAGCGGCGCCGAGGACCCTGTGCGACTTCCCGGCATCGAGACCGTCCCCTGCGAGGTGACCACCCGTGACGCCAAGTTCGACCTCAGCCTGGACGTGGTGGAGGACGGCGAGACACTGCGGTGCGAGATCGGCTACCGCACCGACCTGTTCGAGCCGGAGACCGCGCGGCGGCTGAGCCGGCGCTACACGCATCTCCTCGCCCAGTTCCTCGTCGAACCAGAGCGCACTTTGGGGAGCGCGGACCTGCTCCTGCCCGAAGAGGCGTCAGCGCTGCTGCGCCAGGGCCGCGGCCCGGTCGTCCCGGGCACGCCGGGCACGCTGCACGGCCTGATCGAGGAGCAGGTTCGCCGCACACCGGACGCCCCGGCCGTGCTGTGCGACCGCGTCGACACCCCCGGCGAGATACGGGTGCCCTCCACGGTGGAGGGTGAGGTCGCCCCCGAGCGGGAGGAGCTGTCGTACACCGGTTTGAACGAGCGGGCGAATCGTCTGGCGAGGGCCCTGGTCCGGCACGGCGTCGGCCCGGAGTCCTTGGTCGCGGTCGCTCTGCCCCGATCGGCGGACCTGATCGTCGCCTTGCTGGCCGTGCTCAAGGCCGGTGGAGCCTACGTGCCGATCGACCTCGACTACCCCGCGGACCGCATCGGCTACATCCTTGACGACGCCCGACCCGTCACCGTGATCACGCAGACTTCCTTCCAGGAGACGAACCTGCTGTCCGGGCGGCACTGCGCCGGCGTCCTGCTCCTCGACGCCCCGGAGACGATGTCGCTCCTGAGCGACCTGGACGGGACGGACCTCACCCACTCGGACCGCAACGGGCTCCTGTCGCCCGAGCACCCGGCCTACGTCATCTACACCTCAGGCTCCACCGGCCGGCCCAAGGGCGTGACCGTCTCCCACAGCAGCGTGATCAACCAGTTCGCCTGGATGCAGCGCGAGTACGAGCTGACCGCTGCCGACCGCGTTCTCCACAAGACTCCGGTGGGATTCGACGTCTCGCTGTGGGAGCTGTTCTGGCCGTTGATGTCGGGAGCCTCCATAGTGGTGGCCCGGCCGGGCGGCCACCGGGACACCCGTTACCTCACCGGGCTCATCCAGGACGAGCGGGTGACGGTCGTCCAGTTCGTCCCGTCGATGCTCCAGGTGTTCCTCGACGACCGCAGGGCCCGCGACTGCGTCGGCCTGCGTCTGGTCATCTGCATCGGTGAGGCGTTGCCCCCGGAGCTGCATCGTGCGTTCGACGCCCTGTTCGACGTCCCCTTGCACAACCTCTACGGCCCGACCGAAGCCACCGTCGCCGTGACCTCGTGGACCGGCCGGCCCATGGGCCCTGACGGCGGACCGACGCCGATCGGCCGCCCCATCGACAACACGCAGGTCTACGTGCTGGACGCCTCCCTCCAGCTCGTTCCCCCCGGTGTCGCAGGGGAGCTGTATCTGTCCGGCGCACAGCTGGCCAGGGGGTACTTCCGGCGGCCCGCCCTGTCGGCGGAACGGTTCCTGCCCAACCCCTACGGTGGTCCGGGCGAGCGGATGTACCGTACCGGCGACGTCGTCAAATGGAACGCCGACGGCACACTCGCCTACCTCGGCCGCACGGACGACCAGGTCAAGGTTCGTGGCTTCCGTATCGAACTCGGCGAGATCGAGTCCGCGCTCCTGACGCATCCGGCGGTGAGGCAGGCCGCCGCCGCAGTCCGCGAGGACATTCCGGGTGACAAACGGATCGTCGCGTACGTCGTGCCGACGACGGGCGCCGCTCCAAAAGCCGCCCTCCTGCGTGCACATGTGGCGGCGGTGTTGCCGGAGTACATGGTGCCTGCGGCCGTGGTGACGCTGGAAGCGCTGCCCCTCACGGCGAACGGCAAGCTCGACCGATCTAGGTTGCCGGCACCGGCCGTGGACCGGCCGACGAGGGAAGCCGTCGAAAGACCACGCACCCTGCACGAGCGCCAGGTCGCGGACGCCTGGGCAGAGGTCCTGCACCGGGACGACATCGGCCTGCACGACAACTTCTTCGACCTCGGCGGCAACTCCCTCTCGGCCATGCGGATGGTGGCCCGCATCGAACAGGCCTGCGGCCGGACCGTCCGGCCCGCCGCCGTCTTCCAGGCACCCACGGTCGAGCAGCTGGCCGCCCTGCTGAGCCGAGAGGACGCCACGGCCGACGCGTCGCCCCTGGTGACGTTGCGCGGCAGCGGTGCCGGGGCGCCCGTGTTCCTCGTCCACCCCATCGGCGGCAACGTCCTGTGCTACGCCGGACTGTGCGACGAACTGGGCTCCGACCGGCCCGTACACGGCCTGGTCGCGCGCGGACTCAGCGACGAGGAGGTGCCGCGCGACAGCATCGAGGCCATGGCCTCCGCCTACCTGGCCGCCCTGCCGAAAGCCGCCACCGACGGGCCTTTCCTCCTCGCGGGCTGGTCGATGGGAGGCGTCGTCGCCCTGGAAATGGCCCGCCAGTTCCTGCAGTCGACGGGTCGGACGCTCCCGGTGGTGATGCTCGACAGCCACCCGCCCCGGCCGACGGTCGACCCGCACGGCGAGCACGACGAGATCGCGCTGCTGGCCGACTTCGCCGCGGACTGGGGAGGCACCCTGGACGTCGACTTCGGCCTGGCGCACAGCGATCTCGCGGAGACCGGAGTGCGCGCCGGCCTCGAGCGGTTGCTGGCACATGCCAAGGCCGCAGGCGTGCTCTCACCCGACGACGACGTGGTCCTGCTCGACCGCCTGTTCCGGACATACGCGGCACACGCCGTGGCGATGGACCGCTACCGGCCCGCCACCCCTTACCCGGGACCGGTGACCCTGCTCGCCACACCCACCGGGCGGCCGGGCGACGCGGTGGACCACGGTTGGTCCCACCAGGTGACAGGGCCGCTCAGCGTGGTGGAGGTGCCGGGAGACCACTACAGCATCCTGCGCGAACCCCTGCTCCCGCACACTGCCGCTGCCCTGCGGGCGCAACTGACGGCGAGTGACCCCTCATGAGGCTTCCGCCCGCGCCACTCCCACATCGGGCCCGCCCGGCAGCACACATCCACCGGGCCCAGCCCGTCGACGGAGCCGCCCGGCGCCCCGGGCGTACGACGAGAGCGATCGGAGACAGCCGTGGCAGGCAAACCCTATGTACTGATCGGCGGTGACCCGGACGCGGCCGCGTGGCGCGTCCTGCTGGTCCCGCACTCGGGAGCCGGAGCGGCCAACGCACGCGTGCTGAGCCCGCACCTCCCGCCGGACTGGCAGCTCGCGGCCGCGCGGCTGCCCGGCCGTGAGTCCCGTATCCGCGAGCCGGTCGGGGACCTGAGCACCCTGGCCGCCGATGTGGCGGCCACCGCACGCGCCCTGCCGGGCACGGCACCTCTGCTGGTGGTCGGCGTCTGCGCCGGTGCCGTGATCGCCCTGGAGGCGGTGCGCGCGCTGCAGAACTCCGCCCCGGGACTGGTGGCCGGTCTTGTCACGGTCTCCTACTGGTCGGTCGACCGTCCGCCGCACACCACGCGCCTGCTGCCCGACAGCGACGATCCGGCCGAACTCCTGGCGGCGGTACGCCGCTTCGGCTACGTGCCCGAGCACGTGGCCGACGACGACATGGCCCACACCTACCTGCCGCTCATCGTCGCCGACATGCGCGCCGTCCAGGACTACCAGAGCGGGCCCGAACCCGTGCTGACCTCCGCCCTGCTGGTGGTCTCCGGCGAGGACGATCCGCTGTGCCCGCCCGACCGGATGGCCGGCTGGGCGCCGTTCGCCAAACGGACTCGGCAGGCCCGAGTGTCGGGTGGCCACATGCTCCTGGTCGAACGCCCGGCCGAGCTGGTGGGGGCGATCAAAGCGAACCTGGACCACTTCCGGTGAGCCCTCACCGGCCGGCCGCACGGCGCGACGCGACACCCATGAGGCCACACGACGAGAAAGGCGCACAGTGATGGAATCGACCGACGCGGCGGCCGGAGCGCGGCTGGACCGCCTTCTGCGGCGGCAGTGGGAGCGTGAACCGGACCTGCCCGCGCTCATCCACGGCGACGTCGTCGTCACGGCGGGCGAACTCGAAGACCGTGTCCTGGCGCTGGCCGCAGCACTGCGCGACCGGGGCGTGGTCGACGGCGACCGGGTCGCGGTCTACCAGCCGCGCTCCATCGAGTTCGTGGTGTCCGTCCTCGCCGTCGTATTCGCCGGTGCCGCCCATGTCGCCTTCGACGTGGGCGACCCGCCCGAACGAACCCGGCACGAGATCGAGGACTGCGCCCCGCGCCTGGTCATCACTTCTCCGCACGGCGCGGCCCGGCTCGACCCGCCGGTGCCGGTCCTGTCCTTGGACGGCCGCGGGCTGCCGCCACCACGCACTCCGCGGCCGGACACCGACGGCGCACCGGACGCACCCGCGGTCGTGCTGTTCACCTCCGGCTCCACCGGCCGCCCCAAGGCCTCCGTCATCAGTCACGCCGCGGTGGCCTCCCGGATGACGGCCTTCCAGAGCGGCCACCCAATAGGACCCGGTGACCGCGTCCTGCACCACACCACCTGCACCTTCGACCTGTATCTCGCCGAGCTGTACTGGCCTCTGCTGGCCGGCGCGGCCGTGGTGATCGCCGAACCGGGACGCCAGCGCGACGCCGCCCACCTGGCCCGGCTGATCCGTGACGCCCACGTCACGACGCTCTGCTGCGTGCCGTCGCTGCTGGAGCTGTTCCTCCTCGACCGCGACGACGACGAACGCTACGACGGCCTCAAGTACGTCATCGTCGGTGGCGAGGCCCTCCCTCCCGACCTGGTCCGGCGCTTCCACGCGCGCTCCACGGCCTCGCTGACCAACATCTACGGGCCCAGTGAGTGCACCGTCTTCGCCACCGCCTGGACCTGCCCGCGCGACCCGGATCCGGAGCTGGTGCTCATCGGCCGGCCAATACCCGACACGACCGTGCACCTCCTCGACGAGAACCGTCGGCCGGTCCCCGACGGACAGCCGGGAGAGATCTACATCGGCGGCGTGGGAGTGGCCGACGGATACCTGGGCCGTCCGGAACTGACGGCTCAGCGGTTCGTCTCCGGCGTTCCCGGCACCGAGGGCCGCCTGTACCGCACCGGGGACCTGGCCCGCCGCCACGCGGACGGCGCACTGGAGTTCCTGGGGCGTATCGACCACCAGGTCAAGATCCGTGGGGTGCGGGTCGAGAGCGGGGAGATCGAGGCGACGGCGCTGCGGTGTCCCGGGGTGCGCCAGGCCGCCGTGGTCGCCGCGGGCGACGGCGGCGACAAACGGCTGTACGCCTACGTCGTACCGGAGCCGGACGCGGATCGGACGGCGCTGCCCGGCAAAGTACGTGATCACCTGGGGAAATGGCTCCCGCAGGCCATGCTGCCCTCCGCCGTCGCCGTCCTCGACGCGCTGCCCCTGACCCAGAACGGCAAGCTGGACCGGGGGCTGCTGTCGCAACGTGCCCTGGCCGAACGCCCGGCGCCGCCCGTGCCGCTTCCGGCGGCCACCGACCTGTCCACCCCCGAGCGCATGGAGGATCTGGTGTCCGGGATCTGGCAGGCCGTACTGGGTGTGGCCCGGCTCGCCCCGGACGAGGACTTCTTCGACATCGGGGGAGACTCCTTCCGCGCGGTACAGGTCATGGACGCCGTCCGGGCCGCGCTCGGCCGCAAGGTTCCTCTCGACGTCCTGCTGCGCCGGCCGACCGTACAGACGTTCTCGGCCGGGCTGCTGGCCCTGACCAAGAACGAAGAGCCCGCGCGCTGACCCCCTTCCGCTCGCGTTCGCCCGCCCGAAGAGACCGGAGCTCAGTCATGGCCACCACTTCCACCCTGGACTGCCTGATCATCGGCTACAACGACGTACCGTTCTCACAGCAGTGGAACCGGGTCAGCAGCCGCGGCGCACGGGATCCCGAGCGCCTGATGTTCATGCGCGACCATCTGCTGTTCGACGGTGAACGGCTGCCGTACATGGACGTGATGAACAAGGTCCTGCACCGCGCGGGAAAGCTGGACGAAAACGTCTACATACACGGCGGCGAGACACCCAACCTCGCCGCTCACTACCTGGCCAACTACCTCATCAAACGCGGCTTCTCCGCTGAGTGCACCAGTCTCTTCGGCTGCGAGCAGGACCGCATCCGCGACATCCTCCAGACCAGGCGCCCCCGCGCCGTGGCGATCACCACCACGTACTACATCATCCCGAACCCGGTCGTGGAGATCACCCGCTTCATCCGCGAGCTGCTGCCCGAGACGACGATCGTGGTGGGCGGTCCCCTGGTCGGCAACCTGCTCAAGGACCTGGAGAAGGACGAACTCTCCGAGGTGCTGACGTGGATGGACGCCGACGTCTACATCAACGAGTCCCAAGGAGAGTGGACCCTCACCCAGGTCGCCGCGGCGCTGCGCGACGGCGGCGACCTGAAGGACGTACCGAACCTGCTGCTGCCCACCGGCGCCGGTGACTACGCACTCACCCGCATCAAGGCCGAGGCCAACGTGCTGGACGAGTGCGCCGTGGACTGGTCCGTGTTCGGCGACGGCCTCGGCCCGACCGTGCACACCCGCACCGCACGCAGCTGTGCCTTCAAGTGCAGCTTCTGCGACTACCCGGTACGTGCGGGCGCGTTGACGCTGGCCAGTGTGGAGACCGTGGAACGGGAACTGCGACAGCTCGACCGGATGGGCGTCAAGCAGATGGTGTTCATCGATGACACCTTCAACGTGCCCGGGCCCCGGTTCAAGGAGTTGTGCCGGATGATGGCGCGCAATGACTTCGGATTTCAGTGGTACTCCTTCTTCCGCGCCGGCACGGCCCGTGACGAGGAGACCTACAATCTGATGGCGGAGAGCAAGTGCCGCGCGGTTTTCCTCGGCATCGAGGCCGGCGACGACGGGATCCTGCGCAACATGTCGAAGGTGGCCACGCTTGACCGCTACCGGCTCGGCATCGAACGGCTGCACGCGCGGGGCATCGACACCTTCGCCTCGTTCATCTCCGGGTTCCCCGGTGAGACCGAGAAGACCGTCCAGAACACCATCGACTTCATCAACGAGGTCGGGCCGACCTTCTGGCGCACCGAGCCCTGGTGGTACAACCACCGTGCGCCGGTGCAGAAGCAGGCGGCCGAGTTCGGGCTCTCCGGACGGGAGTACGACTGGCGGCACAACACCATGGACATCAACGGTGCGGTGGACGCCTGCAACGCCCTGTTCGACCAGGTGACCAACTCACTGTGGATGCCGGGGTACAACTTCGACTTCTGGGCGCTTCCCTACCTGCTGGGCAAGGGCCTCCAGATGCCGGACATCATCGAGTTCCACCGGCTGGCCCGGCAGATCATGGAGTTCAACGACCGCCCGGGTGCCGGTCCGGCACCCGAGATCGTCGACCGGATGTACCACGTCTTCGACAACGCGCCGCGCATCACCGGAAAGTACCGTCCGCCCGCGGGACGGGAGGCCGTGCCCGCGATGGCGGCCTGAGCGACGCGGGCCGCGCCTCGCGCAACGCCCCCTTTCCGACCTTCCGCAGCGCCAGACCACGAGGATGGAACCGCATGACCGCGCCCCAAGACCTGCTCACTCCGGGGCTGTCCCCCGGAACGTCGTCCGAGACCGCCGGCGTGCACGACGTCTTCGCCCGGCGTGCACGGGAGCATCCCGCCGCGACCGCCGTCGTCACGGTGTCGGCCTCCGGCACCGACGGGGCCGGCACCGGACAGCTCACGTTCGCCGAACTCGACGCTCTCGCCGACCGCTTGGCACACCGGCTGGTCGCGCTGGGCGTCGGCGCCGAGTCCCGGGTGGGTGTCTGTCTCGAGCCGTCCGAACGGCTGGCGGTGGCCATGCTCGGCATCATGAAGGCGGGCGCGGCCTTCGTGCCGCTCGACCCCGACTATCCCGCCGCCCGGCTGAGCCACCTGCTGGAGCACTCCGGCGCGGCCGTGGTCGTCGCACAACCGGAGACGGCGGCGCGGCTCCCGGACGGCAACGCCGAACTCCTGCTGCTGGACGCCGGATTGACAGAGCTGGCCGGTGTGCCCGCGCTGCCGCCGCGGGGGGAGACCGACCCGGACAGCCTGGCGTGCGTCATCTACACCTCAGGTTCCACCGGCGCGCCCAAGGGTGTGCTGATCACCCACCGTGGTCTCACCAACCTCGCGCAGGCCGCGGCCGGCACCTTCGGTCTCGGGCCCGGTCACCGGTTCCTGCAGCTCGCCTCCGTCAGCTTCTCCGCCGCCCTGGAGGAGATCTTTCCCGCCCTGCTCAGCGGGGCGACGCTGCTCATGGCCGGCTATCAACGGGCGCTTCCGACCGTCCGCCACTTCCTGGGGGTCCTGGAGCGGTACGAGGTCACCGGCTTCGAGATCACCACGGCCTACTGGCACCAGCTGGCCGACGAACTCACCGAGTCCGGACAGCGCCTGCCCGACACGGTCCGCTTCGTGGTGATGGGAGGCGACCGGGTGCGGCCCGACCGGGTGCTGGCCTGGCGCGAGTCCAGGATCCCGCTGATCCATGTCTACGGACCCACCGAGTCGACCGCCACCGCCACCTACCACCACTCGGGCCGCACCGTGCCTCGCGCGGACGGACTGCTGCCGATCGGCACCGCCATCGACAACACCGACGTACGGCTCCTGGACGGCACGCTGCTTCCCGTGGCCAAGGGCGACGCCGGCGAGGTGTTCGTCGCGGGTGACGCCCTGGCCCGCGGCTACCACCGGGCGCCCGGCGAGACCGCGGCTCGCTTCCTGCCCGACCCCTACGGTCCTGCCGGCAGCCGTATGTACCGCACCGGTGACATGGCGCGGCTGCTCCCGGACGGCCAGCTGGAATTCCTGGGCCGCACGGACAACCAGGTGAAGATCCGCGGCTTCCGGGTCGAACCCGGCGAGATCGAGGCGGTACTTCAGCAGCATCCCGCCGTGCGACAGGCCCTGGTCACCGTGGAACGGCGCGAGGACGGCAGCGAGAGCGCCGTCCTGCGGGCCCACGTCACACCGGCCCCCGGAGAGCGCCCGGCCCAGCCGGACGACCCCCGCGCCGCTCAACTGCACGACTACCTGGCCGGGCTGCTTCCCGCCTACATGATCCCGGCCACCGTCACCGTCCTGGACGCGATACCGCTCACCGCGCACGGCAAGGTCGACTTCGCGGCGCTGTCCTCCCCGGCACCGGGCGACACGGACGGCACGGCGGCCGGCCGGCCGCCCAGCCCGGGCACGGAGGCGGACCTGGCCGCGGTCTGGCAATCGGTGCTCAAGCTCGACCACGTCGCCGCGGACGACGAGTTCCTCGCCCTCGGCGGCAACTCGCTGCAGGCGGTGAAGATCGCGGCACGGCTGCACCGCGAACTCGGCATCGACATCCTCCCGAACGACCTGCTGGCGTCCCGGACGGTCGCCCAGCTCGCCGCCCTCATCGACGGCAAGCGACCTGACGGGCAACAAGCCTCGCAAGCGGCGCAGTTGGCCAAAGAGGTCGAGACCCGCGAGATGGCCCAATGGGCCCGCAGACGCGCCGCCGTCGAGGCCTCCCTCGCCCGGTACTCCGACGGCCGTCGCGCCGCACCGATCTCACCGACCCAGCAGGGCCTGTACATGCTCAGCCAGCTCGCACGGGACATCCCGCTGTACAACGAGGCCTGGCAGTGCAGGCTGACCGGACCGCTGGACCACGACGCGTTCGACCGCGCCATCCAGGAGATCGCCCGACGACACGAGTCGCTGCGCACCTCCTTCGGCCTCCTAGGCGGCAGCCCCGTCCAGTTGGTCGCCGCAAACACGGACATCCCCGTCCGGTACGCCGACGTGTCGGCCCGGCCGCACGACGTGCCGGCACTGCGCGAAGCGGAGATACGCCAACCGATCGACCCGAGCGTGCCTCCGTTGCTGCGCGTCCTCATCCTGTCCCTGTCACCGACCGAGCACATCGCCGTGTTCACCGCTCACCACCTCGTTGTCGACTTCGTGTCCGTGGACGTCTTCATGGACGAACTCGCCGCCTGCTACTCGGCCTTCCGCGCCGACCGCGAACCGGACCTGTCGCCGCCCGCGCTCCAGTACGGCAACTACGCCCTGTGGCAGCGCGACCACCTGCGGGGCGACAACCTGGACCGGCTGGTCGACTACTGGCGCGGCCGGCTCGCAGATCCGGAGCCCCGGCCTGTGGACCTCGGCTTCGACCGTCCCGTACCGGAGCCCGCCGACTACCGCGGCCGGCGCCTGGCGGTGGACCTGCCCGCCGCCCTGCGGGAAGCCGTCCACACGCTGGCCAGGCGCGAGGGCGTCACCCCGTTCATGGTGCTGCTCACCTGCCTTTACTCGCTGCTGCACCTCCGTTCGGGCAGCGACGACCTGTGTGTGGGCTCGCCGGTCGCCAACAGGGAGGGTCCGCTCACCGACCGGCTGATCGGCTGCGTCAGCAACACCGTCGTCCTGCGCCAGCAGGTGCCCGCAAACGTCAGCTTCCGCGACCTTCTGGCCACGGTGCGCGACACCTGCCTCGGCGCCTACACACACCAGGCGCTGCCGTTCGACCAGTTGGTGGAGAAGCTGGGCCCGCGCCGGTACCCCGGTCGCAGTCCCTACTTCCAGGTGCTGTTCGCGCTGGAGGACGCGAAGGCGCTGGAGCGCTCCTTCGGGGGACTGACCCTCGACCAGAACGTGATTCTGCCGACCGGATACGCGAAGTTCGAGCTGGCCTTCGTGCTCGAGGATCACGGCGACCGGCTGGAATTGGGCCTGACCTACCGCACGAGCCTGTTCGACGAGACCATGGCGCGTGACCTCGCCTCGGCGTACGAACGGCTGCTCACCCAGTACACCACCAACCCGGACCGGCCCGTCCCGGCCGGAACCGATGCCGCGGACACCCGCGGCCGACGCACCCCTCTCAGCAACACCGTGGAGAAACCATGACGACCGACGCAACCGATGCGCCGGAACGGCCGGCTCCGGACCGGCCGGTGGCCGAACTGATCAGGAACGCCGCCTACTGGCGGTGGGTGGCCGCCACCATGCTGTACCGGATCCCTCCCATCATGGCTCCGTTAGCCCTGGTCCTGGCCAGCACGCACTACACCGGCGGCCCCGCCGTGGGCGGCATGCTGGTCGGCTTCACAACGGTGCCCTGCATCCTGGTCGCGCCACTGTTCAGTCGCCTGTTGGAGCGGCTGGGCCGCGAACGGTGGACGCCACGGGTCCTGGCCGTGGGCGGTGTCGGTCGGCTCGCGGTGGCCGGCGGCTTTGTCGTGCACGCACCGGTGTGGACCCTGTTCGTCGCGTCCCTCATCGGCAACATGGCCACCTTCGGGGTCGGCGGCGCCATAAGGACCCTGCTGCGCACCACGGTGCCCCAGCGGCTCATCGGCTCCGCGTTGTCGCTCGACGCGGTTCTCGTCGAACTCATCGTCATTGGAGCACCCTTCGTAGTGGTCCTGTGCGCCCTGGCCGGTCCCGCGTACGCCCTCGCCGCCATGGGCGCCGCCATGCTGGCCGACGCGCTGCTGCTGTGGCCGAAGCCGTCCGGCAAAGCCGCTGTCGAGGTCGCGAATGAGACCACCGGCAAGGCGAAGGAGGACGGCGAAATCGCAGCCGGCCTCCCGGACTCGGTCGGTGTCTGGCGCAACCCGGCCTTCCTGTTCTGGGCGCTGGTGACGATGGCCTTCGGACACTTCCTGGGCACCGCCGAAGTGGGCGCCCTGCCCCGGGTGACCCTCGACGGCGGCGGTACCACCGAGGCCGCCGTCCTCACGGCAGTGCTGGGCGGGGCCAGCGCCCTGGCCGGGCTCGTCTACGCCTGGTACGCGACTCGGATCGGGATCGGGCTCACGGTGCGGGCCGTCATCCTGCTGCTCACGATGACGGCAGCCACACTGGTCATCGCCACCGTCTCGGGCTGGTGGGGCCTGGTGGCGGGCTTCGCGCTCCTCGGTCTGTGCGCCGCACCGCTGAACTCGGTGATGACGGAAGCACCCGGGTACGTGGTCCCGCAGTCCCGGATGTCCGAGGCCTTCACCGTCCTCGTGGCCACGCAGAGCATCGGATACTCCTTCGCCGGCGCGCTCCTCGCCGGTGTCAGCGTCCATCAGATGCTGCTGCTCGGCCCGGCGACCGCAATCGTGGCGCTGGCCGCCGCCGTCCTGCTGCGACCTGCTCGGGCAGCGGCCGCCCTGACCGACGCCGCACACTAGCTCTTCCAAGACCGAACCGGTGGCCCGCCCTGGGGACGGACCACCGGTCGTCATCGCCGTGCGTGTTCAGCTCGGCGGCCGCAGGGCCGGACGCCTGTTCGCGTAGCTGTGGCCCAGCAGTACCGCCTCGGTACGGGTGCGCAGGTTGAGCTTGGTGAGGATGTGGTACACGTGGCTGCGGACCGTGGCCTCCTGGACATGCAGTCGACGGGCGATGGCGGTGTTGGTGATGCCGTGCCCCAGGGCTTCCAGAACCTCCAGTTCACGCTCGGTCAGCGCGTCCTCGACCTGGGACAGCGACAGATGTTCGCGCCGGATCCCGTCCGCCATCCAGGCCACCAGGACCTCGGCGATGGAGGCGGACAGATAGGTGCGCCCCCTGTGTGCCTCCAGGACGGCGGGACCGAGGTCACGCTGACTGGTGTTGCGGTCCACGAAGCCCCGGAACGCGTGCTTCACCGCCTTGCGCAGCGTGGCAGCGTCGTCCGGCTGCATCAAGGCCACCACGGCCGGCCTCCGACCGTTCAGCGCGTGATCTTGCAGTGACGTTTCTGCCCTGTCCTTGAGGCAGGCGCCACCGACGAGCAGCACATCGGGCCGTGTCTGCAAGGCGCGGCTGGGCGCCTGGCTCGCCGAGCCGAAGTCGGCAACGATCTCGATCTGTGCGTAGGAGTCGAGGATCGCCCGGATCCCGGCCCGCAGAATCGGGTCTTCCTCCAAAATGACCAGCCGGACGGGCTGGTCCGTCGCGCGGGGCGTGAAACCGGTGCGGGGAGGTGCGGTCTGACCCTCCGTCGAGGTCACGGTGAGCTCCTTGGGACTCATGGCGCGGTCTCGTGATGTCCGGGGCGGGCGGATTTCCTGGTCAGAGCCACTTGACAACGTTATCCGAAGTCAGAGCGGACTGCGCGGTCCGGCTGGAGCCGTGCAGGGACGAGACCGATCCCCTGGAGTCCCAGCCGATGCCGTCTCCCGTCGGGGTGTCGGAGGCCGCCCTTCCGACGGCTGAGAGGGAAGCGACGGCGAGGATGGCAGCGGCCACGAGGCCCGTGATCTTGGACATGCGAAATACTCCTCGTTCACGATGCGGCAGGGATCAAGACAATCCCGAGAGGGACGATCCCTCGCTTCTGGTGGGTCGGGGATCGATCCGTCTGGTGCGGCGGTCGCCGGCGATCAGCAGTCTGGCCGACGGGCCGATGCCGATGGAATACCCACCTGGTGGCACCTCCGTGCCGAGGCACCTAGGTGCCACGTCCCTGGTCAGCCCACTTCAGGCCAACTCGCCTAGGTTGAAACGAGTCCTGCTTGGGCACAATCAGCGCACGGCGTGCGGAACGGGGGAGGGAACAAGACAGGAGAAAAACGCGCGGTGACGATGTTAGCTGTTCTGGGCCTCAGCTCGACGGCCGAAGCGGTATACATGAGGTTGGCGGGCCGGTCGCAGTCACGGTCCGTAGAACTCGCAGAAGCACTCGGCCTCAAGGAAGACGAGATCTCTGCCGCACTCGCGGAACTGGCCGAATTGTCTCTCGTCCGCCCGTCGAGAGAAGACCCAGCGAGCGTCCGCGCGGTGAGCGTATCGGTCGCCCTCACCAAGTTGATACGCGACCAGGAAGCGCAACTGGCCCAAACCATCCAGGAGTTAGCTGCCATGAGGGCGGCGGTGGTGGAAGCCGCAGCGTCCCTGGGCCTCGCGTACGACCACACGGAACGACTGATCGGCATCGACGCCATCGAGACGAAACTCGAGATCCTCGCCCAGGAGGTCAAGGACGAATGTCTCGCGGTGCTCCCCGGCGGCGCGCAGTCCCAGGCGAGCCTCAACGCCTCCCGCCCTCTCGACGAGGAAGCGCTGAGACGGGGAATCACCCTGTGCAACCTCTATCAGGACACCATGCGCTACGACGAGCCGACGCGTACCTACGCGGAGTGGCTGGTCGAGCAGGGGGGACAGGTACGCACCGCCCCCGTGCTACCACCCCGCATGCTGATCTTCGACCGGAGGGTCGCTGTCGTGCCGATGGATCCGGACAACTCCCTTGCCGGCGCGCTCATCACGCGCGAACCCGGCATCGTCGCCACTCTGGTCGCGACGTACCAGTTGGCATGGACCGCCGCCGTCCCGTACAGCAGAGGCCAGAACATGCACGAGGACCACGGTCTGACGGAGATCCAGCACAAGCTGCTGACCCTACTGGCCCAGGGCATGACGGACGAGGCCGTCGCCAAGCGACTGGGAATCGGACTGCGCACGGTACGCCGGCAGATGTCCGCCATCATGGATCGCCTCGGCGCACAGAGCCGATTCGAAGCAGGAATGAAGGTGGCGCGGAACAGTTGGCTGTGACACTGCCGGCTCACCCCGCGGTCCTCAGGCCAAGAACGAGGCTAGGGACGGACGAGGCCGGAGACAACCACGATTGTGCTGAGCCGACGTCAATGGAACGCTGATGACGGAGGCCCCGGACGGCAACCGGCGGCACCCGGTCCTCCAGCGGCAGCGGACACCCCGGTGAACGGGGCCGTCGAAGAAACCGGCTTCCGTGCCGAGACGGGGGTGCCGCGCGAGGCCTGTTCATGGCCGGGCGAGTCTGCCGACATGAAGCATGGCCGCCGGCCGCATGGCGGGCGCGGCCGGTCGCCATCTCGGTCAGATCGCTTGCCCGCGCGGGTTCGTCTGCATCTACCCCGACATCAACTTCAACGGCCAGCCCTACGTCAAACGCGCCGTCGACGGCTCGGTGCGGCACCTGCCAGACTACATCCGCGGCAAGGGCAGCTCCATCATCAACAACAGCAGCCGCACCGCGCGCGTCTACCAGAAGGACAACTATTTCGGCCGGCACGTCTGCGTCGGACGGGAGGGCGGCACCATCAGCGACCTGCGTTCCTACCAGCTCAACGACACCACTCACAGCCTGCGCAATAACGACACACCCTGCGGCGCCTCGTAACCCCCTGAACGCGTCCACCCGACTGCCGGCCGGCCCGCCGGAAAGCCCTCGGACTCGGCGCCCGACCTGCGCCGGTGCAACCGCCTGGCCCGCAGGCCGGCCCCATGGCCCCGGCACAGGATCCGCGCCCCGGCCAGTCCGGCCGCGGCACCCTCGGGCGCCGGCCCCGGAACGCGACGCGCGCAGGAATAGGGTGGGACGGCTACTGCACCCGGCTGACCCTGATAGGCGCGTAAGGAGGGTGGGCCGCCCCCGCACGAGGCGACCCACCGTGGACACGCCTGTCTTGCGGGCCGGCGTCATCTACCGCCGCATGAGGTCAGTTGCGGTGTCCTTCGCGGTGGTCACCGCTGTGACGCCGGTCGTCGTCGCGGTGATCGCGGTGACCCCAGGAGGCCTCGTCGACAAACCGGTCGCGGTCGTTGCGCAGGGTCGCGGTGTCGGAGTGGTTGTCCCACACGTACGCCCGCCGGTCCTGGTACACGTCCGACCTGGTGTCACGGCCGATGCCGGTGTGGACGCGGACGGTGGCGCGGCCGTTCAGCCGGTAGTAGTCGAAGGTGTAGGGGTGGCCGTCCTCGTCGGAGAGGGTCCAGCCGCCCAGGTTCACCGCCCGCCGCGAGTCGTTGGTCAGCTCCACCCACTCCCCGTTCAGCGAGCGGTTGGAACGGTCGTCCCGGCCCGGGGAGTCGTACTGCACATCGCTGATGTACACCACCGCGCGGTACTGGCGGCCGTGGCGGTGATCGTCGGCCGACGCCGGCAACGCCACCGCCCCCACCACCGCAGCAGCCACACCGGCGACGGCGGTCACACGACGGACGGAAGAAGAAACGGACACGAAGGTCCCCCTTCAAGGTGCGCACACCCAACCGAACCCGCGGCATCGAAGCCACGGTTCAGCCCGGTGCGTTGTGCTGGTGCGCAGCCGGTCGGCCGCACACCCACACCTTCCGGCCCGCGCCTCGAACCGTGAGGGATCGACGAAGCTCGTTACAGATTGAGCAGATTTCTGTAACACTCACCTGCAATGACCACTGATCGGCTGAATCGGGCAGACCGGTGAGGCATCGGATGCCGGACCCTTGGCACTACCGGCCTTCAAGCGACGCATCGCCGGGCTGCGCCACCCCACCGCGACGAGCGCACTCACCCGAAAGTGAGTAACAGCCCGGCCCGCCGATCGGGCCGCCGGACCGGTCGCTGGATGCGGCGGCGACTCGTTCTGAACGCGGGGAGCACGACGCGTGAGCCGTACGTCTGGTGGGGCTTTGCAGCAGTCGGCAGACAGTCGCCGCGCCGTCGGTCCAGGATTACTGGCCCACCCCCGTGGGGGTGGCCAATCGGTCTGCGGCGTCTCAGCAGTTCGCGCTGTAGCGGATGCATTCGGATGGCGGGGCGTGCCTGTGGTCCCACTCGTGCTGCGCGGCCGTCAGCGATCCGGCCGCCAAGAGAGCAACCAGCAGGTGGGCCGATCACCGTTTCAGCGGGCCTGGAAGATCGCGGCAAGACTGCCAGGATGAGTACGGCAACCAGCAGCACCCGTACCCGCGCGATGTGGGCGAGGTCGACGGCGTCGATCCGTGCTTGCTCGCCCTTGCGCTGCCCATACCTGAAGACCATGGCCCTATATCCAGTCCAGCACCATCCAGGCGGCCTCGAACAGCAACAGCGGGATGGCGAAGGCAAGGTCCACACCTGGGTGTGTTCGGTGCCACCAAGGGCGCCGGCGTTCCGGGACTGCAAAGGCGTCGGTCATGGGTGCAGGGTGCCGCCGTCGGCGGGGATACGCGTGAGTACCCGTACTCAGCCTCTTCTTTGCTGGCGGGTCACACTGTCTCGTGGTCCAGGAGGGTCAGCCCTTCGATGGATTCCAGGCGGGCCTGCAGGGCTGGATGGGGCGAGGGTGTGGTGGTGAGCAACAGCACTGGAACCGAGGGGTGGTGCGGGGCATAGAGGTCGTCTTCCTCGTCGTCGCCGGGGATCGGGTTGGGCTGGATCTCGATCCGCTCGTTGCAGGTGCCGGCGAGGTGGTAGACGCCCCGGTAGTCGCTGTCGCGCTCGGTGAAGACCAGCCCCAGGCGGTCGCCGACGAGCCGGACCAACTCGCTCACGGTGTGGGTGCTGGTGCCGTAGGTGTGGTGATCGGTCATGGTGCGCCAGAGCCTATGCCGCAGCGTCGTCGGAGGGCGTCCGCAGGGGAGTCATACGGGTCCGTAGACGGCGGCGGGGGCTCCGGTGATAAGTGCCCAGTAGCGGTCCCCGTAGGACCAATGCCACCACTCGCTCGGATAGTTGACGAAACCCTCCTCCCGCAGACACCAGGCCATCAGATCGCGGTTGTCACGCGCGGTCGACGACAGGCCCGCAGCATCAAAAGGACACCACCGCTCGTCGCCCGTGCGGTGTCCGTTCACCGCGCCGCCCATGTCCAGTTCCGCGCCATCGGCCTCGACAAGCGTGAGGTCCACAGCCGCGCCGGCACAGTGCGGGGCCACCTCCACCGGAGAGACGAACGCGCTGGCCCGGCGCCGAAGCTCTGCGGGGTCACTGACGCCCGCGCGGCGCAGGCGGTCCTCATAGAGTGCGAACCGACGAGCCTGCTCGATCGGGCTGCGATGGCCCTCGATCACAAGGAATCTGATGCCGGCAGGAAGCCCCTCGGAGGCTGCGCGCAGGCGTGCGAGCACGCCGGTCCTGACACGTCCGTACGCTCCGTGCTCGTCGCGTTCTCGCGGATCCAGCATGACGGTCGTAGCCGTGGCGATCTCCGCCAGAGGCTCACCGCAGTCCGACACCGGAATATCGATCACTCGCGGATCACTCAGCAAGATCATGCCGAGCGAGACTAGCGCCTGCACCCCACCGCTACCCGACCAGAGTAAGTCAGGCCCGAACAGAGCCGCAACAGCGCTCGTCCATGGTTCACCACGGTGACCGTACCCGAGATCCCCGCCGCTCTCACAGCGCCTTCCATGGCGGCCTGTCCTCCACCAGCGCGAAGTTGCCGCCCTCCGTGGCTGGGTTGCCGGGCTCGGCACGGCCGCGCCCCGCCTGGTCGCCGCCAATACGGAGCTGCGGGCCGTCGTGCTCACCGCGGTGGGGCCAGTCCCTGCACGGCGCCACGTACCCGCCCAAGGAGCAGCGCCGGATCTTCCGCCGCATCGGCCAGCTCGCGGCGGCCATCCACACCAGTGCCCCGGCCCGGCCGGCCGGCGGCACGCTGCCCTGGGGAAGCTGGAGCGGTACCTGGATAGAGCTCGGCCCCCAACTCCTCGGGAGGCTCCGTGGGAGCCGGGAGCGGCGCCACCGCTCTCTGCAATGACGGCACGTACTCCATGCCGCACACCACCGGGGCGGCTCCTACCGTGGAGGCGTAGCCGTCTTCTACAGGCAATACGCCAAGAGAGCCCGCCGCCGAATGGGAGGTGGCACGGCAGGGGCCGAAGCATGGCGGCACGAACGTGGCGCGTGGTAGATCGTTCCGCGTCGCGGCCCTTGGAGGCCTCATGCGCCTCGATCGGCAGCCCCGCCACCGCCGCGAAACAGGGACCGTCTGCGGGCGGGGCGGAGTGAAAGCGGGTGCTGTCGCGTGCCGTACTGGCGCGCGGCAGCAGGTCGGGCGATGGGTGTCAGGCAGCCACGGGACTGACGGGACTGACAATTCGGTATTCGCGTCCGTCCAGGCCGCAGCATCCCGTGGCCAGTTCTCAGCTATGTGGATGCGTCGGTCCCGTCAGTCCCGTGTCACGCAGTCGTACTGACTGTCGTCGTCTACCGGCTGGCTGCTGCTATCTCTGCCGCCTGGCCTTTCTGCGAGCGCAGTGTCTTGGCGCCGACTTTGCCTGGCTCGATGGTGCGGGGGTCGACGGCTTCCCCTGGGGCGCCTACGGCGTACGGCCCGTGAGGCTGCTTGTCGCGGTCGTGAGGCAAGAGGAAGAACGAGCGGCGGGCGAACAGTCCGGAGTCGGGATCGCTGGCGGCGCCCGCCTGGAGGTTGGTATAGCCGACGAGCCGACCATCGCGCGAGTATCGGGGCTTGCCCTTGCGCGTGGGCACCTTGTCCAGGGCCTGCCGGACGTAGTCGAGATTGTCCGGGTCCTCGAGCCAGACCACATCGGCTTCGTCGGTGAGCTGGCTGTCTTGCAGCATCGAGCTCATGGCCGCAGCCCCTCCTGTCCCGTAAGCCGGCCTCTGGCCGGCTCATGCGGCGCACTCACCGCTGGTCGTCTGATTCTGGCAATTATCGCAAGAGTCCGGGGCAAGGGGCCGTCGGGCTCTGTCCGGAGCGTCATTCGCCGGGTTCTGTCCCGGTGGCAAGGAGGGCCAGGCCGGGGTAGAGCTTGCGGTCGTTGTTCTTGATCATCTCGGCCGGGGAGGCCAGGCCGAGTTCCTGGCGGATGCGGCTGGCGAAGGCGCGGCTCGTGGCGGGACGGATCCCTTCGTCGGAGCACCAGCGTCCGTAGGTCTCGTACAGGAGCTTCTGTTCGACGCGCAGCTCGGGATTGGGCTGGCCGCCTTCGCCCTTGGTGCAGCGCTCGGCGATGAACCGACCGATGTGGTCCTCGGTCTTCTCGTAGGCTTCGGTGGCCAGCCGTACGCTAGCCGGTCCGTGCAGCGGGTCCCTGGTGGCAAGGTATTTCTGCGCGCCCTGGATGAGCCAGTTCAGGATACCGGGGCCTTCATCCCGGACGAGTTCCTGAGCGAGGTTATCGATCTTGAGTTCGTCGGGAACTTTCCGTTCGAAGGGGATGATCCTCATACGGCGCCAGAAGGCGTAGCCGCCGGTGCCGACCTCGGGCCGGTGGTTTCCCAGGAGCCACAGCTTGTGCGTGGGCCGGAAAGTAAAGAAGTCCTGGCGCATGCGGCGGGCCGTGATGGTGTCGCCGCCGGTGAGCAGCTTGACGCGGGCCTCGTTGAACTTGTCATTCGGTTTGAGTTCGGAGCACACGACGATGCGCCGGCCGTGCAGTTCGGTCAGCTCGGTGCTGTGCTCGGTGAACTTGCCCTTCTCCATCAGGAAGCCGGGCGGCGCTGCGTTGGCGTAGTCGCCGAGGACCTGCATCATCACCTCAAGTAGCACGGACTTGCCGTTAGCTCCGGACCCGTACAGGAAGGGCAGGATCTGAGCACCTACGTCACCGGTGACGGAGTAGCCGAGCAGCAGGTGCAGGAACGTGATCGTCTCCTGGCCCTTGGCGTCGTCACCGAAGGTGTCGCGCAGGAAGCCGCGCCAACGGGGCAGAGGCATGTCCTCTGGGCCGACGGTCGTGGCGCGGGAGTGCATGTCCGTCAGAGGGTCAGGCTTTCGCAGCTCGCCAGTCCGCAGGTCAACAACGCCGCCCGGGGTGCACAGGGCGTACATGTCCCCGTCCATGGAGTCCGGGTCAAGGCTGAGTCCCGGGGCGGCCTGCGCCTGCTGAAGCAGGGCCTTGACACCCGACGTTGACTGGGTGCGGCGCCGGTGCGCGGCTACTTCGCGGTCGCTGAAAAGCCCATGCGGATCGGTGCGGGGCATCTGCTCGGCCATGTCACCGGCCGCCCACATCGCGCCCTTTTCCCCTCCGGTGCGCTTCCACCGGTACTGGTCCCACGAGTACCAGCCCAGGCCTTCCACGTGCCGGAAGCGGTCGCTGTACAGACGCGCGAACAGTTTGGCGTTACCTCGGTCGGTCAGCTCGTCGGGCAGCAGGCCTGCCGGGGGGACTCGTCGGAGGCCCTCACTTCCTGCCTGCGCTGGCAGAAGCGTCTGGTCTCCGTGCAGGCCGAGGTCGAGAGTCGTCTGGCGGATCTGTTCGGCGGCGGCCACGGCATCGAAGCGTGCCGGCTCGGCACTGCTCATGAGCGTCCCTTGTGAAAGCCCGCGTCGAGAGGACCAGTAGGTACAACAAGAGCGGTACGCATGGTCCTGCGGGGCTCGTGCATGCCTCGGCCGCACCGGACTTCTCTGGGTCCTGACGAGCCTGCCGCAAACTGGCCGGGCACTCGAGTGTCCTTGTCCTCGCTGGTCTTCTTCATTCCGCATCAACTGCGCGGACACTGAGTCACCTGTCCAGTGGCCCCTGGAGACGGGGCCAACGGGACTGACGGGACTGAAGTATCCGCTTGCGATCAGAGGCTAGCGCACACCCCGTCATCGCAGCACACGCAACATCCTGTGTTGAACGTTCAGTCCCGTCAGCCCCGTAGAGCCGGAGTCCAACGGCAAGGAGAACACCTGGTCGGGGGCTAGCGTTGTGCTGAGTCCCGCTTCGATCCCGCGCACAAAAGGGCAGGTCAGGGGCTGCGTCCCTGGTTCCACGGGACTGACGGGACTCAAAGTCCCATATATGAGCTGCATAGCAGTAGTCGTACTACAGAAGTACGTACGCGCGCATACGCGCGCGCCTGATCTACATAACCTGCGTGCTGAGTCCCGTCAGTCCCGTTGACAGACCCTGAAGGGCTCTGACCAGCGATTTTTCCTCGCGGGACTGAAACAGGATCCACGCAAGGATAGAGTCCCGTAAACGACGGGCGAGCGAGCCGTCGGCCGTCAGGTCCTGGTACCTGGTGCCGCAGCCGGTCATCTCCCCCCAGCAGGCCACCACCTGGTCGGCCGCGCGCACCAGGCGCCGACCTCATCCGCTCCGCCAGTTTTCGGCGGGCGCGAGGCTGTGCTTCAGCCAGGCGGTGAGTGCATCGATAACCTCCGTTTCGGCCTGGGCGAGGCGGCAGGCGAACTTCAGCTCGCCGTCGGCGGCCGGGTCGGCGTTTTTGCCCCGGTCGGTCGGCGAGGGCCTGCGTCAGCCAGCCGTCGGCGACCGGGTGGTAGTTGCCGCGGTGGACCCAACCGTCGCGGCCGGCTTCGTCTCCCAGCTACAACTTTGGCTTCGCCCACTACCTGGACATGGCGGCCGGGGCGTACGAGGTCGCGCCCTGCCCGTGGTGACCGCCTTCGAGGCGATGAAGGGCGCGTACGAGGTCGCCCGTTGCGAGGGCAGCGAGGACGTCGACGTGTACTTGGAGTGCGCGGTGCAGGCGCGTTCGCGTCTGGGTGGTGTGCGCCGGCGGCAGCGGGAGCAGCTGGGTAGGCGACCGTCTGCTGCACGGTGAGGCCGGCTTTGCTGCACGAGCAGCACCCGTGTGTCGGCCGGACCGTGCGAATGCTGCGCTGCCTCCGAAGCCACGATGCAGCATCCGGGCAGCGCGACCAGGAGCACGAGCAACACCCGGAACAGCGGGCGGCTGCTACACCTCAATGAAGGCCACGACCACCACAGTCTTCAACGCCGTCACCCAGTACACGAGACGGACGCGTTCGACGTCGTCGACGTAGTGGCGCAGCCGCGGCCCGCTGCTGTCGCCGGGGAGCGGTTCGCCGGCCTCTGGGTCGACGGAGATGACAACCAGGGCGCGGTCCAGGGCGTGCAGCTCGGCTTCGCTGGTGATGGCGTCCAGTTGCTTGGCAGCGAAGTCGGAGAAGGCGATCCGAGCGCGTCGCGGGCCGTGCGGTGCGGGCATCAGGCGACGGCCGGGCGCTGGGCGGCGAGCCGGGCGAGGTGAGCCTCGCGCAGCTCCTCCCACGGCATGCAGTCCTCCACCGCAGGCAGGCCGTTGGCCGCGATGTCCTCCAGGACGGAGGCGAGCTGATCGGCGCTCTCGCGGGTCCGGGCCGCGTACGCGCGCAGCCCGTCGGCGGCGGCGGGCTCCAGCTGCTGCCGGGCGTGGTCGGCGGGTGCCGGCTGTTCGCTCATCGAGGGCTCCAGGGGCAGAACTGGCGTCTCTCTCCACGGTATCGGCCGCCTCGGGTGCTGGGGACCACTCCCGACGAACCGGGCCGTGATTCATTCAGAACGGACTTCGTGGACCTTGCTGCTCGGACCGGCCTTGGCCCGCCAGTTCTCGAGCCACGTTCGCAACTGCCCTGCGGCCAGATCGCCGGACGGTCTAGCGGCCCTGGCCTCTTGTCATCAACCGGTTTCAGTGGCTGCATCATGAGCCTCATCAGTGTCGCGGAGGGACATCTCCTGGGCTTCAGGGTGGGCGGCCATCGGCGGCGCGTCGTGTGAGGCCGGAAGCTCCCGTCCCAGGCGTGCGAGCGGGGACAGAGCCATCACCGCTGGGGACAGCAGCATGCCTGCGGCCGTCACCAGGAGACTGGTGCGCAGCCCCCACTCCTCCGCGAGAAATCCGCCGACCAGAGAACCGAGCGGGGTCATCCCCATGCCGACAAACGTGATGGTCGCGGCCACGCGGCCTTGCATCCCGTCCGGAGTGACAGCCTGCCGGACGGCCATGACCGTGACATTCACCAACTGGCCGCCGCACCCGAACACGAAGCCGACCGCAAGGAGCGCGAGAACCGTCACCGTGGCAGGGCCGTGCAGCGCGGGCACGTACAGGAACACGCCGTCGCCGAGTGCCGCCGCGCACACGAGCACCGCGCCATGACCGAATCGGCTCGGCAGGCGGGCGGCCAGCAGCGAGCCTAGGAGCGCTCCCGGTCCCGCCGCCGTGAGCGCCAGCCCGACGACGGTGCCCGACAGGTGCAGGTCCCGCGGCAGGAAGAGCAGATAGACGGTCATCACGGCCGCGAAGGAGAACTGGAAGACTGCCGAGGCCAGGCATACGGTCCGAAGCACAGCATCGCTGGCGACGAAACGCAGGCCCTCATGAATCCGCTGCCAGATTCGAGGGGAGTGTTCCGGGCGCTCCGGGATCGATTCGGCTCGGCGGATCCGCCGGATCGACAGGAACGACAGCGCGAAAAACAGCGCGCTGGAGGTGGCGGCAATCGGCGCCGACAACAGAGACACCAACGCACCGCCGAGAGCGGGACCGCCGATCTGCGCCGCGGACCGGCTGCCCTCGAGCGCGCTGTTGCCCTGCACCAGTTGGTCGCGTTTCACCAGTCGCACGAGAGACGCCTGGTATGCCACGTCGAAGAACACTGACAGAGCCCCGACAGCGAAGGCGAGCGCAAGCAGGGTGGGCAGCCCGAGCCAGCCGAAGAGGCTGGCCATGGCAGCGGCGCCCAGGGCCAGGGCCCGACCGACATCCGTGAGTACCATCGTCGTGCAGGTCCGCCACCTGTCCACCCACGCGCCGACGAAGAGCGAGAGCAACAGGATCGGCGCCTGCCCCACTGCGCGAAGGACGCCCAGCTGGCCAGGACTGGCGTTGAGCGTCAGGACGGCGAAGAGCGGCAGAATCACCAGACTTGCCTGTTCACCGAGTTGGGAGGCTGTCTGGCCCATCCAGAGTCTGCGGAAGTCTGCGTTCCGCCACAGGCTTGACGGAACAGGTCGACCGGAATCGGACACAGCGGAGGAAGCGGACGGCACGGGAATCCCTTGTGTTGCCGACAACGAGGCCCGCCACCGAGCACACGAAAGGTGCACCTACGGTTCGGGCAGGGAAAGGCTCGCTATGCCGCAACATCAAGGGCAGCACGCGATGACAGGCCGGTCACGGCCAACAACGTCAACGCGCGCTCGTAACACCGACCATGACTTGGCCAATCCCGCCGAGTGCTCCCCGTGCGTGCGGGGATGGTCCCATCCAGCGCAAGCTGGTGGTCACCTTGCCCGGGTGCTCCCCGAGCGTGCGGGGATGGCCCCGACCGCGGCGTGCCGCAGACGGTCGGCGGTGTGTGCTCCCCGCGCCCGCAGGGAGGTCCCAAGCGCGAGCACGCACAGACGTTCTCCAGGAGGTGCTCCCCGCGCGCCACGCAAGTGCTCCCCGCGCCCGCGGGGATGGTCCCGTGCCCAACGCGGCCGACGCCCCGGGCATTCAGTGCTCCCCGCGCCCGCGGGGATGGTCCCCCGGACACCGCCGCCCGGGCCGCGGTCAACCGGTGCTCCCCGCGCCCGCGGGGATGGTCCCGGGGCCGGGTCGGGTCCCACCGTGCTCAGCCTGTGCTCCCCGCGCTCGCGGGGATGGTCCCACGTACTCCATGGCGGTGACGGCCGACGGTGGGTGCTCCCCGCGCCCGCGGGGATGGTCCCCGGCGGAGCCGGGCGGCCTTGATCGAGTAGAGGTGCTCCCCGCGCCCGCGGGGAGGCCGGCGTGCCGGATGCTCTGCCGAAGTGCTCCCCGCGCCCGCGGGGATAGTCCCGGGATGCTGTAGTGGGCTGATTAGCCGGTCCAGTGCTTCCCGCGCATGCAGGGATGGGTCCACCGCCCCCCACCGCGAGGCAGCCGCCGAAGTGCTCCCCGCGCGTGCGGGGATGGTCCCGTCTCCCCTGTACCGGGGTTCTTGTCGCATTGATGGTGACCGCAGTCCGTCTCGGAAGCACGTTTTGGGTGGTATGCCGGAGTCGGCGAAAGTCATGGAAGAGGAGCCGATGGCAGGGTAAGAATGCAGGTCAGTGAGTGTGCTCCCCGCGCGTGCGGGGATGGTCCCAGCACACCGGCCAGCACATCGAACGGGTCGTCGTGCTCCTCGCGCGTGCGGGGATGGTCCCGACTGGAGGACGGCGGCCTCAGCGACGGTGATGTGCTCCCCGCGCGTGCGGGGATGGTCCCCGCATGGTGCTCATGGCCATGCGCCGGCTCGGGTGCTCCCCGCGCCCGCGGGGATGGTCCCCTCCGCGCCGAGTACAAGCGGCACCGGCTCACGTGCTCCCCGCGCCCGCGGGGATGGTCCCATGCACGTCCGGGGCGGTTACCGTCCTGCGGTGTGCTCCCCGCGCGTGCGGGGATAGCCCCGGCCGCCAAGCCTCGACGCTTGAGCCGCGTCCGCTCACGCCTGTGAGGGCTGCCGCCCGCGTCTCTCGTCGCATTGAGGGATGACGGCATTCCGTCTCGGAAGTGCGCTTTGGGCGCTACACCGGATTCGATGAAAGTCATGGAAGAGGAGTCGATGGCGCGGTAAGAATGCAGGTCAGTGAGTGTGCTCCCCGCGCCTGCGGGGATGGTCCCCCCTCGCTGTCGCTGTTCGGGCCGCGCATGGAGTGCTCCCCGCGCGTGCGGGGATGGTCCCGGCACGCAGACGTCGGCGTCGCAACCGATGCGGTGCTCCCCGCGCGTGCGGGGATGGACCCCCTTCGGAGCCCGCCGGGCGATCATGGAGGCGGTGCTCCCCGCGCCTGCGGGGATGGTCCCAAGGTTTCCGGGCATGCGAGCGCGGCCGACTCGTGCTCCCTGCGCCTGCGGGGCTGATCCCAGGAAGGTCGTCGAACGTGGCGACGAGCAGCCCGTGCTGCCCGCGCCCGCAACGATGGTCCCGAGTTTGGCATGCCGGTTCGCGACGTACTGCTCCCTGCGCCTGTGGGGATGGTCCCTTGTGGGAGACGACCGTGCATGGTGCCGGACGTTGATCCCCGCCCCCGCGGGGATGACGCGAGCAGACGTGCACGGCCGGAGCACGGCAGTGCTCCCTGCATTCGAAGGGATGGCCCCACCTACTGGTGCACCGACACGGCCAGCGAGCTCCTGCTCCCCGCACCCGCGGGGATGGTCTCCACTCGTCGGCGTCGCCGGGCGACCTCCCGAAGCGCTCCCCGCGCCCGCGGGATGGTTCCATCGGGACCGCGGACACTTGGCCGGTCATCCGGTGCTTCCCGGCCCGCGGGCATGCTCCTCGGCGCGGCGTCGCGATCAACTTTGCCCGGATGTGCTCCCCCAGCTCGCGGGGATGTCCTTGAGCCCGGCCTGCGCACACTGCCTACCGCTGGGTCCAACTGGGGGTACGGTGACCGCCATGACGGGCGGGAACAGACAGCGTTGCGATGGGTCGAGTAAGCGGGTACAGCTCACCAGCGGTGACCACTCGGGACCGAAGGACAAGCGGGGCCGGCCGGTCAGGACCATGCAGCCGGATCGACAGCAGAAGAAGGCGGCGGCAGGCAAGCAGTGGAAGGCGCTGTTCGCGCGCCTGGAGGAAGTGAAACTTCGGGATCAAGCACGGCAGCGCCGCCAGGTATGAGTTAGCCAGCATCGCAGCTTTTTAGACGCTATGTCAGATTCGGTGAAAGTCATGGAAGAAGAGCCGACGCGGCGGTACGAGTGCAGGTGAGTGGATGTGCTCCCCGCCGTCCGACGATCACGCTGGCCTTCGCGGTCGTCGTGCTCCCCGCGCGTGCGGGGACGACGGTCCCTCCGGTGGCCGGCCGGTGCTCCTCGGCCCGTGGGGATGGTCCCGGCCGCCAGGCCTTGACGCCTGGGCCGCGTCCGCCCGCGCTCGTGGAAGCTGCCGCTGGGGCCTCGTCGCATTGACGGGTGACCGCAGTCCGTCCCGGAAGCGAGCTTTGAGCTGTATGCCTGATTCGGTGAAAGTCATGGAAGAGGAGTCGCTGGCGCGGTAAGAATGCAGGTCAGTGAGTGTGCTCCCTGCGCGTGCGGGGATGGTCCCCTCTCAGAACGGACAATAGGCCGAAGGCCACCGTGCTCCCCGCGCGTGCGGGGATGGTCCCTGCGCGCGAAGCTGAGCGACAAGGAGCGCGAGGTGCTCCCCGCGCGTGCGGGGATGGTCCCGAGTTCGCCAACTCCCTGGATCCATCCAAGACATGCTCCCCGCGCGTGCGGGGATGGTCCCAAGCTGGGGTGCACGGCTCCTGCGATGCGGGCGTGCTCCCCGCGCGTGCGGGGATGGTCCCGACGAGCGGAAGACCAACGCCGAGCTGAGCGGGTGCTCCCCGCGCCCGCGGGGATGGCCCGACGGTCTACAACCGGGGCATCGTCGGCGTCTGGTGCTTCCGGCGCCCGCGGGATGGACCGCTGTCGAAGAGGGAAACCAGCGGGATCGCAGGATCTTAGGGTCGCCTGGGCGGGAACGCGCTGACGGAGGGTGGGTTATGGCCTGATGAGGCACGCGGGTTCGTCCGCGGTAATGATGAGGTCTCCAATCGGTGGGGGAGGGCCTCGGTGGGTTACGAGTTGCAGGCGGTGATCGCGGGAGATGAGTTGCTGCGTGCCGCGTCACGGGGCGTTTCTGGCGCCCGGGTGGCGCCGCTGCGTCAGGGCCTGTCGCTGATGCCGATGACGGATGAGGTCTTCGACGCCGTCACGGACGGCAGCAGCGCGGGGGCTCTGGGATTTTGGCGGTTGCCAGGGGGCTTCGAGAGGTCGCTCGCCCAATGGTCCGCTGCGGGGCCTGTCGCCTATGTCGAGGCCGAGTACTTCGGTGGCGTCGGCGAGCAACGGGCTGCCGTCTGGGCTGACGGGGCGTTGGCAGTGGGGCCACTGGATGCGCCGGCGAAGAAGTGGTTCTGGCGAGCAGTCAGCCCGATCTCGCAGGCTCTTCGGCAACTCGGCGTGAGGAGCAGCCCGGGCGAGGACGAATTCGAGACCGTGGGACTGGACCGCCATCGAAACAACGACGCCTGGATCTCTTCCAGCACCTCTTGAGTCCGCGCCGGGCGGCGGCGACTTCCCGAATCCCGCGCAGCCTGGCGAATTACTGGACAAACTCGGTCCCGGAATCTTGCGGCGCATGCTGGGCTCCTCTCGGTGCTCTCCGCGACCGCCGGGATCGTCCCACGCCGTGACCCACCGTCGGCAGGCTCCCGCCGTGCTCCCCGCGCCCGCGGGGATGGTCCCGACGCCGGCGTGCCCGTCGTGATCACTGACGTGTGTTCCCCGCGCCCGCAGGGATGGTCCCGCCCTGAGCGACCTGGTCGCCGACGGCCGCCTGTGCTCCCCGCGCCCGCGGGGATGGTCTTAGCCGCCAGCCCTCGTGCCTGGGTCGCGTCCGCCCGCGCCCGTGGAGGCTGCCGCTGCGTCCTCGTCGCATTGGCCGGTTGACGACAGTCTGCCCGGTGAGCCTGTTTTAGGTGATATGCCGGTTGGAAGAGGAGTCGCTGGCGCGGTAAGAATGCAGGTCAGTAAGTGTGCTCCCCGCGCGTGCGGGGATGGTCCCGCTGGTACTGCGCCCACAGCTTCAGATGTTCGGTGCTCCCCGCGCGTGCGGGGATGGTCCCAACTCCACCGGCTCCACCGGCTACCGCAACTCGTGCTCCCCGCGCGTGCGGGGATGGTCCCCGCTCTACCGCATTCGCCACCAGCGTGTGGTAGGTGCTCCCCGCGCGTGCGGGGATGGTCCCGACACGATCGCCCTGTCGAACTCCCTGCCGCCGTGCTCCCCGCCCCGCGGGGATGGTCCCGACTACAAGGACGCCTTGGCCGACGCCAAGTTGTGCTCCCTGCGCCCGCGGGGTGGTACCTCCCGGCCGCCAGGTCTCGACGCCTGGGACGGCCGCGTCCGTGGAGGCTGCCGCTGGGTCCTTGTTGCATTGACGGGTGACGGCAGTCCGCCTCAGCGGCACGCTTTGGGTGGTATGCCGGATTCGGTGAAAGTCATGGAGGAGGAGTCGCTGGCGCGGTAAGAATGCAGGTCAGTGAGTGTGCTCCCCGCGCGTGCGGGGATGGCCCCCCTTCGGGAACTCATCGAAGATCACCGTGATGGTGCTCCCCGCGCGTGCGGGGATGGCCCCGCAGGCTCGCCGTCCTCGATCTTGTGGCGGCCGTGCTCCCCGCGCGTGCGGGGATGGTCCGGCCCGGCACGGCTGGTACAAGGTTCGCCTTGCGTGCTCCCCGCGCCCGCGGGGATGGTCCCCCGTGGACCGCCTACGCCGGCTGGTGCCGCATGTGCTCCCCGCGCCCGCGGGGATGGTCCCCAGCCCCAGCCCGTGGGAAGGCGTTCGTCGTCGTGCTTCCCGCGCCCGCGGGGATGGTCCCACCGAGTGCACCGACCAGGCCGGCTTCTCCACGTGCTCCAAGTGCCCACGAGGGCCGGCGCGGGTCGCCGCTCCACCACATCCACGAGCCGAACGGCTGGCCGTAGCCCTTACAGGTGCGGCTGTCGCCGTGTGCTCACATGGCGTTGGCGGCGACGGCAGCCCGTCTCGAAAGTGCGCTTCGGTTGGTATGCCGGATTCGGTGAAAGTCATGGAAGAGGAGCCGATGGCGCGGTAAGAATGCAGGTCAGTGAGTGTGCTCCCCCGCGCCTGCGGGGATGGTCCCCCGCCCACCGGCGACTCCGACGACTGCCGCGAGTGCTCCCCGCGCCCGCAGGGATGGCGCGTCCGCGAGGATGGTCCTCTGGACCGCAGGGATCGGAAGGCGAAAAGGTGTAGTCACCGTGCTGGCCCGTCGGTAACGGGCGCGGTTGGAGTCGGTGCGGCCGTCCCGCCTGAGTGCCGGGCCCCAGCCTGGAGGTCACCAACCGGAAAGGGGGCCGAGCTGGAATTGGCTTCCGATTCGCCCGCTTTGGTGTGCGGAACGACTTGGAAGGGCGCAACTAGTGGCTGTGGAAGTGCACACTTCCGTAATCTGGTGTGCATGACGGAGACGACGTATTCGATCGTGGAGGCCCGTGCCCGCTTGGGCGCGATCGCGCGCGAGGTCAGTGCCACCCGTGAGCCGGTCGCTATCACCGACCACGGCCAGACTGTGGCGATACTGGTCAGCCCTGCCGATGCCCTGGAGCTGCAGGAGCTGCGGGCGCTGGCCGCCTATCGTGCTCGTCAGGCCCGTGGCGAGGACGCCGGCGTCTCCCACGCTGAGGCATACCGGCGCGTGTTCGGCGGTACGGAGGCGTGAGGTACGAGGTCATCTGGGAGCCCGAGGCACTCGCTCAGGCGGAGCGGTTCGCCAAGGACGACCCCGACGGGTTACGGCAGGTGTTCACCGCCGTCGACCGCCTCGCCGACAATCCCCGACCCGACGGAGCCTTCGGCAGCGCCGACCTGCTCCGCATCCATGTGGCCCGCTACCGCGTGATGTACGAAATCAACGACCGGCAGGTTCGCGTCAGCGTCATCCACCTCGGACGCGTACGCTGACCGGCCCGGTACGGAGAACCGCGCCCCTGTCGAGAGGGCGAGTCGGCGCACTGGCCGGTGACTTTCTGGCTGCACCGCCGCATGGTCCCTCCACCGGCGAACGGCTGGACCCGTACGTGCGGTGCTCTCCCCGCGCGTGCTGCGATGGTCTCCCACCCGGACCCCGAGGTCCGGGACCAGGCCGCCGTGCTTCCCGCGTGCGGGGATGGTCCCACCATGCGCAGCCGGGCCCGATCCGCCGGCGTCGTGCTCCCCGCGCCCGTGGTCCCGCCTCGTTTGTCAGCCGCATGGCCTGCTGAAGGTGCTCCCCGCGCCCGCGGGGATGGTCCCGGGAGTGCGCAGTGAGCGAGTACGGTTTCGACGTGCTCCCCGCGCCCGCAGGGATGGTCCCTCCGTTGAGTCGTCCCCGCTCACCTCTCGCAGGTGCTCCCCACGTTCGCGGGGATGGTCCTGGGCCAGCCCTTGAGGGGTGGGCCGTGCTTCCCGCGCCCGCGGGGATGGTCCCGCGTTCGACAACAGCCACACGGCAGCCTCAGCGTGCTCCCCGCGCGTGCGGGGATGGTCCCGATACGCTGACCTGCAACGATGATTCATGTGTGCTCCCCGCGCGTGCGGGGATGGTCCCCCTGCTCCCCGGCACGAGCGTGAGGCCGACTGGGTGCTCCCCGCGCGTGCGGGGATGGTCCCGATCCACGCGAGCAGCCCGGCCTCCCGCAGCAGTGCTCCCCGCGCCCGCGGGAATGGTCCCGCCGACCGGGCCGCGAAGGGGCTGCCGCCACTGTGCTCCCCGCGCCCGCGGGGATGGTCCCACCGAGTGCACAGACCAGGCCGGCTTCTCCACGTGCTCCAAGTGCCCGCGAGGGCCGGCGCGGGTCGCCGCTCCACCACATCCACGAGCCGAACGGCTGGCCGTGGCCCTTACAGGTGCGGCTGTCGCCGTGTGCTCACATGGCGTTGGCGGCGACGGCAGCCCGTCTCGAAAGTGCGCTTCGGTTGGTATGCCGGATTCGGTGAAAGTCATGGAAGAGGAGCCGATGGCGCGGTAAGAATGCAGGTCAGTGAGTGTGCTCCCCGCAGGCCCGGGGATGGTCCCTGCGGGCGGCGGCCGACAAGGACGTCGTCCGGGTGCTCCCCGCAGGCGCGGGATGGTCCCGCCCTCGCGTTTTTCCTGGGCGTCATGGACGGGTGCTCCCCGCGCCCGCGGGGATGGTCCCGGTACATAGGGCCTAGCTTGTGATGCAGAGTGGTGCTGCGCAGGATCGCCGCCCAGTGCTCCCTGTGCCCGCGGGGGCCGGCGCGGGTCGCCGGTCCACCACATCCGCGAGCCGAACGGCTGGCCGTGGCCCTTACAGGTGCGGCTGTCGCGCGTGGTCACATGGCGTTGGCGGTGACGGCAGCCCGTCTCGAAAGTGCGCTTCGGTTGGTATGTCGGATTCGGTGAAAGTCATGGAAGAGGAGCCGATGGCGCGGTAACAATGCAGGTCAGTGAGTGTGCTCCCCGCGCGTGCGGGGATGGTCCCGCGCCGCTCTCGCTCATGAGGTCGATCTGGATGTGCTCCCCGCGCGTGCGGGGATGGTCCCAGGGCCGCCCCGTACCCGGCGGGGTCGTGCTTGTGCTCCCCGCGCGTGCGGGGATGGTCCCGCGGCCAGCAAGGCCGCGCAGGCAGTGAAGAAGTGCTCCCCGCGCGTGCGGGGATGGTCCACAGGCCGAAGTGCCCCAGCTTCATCGTGTTGTGTGCTCCCCGCGCGTGCGGGGATGGTCCCCTCGCCGTCAGCGTCGACCCGGCAGGGAACGTGTGCTCCCCGCGCCCGCAGGATGGTCCTGCGCTCACCTCCGACCTGCTGGCGCAGCGGATCGCATGGTCCCCGCGCATGCGGGGATGGTCCGCCGACCCGAAGCTGCTGGGCATGGTGTACGTCGTGCTCCCCGTGCGTGCGGGGATGGTCCCTGCGAGGACGACACCCCCGGCCACGTCCACAAGTGCTCCCCGCGCCCGCGGGGATGGTCCCCCCTCCCGCGACGACGCCTGACGAGCCTGCTCGTGCTCCCCGCGCCCGCGGGGAGGGGTCATCTCGGCCTCCTATCGGCGTCCGTACGCCATCAGCGAGCTGCGGGCGCCGCTCGCCAGCTGCAGAGCACGGCGCACCAGATCGGGCCCGTAGAGCTGCTCCGCCGTTTCGCGGCCCATGGCCTCGACCGCCACGGTGATCAGCGAGGTGTCGCCCACCATCAGCCGCTGACGGGCCTCCTCGCGGGCCTGCGCCACCTCCGCGGCCTCGAGGCCGTCTACGCCGGACACCTCCGGCAGGGCCTCTGCGTCGGGCACGGCAGCCTGGGGCTTGGGTCCGAACGCGGCGGCGAACGCCTCGTTGACATGCCGCTGGACGGCTCGGCTGGTCGGGGCTTCCCAGTCGCCCTCGAACCGCTCGGTGCGGGCGCGGACCTGCTGGATACGGTGACGGCGGGCGGCTTCCTGGGCCCCGCGCCACTGCTCGACGGCGTCGGCCCGCTTCTCCGGGGTGTCGAGGATCGTCTCGGCACCGGCCAGCAGCGCGGCGAGCAGGCCGGAGCCCCGGCGGACCTTGGCCGCCTCGCCGCGGAAGTGGAGCCAGGCGCGGACGTCGGTCACGGTCCATCCGGCATCGGCGAGGTTCCGGGCCACCCAGGCGATCCGGGGCACCGAGCAGCCGCGCAGCCAATCCAGCTCCTGAGTGAGCTCACGGGCCAACTGGTGGCGGCGACCCACGCGGTTCAGCCTTCGGTGACCGCCGGCCTTGGCCTTGGACTTCTTCGGGGTGGGGGACTTGCGCTTCCCGCTGGCGAGCTTGCTCTCAGGGGGGAGGGAAGTACCACCTGCAGAAGAAACAGTTGAGGTCCCGACCTGCATTGGGGTGCAACGGACCTCATCAGAAACGGCCGTCACAACCCCCTGCTCAGCAGCCTTCCGGGCACCCTTCGCCGGGGCCTTCGAGGACGCCTTCGGCCGGGGCCGGCGCACCCTCCGGGCCGCCTTCTTCGCCAGCTTCGCCATCAGCTCCCGGCCGGCCTCCGCGATCCCGGACACCGCCCGCGTGTACGCCGGAGCGTCCTCATCCCGCTGCACCGTGCGGATCCCCAGCGCAGCATCGAACTCCGGCGGGATCATCCGCGCGAACTCCGATGCCTGCGCCGCTTCACCGCGCACCCGGGTGCCCTTGACGATGTAGGCGAGCAGCCCGGCCTCCCGCAGCATCGCCAGGTGATACTCCACCGACCGCTCCGACAGCCCGGTGTGACGCACCAGGTACTCGATCCCCGGACGACACGGGAACAGCGCCGCCAGCTCCTGGGCCACGCGCACGGTCGTCGCACCGAAGCTGCGCGGGCCGTGCGACCGGTGCCGCCGCGGCTGGTACAGCCCAGAGCCGGCCACCCAGTGGACCGCCTGCATCCACGAGTAGCCATCGCCCGCGATCCGGCCCGCAGACGTCGACAGCCACTGCCGCACCTCCGGCACGAACAGCCCAGGAAGCACGTCGACCACGTCAGCGCCGTCAACCGAACGGCGCGGGGCGGGAACCATCACAGCGGCCGGCACCGCCACCGAGCTCACCGGACCGTCCGAACGAACGTCAGCAAGTGATCCATCTGGCGACCGTGGATCAGATCACCCGTGGACAGATTCCAGCGAGCGCCGATGGTGCTGTGGACAACCAAGGGCAGGACTCGCACGAGGGGGCGTCCCGCCACGCGAAACGCGCAAGAGTCCTGCCGCAGGGCTGAACTTATCGGGCATATCGGGCTGTGAAATCGGTCAAGGCGGGATTTCACAGACCGCCAAATGGGGATGAAACAGGCGTATGTGGGCTGGCGAAAGCCCAAGCGGTCATGCAGAATGACACCGCTCCCTTCGCGCAGGAGTGGGCACAACGAAGCCCCAACTCGGGTGCTTCGGGTTCTGGGGAGAACCGAGATCGAACCGCTCGCAGCCGGCGGCAACCGGGGCGGGCAGCTCCTCCAGGAGGCGGCAACCTCTTGGAGGGAAGATGGGCTCAGGTCCTGGTGACGGCAATCACCGGAGACCGAGGCCCGGGGCGGCCTGAAGTCCTGCGATGCAGGCGCCGCCCCCGGCAGACCTACGTCATGGCCGCCCCCTCAGTGAAAGGGGTGCGGAACGTCTCAGACAGCACGAACACCCCGCCGAAGGACCAGCTCGCGCTCACGCGCTGCTGGCACCACGGCGGGGTGCTGTGTGACTGGGGCAGGGTACGGGTACCCTGATGCATGTCGATCACCTTGACTCTGCTGAAGGGGTGGTCGGCTGGCCGCAGGACTCCTTCCACAAAGTCCTTCGGCCCGCCCCCTCGACTTGCTGAAGGTCGTGGGGGCCATTTTCTGTTGATCAAGCTCGAAGACACGATACTCCCCCGCATCGGGGTTTCGGACCCCAGGGTCTTACGTGTCGCAACAGCCGCCATTTGCTCTCGAGTCTTCAACTGTGCTGCTGCCTGCATTAAGTGAAAGCGGCTCAGGCGCGCACGAACATCCTGGCCTGCTGAGGTTCCCAAGATCCCAGCCAATTCTGACCACGAAAGGAGACGGGGGGCTTTGCGCAGCAATTTCCGCCGCCCAGCCTGACGGGAAGGAAGCCGAACGCTCGTCCCGCCAGACGGGAGGAATGCGAGGATCAACCCGACGGACAGCGGCGAGCACGAGACGGTATCGCTGCCTGTCAGCCCTGCCAGATAGGCTCGTTGACCGTGGCCCGACTCGCCCTCTTCGACCTCGACAACACCCTCATCGACCGGAATACCGCCATCAGCGACGCCGTCGTAGCCCTGTGCCTCGCACACGGCTGCGACATCACCATCGAGCAGCGGCTGCGCAGCGAGTTGACCGACCGCGCGTACCCAGGTGACTTCGTCCGGCTGCGTGCTGCTTTCGGTCTGCGGGAAGCCGCTGAGAAGCTGTGGCAGGAGTACGTCGACCTGATGGCGGCCGCCGTCACCTGTAGCCCGGAGGTCCACACCGGCCTGGTGCACTTGCGCGAAGGCGGCTGGACCATCGGCATCGTCACCAACGGAGCCTCGGACATTCAGCGCGCCAAGCTCACCGCGGCCGCCCTGGCCGATCTGGTCGACGGCGTCGCCGTGTCGGGCGACCTGGAGATTCTGTTCGCGCTCGCGGCCACCCGCTGCGGGACGAATCTCGACGGCGGTGGCTGGATGACGGGCGACAACCCGGGCGGGGACATCGGCGGCGGACGCGAGGCTGGCCTGCGCATCATCTGGGTTCGCGGACGCTCCTGGCCTGACGGCCTCCCACCTGCGGACCATGCCGTCGATGAGGTCACCGACGCCATCAACTTCCTGCTCACCGAGACGGAGTAGCACCGTGGACAAGCCGACCGTCGGCATCCTCCACCCCGGAAGCATGGGCGCCGCTGTCGCAGCCTGCACCGCGAGGAACGCGGACGCGGTCCTGTGGTGTTCGCATGGCCGCAGCCCCGCGTCGGCGGCGCGCGCCGAGCAGGCCGGGCTGACCCCAGTTTCCACGCTCCGGGAGCTGCTGGACCATAGCGGCATCGTCATCAGCCTCTGCCCGCCGGCCGCCGCCGAGGACTTGGCCCGTGAAGTCGCCGGGCACACCTTCGTCGGGGTGTATGTGGAGGGGAACGCCATTAGCCCGGAGAGAGCGGAGCGGATCGCCGGTCTGCTCGGGCCGGCTGCAGCCGTTGTAGACGGTGCCGTGGTCGGCTCCCCACCCGTACGCGGCAAGACGCCCACGTTGTATCTGTCCGGGCCGACTACGGCGACCACCATGGTGGAAGCGGTTTTCGCCGGTACGGCGGTCCATACGAAAGTGCTCGGTACGGAGGTGGGGCAGGCATCCGCACTCAAGGTGTCGTACACCGCCTTCCAGAAGGCGTCGCGTGTGCTTGCGGCGCTCGCGACCGGGATGGCCCGCCAGTACGACGTCGACCAAGAGCTCCTCGAGGTGGCCGCCCGGCGCAGCACCTCGTACCTGGCAGAGCCCGAGTACATCCCCAAGGTGGCGGCGCGAGCCTGGCGCTGGGGCCCGGAGCTTGAAGAAGCCGCCGACACGCTCGCCGCCGCCGGCCTTCCGCCGGAGATGCTGAGCGCGGCCGCGTCCACGCTGGCACGCTGGCACGACGCTAAGGACGACAGCGAAATCAGTGTCGCTGACGCCTTGGAGCAGCTCACCCTGCCGTAACCCGCGCTCATGCTCGCGCCGCTCCCGCCCGCCGGACCAGCTGGTCGATGAGCCGCGCCGACTCCTCTGGCGAGGTCTGTGCCGTGTCCACAGTCAGGTCCCAGACCATGCCCGGGTGCGCGTCCAGGTCCTCTCGGGTCGCGTCCCACGCCGCCAGCCGAGCCGTCGTGTCGGCGTCACCCCGGTCCTCGGACCGCCGTGCGGTCACCTCGCGCGGGCACCACAGCAGCACCACTGCCCAGTTGGCCGGATAGCCACCGACCAGGGCGCGGATGCCGTCGACCTGCCCGAGGTGCACCACCGGCACCCCAGCCGCGAACGCCGAGTCGAGGCCGGGCCGGTCGATGATGTAGGTGTTGCCGTACCGGCTGTTTGCGTAGACGACGTCGCCCGCGGCCTTCAAGTTGACCAACTGCTCAGCCGTGCCCATCCGGTAGCCGACGGACCTGCCCGAGCCGACCTTGAGCCGCGCGAAGTGTCCGTACCGCTCGTCGAACTGGGCGAGCGCCGCGGTCACGGTGTCCTTGCCTGCCGCGGGCGGGCCGTAGAGGACAACTCCCTTCTGCTGACTCACCCGTACATCGCCCCCATCGCCTGCCGGGCCTGGTCCGCGAGCGAGACTGCAGCCCCGAGCCGGTTGTCGACGACTAGGTGCGGCACCGCAGGCCGCAGGTCCAGGTCGATCGTCGCCATGTACTCATCCCACCGCTGCAGCTTCCAGGCGTCCCGTGCCGCACCCCGGAAGCCGATGTACTCGCGCATCGACTCCTCATCACAGCGAACCCAGACCGGATAGACATCGACGCCCATGGACGCCGCGCGGTTGGTCAGGCGCTGCATCCACGCCTGGTCCGTCATCTCCGCGATGAACGGCGCCGTGAGTACCGTGCTGATCCCGCACCTGATGTTGGCCATAGCGGACTGCATCAGGCAGTCGTACTCCACAGGCCGGACCTGAGTCCGATACAGGTCGGTGTGCCGGTCGTTCGAGTCACCACCGAGCGCGACCAGCAGCTTCTCCACCAGCGGGCGGGTCAGCGGGTCCTTGTCGAGCAGTGGCCAGCCGGTGAGCTGAACGAAGAACCTCGCCAGCTCGGTTTTCCCACTGCCCGCGTATCCGCCGACCAGGATCAGGACTGGCCGGTGCGGGTCACCGCCGGTGTGTCGGCGTTTCCACGCGTCAATGATCCGCTGCTGCAGCCCGAAGTGATCGGCGTCGTCACTGCCGGGCGCGATGCGGTGGACTGCACGCTCGACTGCCAGTACGTGCGCGCCGTTGAGACGATCGTCCATCGGCGTGAGCGTGAAGGAGGTTTCCTCCCCCGGCAGAGCAGCGCGGAACCCGAGGTCCGGCTCCGTTGCCCTGTAGAGGAGACAGTAGGCGCGACGGTAGTGCGGGCCGGGGTAGACCTCCCCCTGCTCGTGCTGCCACAAGGTCTGGGGATTCGCGGCGGGGATGCCCTTCAGCTTGGCCTGCTCGGCAACTTCACGGAGGCGCTCGCCGGCCTTTTCCAAAGTCAGCCCGTGAGCCTCGCGCTGCTCACGCAGCCGGTCCGGCCGCCACCCTGCCCGGTGCTTTCCCACCCTGTTCCCCTCCGTCTTCGTCATGGTCGCGAGCCTAAAGCGCAGCCCCGAAAACCCATGTGTACGCAGATGTTGAAAACCCGTGCACGCGTGTGCGCACGGGCTTCGACAAGTCGCTGTGATGTTCCGTTCTCGCTGGGACGAGTGTGATGGCCCCCATAAACCGACGCGTTGAGGGGGCACAGCATGGTGGAACGATCGAGCGCCACGTCAGACTACTACCTTAAGTCGACCACCCTTAAGGTTTCGGGCGAAGCCTCTCGATCTGATGGGCAAGCCCGGGTGGGACTGCCCTCAGGGAACCTTGACGGCGTATCGCATTCGGTACCGGTGAGCGGCCTTGGTCAGCAGGGAGACTTCGATCGGACGCTCGCTGTTCGAGTACACAACGCGGAACGTCATCATCACCGGCATGTCCTTCGGCAGCTCAAGGGCGACCACCTCTTCCTCGGTGGGGATTTCCGAGGAGACCTCGTCGACAAAGGCGACAGGCGGGTAGCCGAGACCGGCGAGCAGGGTTGGGGTCCCACCCTTGATCTTCCGGCGCTCCATAATGGCCGTCCCCTCCGCCAGCTCAAGCGGGTAGTACGACCGTGTCAGCTCCGTGGGCTCGTCGTCCAGGAACAGGATCTGCTTGCGGAGCAAGGCCTGGCCGTCGTTGCCGAGGCCGAGGGCCTGGCGCACCTCGTAGGGTGGCGTGACGGTCTCAACTTCCAGCAATGTCACGGAGCCCCGCTGGGAGCGCTTCTCCGCCTCACTGATCCAGCTGTACGTCTGCCCCTCGCCCGCCGGAGTCATGTAGACCTCGGGCGCAATGGAGCGCTGGGTGCCCCCCTGCACGAAGACGCCCTTGCCGGGCTGACCGACCAGGAGCTGCTCCTCTTTGAGCATCTGGAGCGCCTTCTGCACCGTGGTGCCGGCGACGCCGTACTCCTCCATCAGGGCTGGCGTCGAAGGCAACTGATCTCCAGGCCGAAGGTCCCCCCGCGTGATCTGCCGCCGAAGTCTTGCCGCGATCTTCTGGTGAGCCGACCTCGGGTCTGTGAACGACCTCGCCATCTCTCAGCTCGCCTCCTTCCTCTGTCGGTAGCGGAGGTGCCGCGTCATCGTCATGACGCTCACCTCCATGGGCTCTCCAGTGGTGGACCTGGTGAACCGCGTCAAGATCAGGACAGGCGAACCCGGTCGCAGGCCCAGCGCGTCGCAGTGGCTGGGGGAAGCGATTTCGGCAGAGACATCTTCGAGCGGGCTGTCTTCCGGGATGAAGCCCATGGCCGCCAGCAGTGTGACGGCACCGCCCCGGATCTTTCCGGCCTCAGCGAGCCGCGTACCGCGCGCAACGCGCGCCGGGTAGTAGGAATCGGCGAGCTCGACCGGTTTGCCGTCAAGCAAGATCAGTCGGCGGCGGACCACCGCCTTCTCCTCTGGGTCCATCTCGAAGAAGTTGCGCACGACGCTCGGAGGATCAACCTCCTCCACTGCGAGCAACCGCTGGGTGCCGCGGTGTCCACGTATAGCAGCCTCCGAACTCCAGGCGTCACGTTCCCCCTTCCGACGTGGCGTGAGGTACGGCTGGGCGTCCCCAATCCACGCATCATCGCTGCTCACGCTCATCCCTCTCAGCCAGCCGATCTGTGCCAGAACCTTAATGCTCTGCGACTTGACCCAGCATGGCGCGCCCTCATCCTTGCTACCTTAAGGCGTATGGCCTTATGGTCTCATGCAGGCCAGCCTGGAAGGGCCAGGCCGCCGGGAGACGCTCGTTCCGCCTGCCTTAGTGCAGTTGAACGGCGGTGTCCCGCCCCACGGCGGACCTCTACCGAAAGGAGCTCCACCCCATGAACGTCACCGATCACCCCACCACCGAGGACTTCGACGCGGAAACGCTCGCGCTCCTGGATGCGGTAGAGGTGCCGCTCCCCGAGTTCACCGCCCTGGACCTGGACGTGGCGTTCGGTACACCGCTAGAGATGTACGAGCCCGTTGGCGCTCGGCGCGAGATGCGCGCCTACGCCGCCGCCATCGTGGTCGCCCCGGGCCAGAGCTACCAGCTGTCACCCAGCCACGGCGCCGAGATCCGGGCCCGCGTGGACGCGGCCCGCGACATCCTCGCGGATGACCCGACCATCACCGCCCGGGTCCGTGAGCGCCTCGTCGACGTGCTCCTGCCTTACGCCGCGCAGCTGCGCATAGCGCTGCAGGACGCCGTGGGTTTTCCGATCGCGGCCTGATCCCACCGCCGGGGGGTCCACATGGACCCGGCTCCCCCACCCGGAACCGCCCGATGAGCGGCGCCGGATGAGGGAGCCGGATCGAACGGTCCCCTTACAAGCACCACCGCAGGAAGTCGTCCGCCCGTCGGGGCGGCCGGGGTCGAGAGCTCCACCAAACTCCTCCGGGCCTGACCGCGCGACTACTGCGCGCACGTCACAGCGCTGTGCGCTGTCTGTCCTGCGGGACGCCGGCCTCGCCGTGCGGCCCGGAGGGCGGAGAGAGCACCGCGACCCGCGCGCCGCCACTCCGTCCGTGAGGAGTCCAGATGTCTGCTTCGCCCCTTGAGCGCACCGCCCGTCCTCGCCGGAGCCGGACCCGCTCCCGCAACGTCAACGGCCGCCCGGCTCTCGCCGTCTCCACCCTTCGGCCCCACCAGTACGACCTGCGCCCCGCCTGCGCGTCGCTGGTCTGCCCCGACTGCAAGACGTGGGTGCCGATCACCGGCATCCAGGCCAAGCGGCAGAAGTTAGTCCCGCACGACACGGGCCGCGCGGGGAAGGACGCGGCGGTCCGCTGCCAAGGCAGCAATCGCCTGGTCAGCGTCGACGTCGCCTTCGAGGTGTGGCAGAAGCGCCTGGAGGACGGCGGCGCTGAGACCGCCGCCCGCCGTCGGACCACCGTGAGGCGCAAGCCGAAAGTCGCGGTCACGCCAGCCGTTGCTCGCATGGTAGTCCAGGACCTGGACACCAAGGGCGCGCTCCGGCTGTACCGGGCTCACGCCGAGCAGTGCGGGGTGTGTCAGGAGTCCGGCCACGCCCACTGTCCTGAGGGCAGCCCGCTCGCCCGCCTCTACCTCTACAAGCTGCGCAACGCGCCCGTCGCCGCTGCAGCTCGGAAGGAAGAGGAGGAACCGGGCGACGGCCGGACCCCGGGGCTTCTGCGCAAGAAGCAGTGGGCGTCGACCGAGTCAGCGGTCCGCGAAGCCGACACCCGGCGCGCGCAGCTGCCCGGTGGTGACGCGCCGCTGGGCGCGCCGCCGGTGCCGCTGAAGACGCTCCACCCCAAGCGTCCCGCGCGCTGACCCGTTCCTGGACGAACGACCACGGCCCCGGCCACCCTGCACAAGGGGCGGCCGGGGCCGTGGCTGCTCGTACGAGAGCCAACACGACGAGCGCCCCGGTGACTTGAGACCCGCCGGGGCTGTCCAGGACCCGCTTGGAGGACCTGATGCACACCAGCATCGCACAGCACCCCGCCGACTCCGACCCGGACATGGACGAGGCCCTGCGCCGCGTTCGGCAGGGGAAGTGAGTGGCATGGACTGGCGCCACAACGCGGTCTGCCGCGACGAGGACCCGGACCTGTTCTTCCCGATCGGGGACACCGGCCCGGCCCTGCTCCAGATTCGGGAAGCCAAAGCCGTCTGCGCCCGCTGCCCGGTCATCGAGCGGTGCCTGCAGTGGGCGCTTGAATCCGGCCAGGACTTCGGTGTCTGGGGCGGTCTGAGTGAGGCGGAGCGGCGCTCGCTCAAGCGCCGTGCCGCCCGCAATCGTGCCCGGACCACAGAGTGAGGCGATGACGGACGCCGACCAGGCTTTCGGCTCCCGTTGACATCGCTGCGCCCCAGCACCGGCGCGCTGATGCACCCCTACGCAGGTCCAGATGCGGCCACCTTGCACCCGGCATCGCTACCTGTGCCGCGTCCCTCGCAGCCTGCGCTGCCCGCATCGACCGAGCCCCCGGGCTCGATGGAGTGCGCAGGATCAGAGCGCAACTGCCCCGCCATGGGGCCCGCACGCGACGAACCCCCAGGGATGCGCCCCTGGGGGTTCTTTTCGCGGTCATCCCACCAGAGAGGACAGACCACATGCCCAGCATTGCATCCCGCCAGATCCGCCCGAGCGTCGAGGACGAGATCGGCCCCCGCCGGCCGGGGGCCATCTACCAGAACGTGGACGGCCGGTTCGAGGTCCTGGCGCTCGTCATCAACCCGGCAGACGCCGCGCAGCTGCTGCGCCGGACCGCTGCCCGGTGGGCGCTCATCGTCCGCGACACCCTCCGCCCCGAAGCCCAGCCTTTCGCTGTCGGCACGGTATGGACGGACAGCGACTACCTGATCCGCCCCGCCAAGCCCGCCCTCGCGGCCGTCGCCTGACGGCCAGCCACGGTCCGCCTCCCGCCCACCAGAGCACCAAGGGCGGGAGACGGGTCGTGGCCGGCCGTCCGGCCAGCCAAAAGGTGACGGCCCCGGAGCTCTGACCTTCCGGGGCCGTCTGTGATCAAGAAAGCGAGACTCTCTCTTGAACACGACGATGATCACACGCCCGGTCACCCGGGCACCACAGGTCGGTGACGACAGGTTCGCCCGGGTCCTGGACGCGGTCAACTCCCACCGCGCACCTCGCTCGGACCGCCGGACGTGCGCCGTCGAGCCCGGTTCCGCCCTTGGTGCCCACCTCATGGCGGTCGTCCGCGCGCAGGACGCTGCGATTCCGGCCGGCCGGCGCGCGCCGCGCACGGTCGCCGAGATGCGGGCCCGGCTCACCGCGCTGACCGAGGACGAGCAGGACGCGTGCGGGCTGTGCGGCTACTGGCAGTGCCGTTGCTCCCAAGGACGCGTCCAGACAGCCGGAACGGCAGTCGCCTGATGCGCACCTGCCTGACCATGTGCACCAGGTCCTTGCGGCACTTGTGGCAGTGCGCCGTGTGCGGCCTGTGGTCCGACACCCAGGAGTGCCAGCACTGCTGAATCCCATAGACGCGGCTCGGGCGGCGCAGCAACGCGCCGCACGAGCCGCATCCACTGTCGGTCCCGTGCATCCCTTGGCACGTCTGCTGCTGGCGGCCGCCGCTTTGGCGGCTGCCACGGCGTGGGAGGCCGGGCACCGTGTCACCGACCTTCACCCTGCCCGCCGGCATCACCACGAGAGACAGGCCCGTGCCTGACGACCTGTACCAGCGCTACCAGGCAGCTCACCGTGCCTATCAGATACACGTCGCATCCTGCGACGGCTGCACCCGCGACACCCCCAACTGTCCGGCCGGAAGGCGGCTGTTCGAGTCGTTTGCCCGGCTCCAGGACGCCTACCTCGCCAAGCAGAAGCAGAAGCAGAAGCGAGGCTGACCGCACCACGGGACGGAGAGCGAACCTCCCTCCCGTACCGCGCTGATCGACCAGGCCGACCACCCGCCGTACGGGCGGTCGGCCTCTCCCATACCTCAGCCCGGGGACGCCTCGGGCCTGCCGTTCTTCACCAGGAGAGCCCATGCGCCACAGCAGCCAGCTCGACACCGCCACGACCGCCTCCGGCACCGCCCGGCTACCGGAAGCCTTGTGCACGCACACGCCGACGTGCCCGACCGCCGAGAGCCCGGACCGGGAGGCCGCGCACACGGTGGCCGCCTACCCGGAGCAGGGCTGGAGCCTGCTGTGCAACGGCGTCCTGCTCTTCGAGGACACCGGCGAGCTGCTCCCCGACGGCCGGGTCATCGCCCCGCACCGTCCCCTCGCGGCCGCGGCCTGACGGCTGCCTGATCCGCCCGCACCAGCCCGCCGGTCTTTCCGGCGGGTCGGGTCGGGCGGTGACGGGGAGCCGGACAGTCCGGACCATGACCGAAAGGACGGGTCATGCGAGGAACGCGTATCACGCTCACCACCGACGTCGAGGCGCTCGGCACCCGGCACCACACCGGGGATCAGGGCACCGTCGAAGAGGTCCACGTCGACGGCGACCTCACGGTCCGTATGGACGACGGCCGCCGCACCTTCCTGGGCAGCGAGGAATGGGTCAGCGCCTCGCAGTGAGCCCGGCTGGCGGTTGCCTGATCCGCCCGCACCGACCCGCCGAGTCTTCCGGCGGGCCGGGTCGGGCGGTGACGGGGAGCCGGACAGACCGGACCCAACGAACCCCGAGATGAGGCTTACATGCCCGAGACGACGACCGCCCCCGCTGCTGCGGTGTTCTCCGACGTGACGCTGAGCAAGGCGGCCGAACTCGCCGCTGACTCCTACCTGCCGCTGTGGATCGGCCCGTCCGGTGAGGAGTCCTGCGGCGAGGCCGTGGCCCGCCATCTGGAGGCCACCATCGCCCTGCTCGAACAGGACGGCTGGATCCGCGTCTATGACTACAGCCGGGACTGGTCGACCGGCGGCGTGGACGTCGCCGCCGACGACTCCATGACGGTCAAGGACATGCTCCGCGCGCTGTTGCGCTTCGTCCACGACGAGAGCGAGAGCGGCACCGGTCCACAGCGGACGATGGCCACCGCCCTGCGTCACGTCGGCGAGGACGGCGGACACGGCGACACGGACACCGCGTTCGTAGCGGGCTGCGTCCTGGACCGGGTGATCCAGGCGCACACCGGGTCCGAATCCGCCCGCGCCACGCCCTGGTCGGAGCGCCAGCACCGCACCCACGCGGACGTCACCGCGCTGCTGACCGCCGGCGCCCGGTTCGCCCGCACCTACGGCCCCGGCACCGTCGGCTTCGAGGAGCAGGCGGCCTAACCCGCCTCCAGCACGCATTGGGACGGCCGACCACACCGTGGAGGCCGTCCCGTCAGCTCCACCTCTGTGAGACAGCGCCGCCCACCCGGGGCGGCACCCGATCTGGAAGGAGGCGGCGTGGCCGCCACCCGAACCCGCAACAAGAGGCCGACCGCCCGGAAGAAGCCGGCCCTGTCCCGTCTGGCTGCGCAGCCCACCGCCTCCACCACCGACGCCCTCCCGGCCCCGGCCGACACAACGGACGCGAGCTTGAACCTGGAGGCGCCGGCCGGAGTCACGGACGCCCGGGACCGGGCCGCCGACATCATCGACACCGCGCGCGAGCAGGCCGCCGCCCTCCAGGCGGAAGCCGAGAATCAGGCAGCGCGTACCGTCGCCGCCACTCACGAGCAAGTCAGCACGCTGCTGACCGAGGCACAGACCCGAGCGGCGGGCATCACCGCCGACGCCGACCAGGAGGCCACCGCCCAGCGCACGGCGGCCAAGACGGAGATGGAGACGGCACGCGGCAAGGCCGACCGGCTCCTGACCGAAGCACGCGAGCGTGCCGAAACCATCGTGAGCGAGGCCCGAGCACAGGTCGCCGACCTGACCGAGCTGGTCGCGACCGACCGCGCGGCGACCGCGACGGCGGTTGCCGAGCTGCGGCGCCTGGCCGAAGCCGACCTCACCGAGATCTCCGCTCTGGTCGAGCAGCGTCGTACCGAGGCCGGCGCGATCCTCGCCCGCGCGCAGGAGCAGGCCGACGAACTGGTGGCCGCGGCGCAGCGCGAGGTGGAGCAGTCCCGCGAGCGGTTCGCCCAGCTCGCCAAGACGGCCGCCGGCCAGTACGACGCCCGCCGGGCTGAGGCGGAGGCGCTGTACGCGGACGCGGTCAAGGCCGCCGACGACCGGCGCCGCGAGGCCGACGGCTATGTCGCCGCCGCGCACGCCGAGGCGGAGCAGGCCCGCGCCGAGCTGCGTGAGCAGCTGCGCACGCTCTCCGATCAGTTCGACGCGGAGGCCGCCGCCAAGCGCAAGGCCCTCGCCGACGAACTCGGCACGCTCAAGGCCGCGTGCGACAAGCAGCGCGAGCGGCTGCGGGAGGAGGCCAAGACCGTCGCCGCGCAGCTGCGCCAGGCCGCCGAGAAGGAGGCCGAGCGCATCACCGCTGAGGCTGAGCGCAAGGCCAAGGGCATCACGGAGCGGGCGCAGGCCGACGAGGCCCGCGCCCGCCGGCTGCTGAACGAGGCCCGCGAGGCCAAGAAGTCCGCCTCGAAGTGGCGTGGCTGGCGACAGAACCTCGGCAAGAAGGTGTGGACGGGGGCGCCCTGGGTCGCGCTGGCCGCCGGCGTCGGTCTCGCCGCGTCCGGCGAGTACGAACTGGCCCGCATGGTCGGCATCAACGACTACGTCGCTCCGCTCCTGCCGGTCAGTATCGACGTCTACTGCGTCACCGCGTTTAGGGCCAAGAAGGACATCCCCTACGCTCTCGCGCTGATGGCGTCGGCCAACGTGGTCTACCACCTCTCCGAGCAGGCGAAGCTCGTGCCCGAGGGCGGCTCGGCCCCGTGGCAGCTCACCACCTTCGTGGTGCTGATCTTCGTACTCGTGATCTGGCGCGTCCACACCCTCATGCACACCGACGCGACGGACGGCCACAGCGGCACGGACACGCCGTCCGGTACGGCCACCGCAACGCCGGTCCGTACCGGTACGGACGGCGGAAACGGAACGCCCACCCGTACATGTACGCACCGCCGGACGGACGGTACGGACAGTGCGACGTTGGGCCGTACGCAGCCCGCTCACAGCGACCTGTACGCCGCGAATAGCGGCGGACAGGCGGACGGTACGGGCCCCGGACACGACGGTACGGACCCCGCATCCGCCCCGACTCACCCCTCGCACCACGACGGGGGGGAAGCGGCGTTGACCAGGGAGTACAGCGACCGTACACACGGCGTACACACCACCCCGGACGGGGCGGCGCGTACAGGTACGGCGGCCCGAGAGCGTACCCGTACGGCACACGCGGCCGTACAGGGACGCACGGGCACGGTCAGGGTCCGTACAGAGTCCGGCCGCGAGGGCGTACAGGGTGGCCGTACCGGTACGGCGACCGTCTTCTCGCGTGCAACCGGAACCAGCGGTACGGGTCGTACAGGCGGTACGGACCGACCCGGTACGCCCGCCCGGACGGACGAAGAACTCCTCCCGCTCGTACAGAAGCTCCCGCGCGACGAGGACGGCTACGTGACCTTGTACCGGGTCCGTACCGACCTCTCGGTCAACCAGCCCCGCGCGGTCCGGCTGCTGAAGGAGGCCGGCCTGCTCCGCCCCGAGGACGCGGACAAGTACCTGACCTGACCCTGCCGTCCGGCACACACCAGTGAGGGCCAGCCCATCGGAAGTGGGCTGGCCCTCGCTGCGACTGCCCGGAAGCCAGTCGACAGCCCCACCAGTACACCAGGAGGGAAATCCCGCCGTGAACAGCAAAAAAGACCCGAACCACTCCCCCCTGCGCGACGTTGCGCAGAACCCGGAGGCAACCGCCCAGTACCTGGCTGACGTTCAGCGGGTCCTGCTGGACATCGGCAAGAACCTGGAGACCCTCGCGCGCGAGACCCGCCTCCACCTGCGCAAGACGCACGTCGAGGGCGACCGCTGGTACCACGCCAGGCTGCGCGCGATGCCCGTCGAAAAGGCCCTCGGAAATGTGCTCAAGAACCTGAACAACCTCACCGACGGCCTGGAAAAGAGCGCCTATAAGCGTCGCGCTCACGACGAGGCCGTGTTGAATACAAAAAGGGAAGGAAGGAAAAGGAGCTGGAAAGGCAGCGTAAGAAGAACCCGCAGCCGCTTCAGGCCGCACCGAACCCGCCGATGCACGGTACACAAAGCCAGAATATCGGCTATGGTGGTTCCACGTCGATTTACGAAATGGGTCGGGAGTCGGCGTGAACCGCCCCCTCAGTAGCGCCGAACGCTCCGCGCAACGGCGGCAGAACTGGCTGAAGGAAGAGGCGACGAAAGCCCGCGAATCTCGCGGCGAGGCAGGGCAGATGGAATTCTGGCTCCGCCTGGCACGATCCCGAATGGCCAAGGACGTCAAAGCCGGTCGCGGCGACGTCTACTCCGGATTCGCGCTGATCTGCCGCCTGTTCATCACGGCGATGGACCAGCGCGTGGAGGGCGACGGACGGATCTGGAACGACCTACTCAGGTACGCGGAGCAGGTCGTGGCGAAGCACCCCCCGCGTCACTGAACGTCACCAGCCAGGGCCCCGCCGGACTCCGGCGGGGCCTCGCGCGCGTAAAGCGTGCACGCGTGCACGTGCACACGCGTGCACACAAGACCCCACACTCTGTCAAGTCCCAGGAGGGAGGCGCACTGTGTCCGACGAGGACGGCACCGGGACCTTGGTCCAAGGCCCCTGGAGCGGTGATTCCGCGTATGTGCCACCGCCGATCCCGGATTACGGCGACACCATTCCGCCGCCGGAAGACATTCCACCGGCTCCCCCGGAGTCGCCGGAAGAGACGACAATGGAACTGCCGACGATTCCGGCTGCCCCGGACCCGTCGACGGCCCTGCGTTCCGAAGGAATTACGGCGCCGGAAGACGGTGAAGATGACGGCGAATACGAGGAAGGCGAATATGTGCAGCCTCGTTCTCTCGCCGACCGTCTCGGTGACTGGCTGGAATTCCGGCTGGAAAGGGCGCGGGCCCTCCATGAGAGCGAAGCCCCTTTCCGCGAGGCAGAAATAGCGCGGAAGGCTGCACTGCTGGAGGGGCGCACCGCGCAGGAAGTCGCGATGATGGAGCAGAACGGAAAGCTCCACGCCGCGATGATGAAAGCGAAGGGCGACAAGGCGGCGGCACGCGGAAAGGCGGACGCCGACCGCACGACGTCGTCCGCTTCCGGCCTGGGGTCGGACAAGGGCCGTTCGAAGGCCGGCGGCGGGGGCGGATCCTCGCGCGGCGGTGGCGGCAGCGGGCCGTCCCGCACCAACACCGGCTCGGGGCCAAACCGGTCCGGCGCCTCACGTGGTCCCAACTCCAATGGCCCCGGCGGTCGTTCTGGGTCCGGATCGACCGGCGGCGGAGGCGGCAAGGGCAGCTCGAAGGGCCCTCAGTCAGGCTCTGACGGCCGTGCAGCCGGTCCCGGGCGTAACGGTCCGTCCGGAGGGCCGAAAGGATCTCAGACGGGCTCTGGCGGCTCTGGCCGTAGCGGTGGCTCGAAGGGTGACGGCGGCCGGACACAGAACGGTCCGGCGTCCGGTGCTCGTGCCGAGCGGGCCCGTGGCCGCCAGGAGCGCGCCGCGGCCCGGCAGACCGGGCGGCAGGAGCGGCGCAGCGCCGGACACGCCGCCGGCGTCGCGGATCGGTCCAAGGACCGCGACCAGGCCCGCGCCCAGCGGCAGCAGGCGTGGGAGGACCGCCGCGCGAAGCGGCAGGAGCGCGATGCGGCGCGGAAGGCGAAGCGGGAAGCCGCAGCGTCGGCCGCGCCGGGCCGCACCACGTTGGGCCAGGCAGTCGGCGAGGAAGCCCAGCGCCGCTGGGACAAGCGCCGCGCCGACGCGGAGGCCGCCAAGGCCGCCAAGGCCGGCACCGAGAAGGTGAACCTGTCCAAGGACAAGGACTCCAAGGACAAGGGCACCACCGGCAAGGGCGAGAAGACCGCCAAGGAGGGCTCCGACGGGGCCTCCGGCGCCGCGAAGGACAGCAAGGCGACCGATGAGCCGGGCAAGGAGTCCACATCCGGTGACGGGGCGTCTGACGGTGCGAAGAAGCAGCGCCGGTTCCGGCGCCGGCGCACCGGAGCGGGTTGGACGTGGACTGGACGCCGCGGACCCTTCCGATCCGGCCGTCGCGCCGGACACGCCGGCCGGACGGAACGCGGCAGTACGGGCGGGGGCGGCCGGCGCGGCCGTCCGGCGGGCAGCCCGTTCGGCGCGGAGGACTCCACCCCGACGGTGGAGTGGCCCGAGCACGACACCCGCCCGCCCAAGCGCACCGCGAAGGGCGAGGACGACATCGTCGACGCGGACATCGTCCCCGACAGGCCCGCGGCCGTGACGGCCGGCGTCAAGGGCCTGCCGCCCGCACCGGAGAAGCACACCGCCCGGCCCGGCACCAGCCGTCCCACCAGCACGGAAGGGAGCAGCGTGAGCAGCTCGGAGGTCAGCAGGCCGTCCGGTGCGAGCGGCCTCGCCGCCCAGCACCGCACGGACATCACGTTCGACCAGTACCTGATGGAGATGGCGAACATCGCCATCAAGGCCGCCTCCGACCAGGAACGCGCCGAAGCCCTGATGGAGGCCCTCGGCAAAGTCGCCGACGCCCTGCGGGAGATGGCCGCCGACCTGGTCAGCGACCACAACATCGACACCGCGGTGACCGACCTGATCGCGGACCTGGCCGACTCTGCGGCCCGCATGAAGGCGCAGGCCGAACGGTGTGCCGAGCAGTGCGGCATCGCCAAGGAGGCCGCCGCGCTCGCGGCCAAGGAGGTAGCCCGCGTCTACGGCGAGGACATGGCCGCCAAGGAAGACGCCGGCCTCAAGCACGCGTCGGCCGCCGCCCACCACGACTGAGCACGGGAGGCCCACCACGATGAGCAGCGAACTCGCCCCCCGCAACACCAGCACGGCACCTGCCGTTGCCGACGACGACAACCGGTACAAGGCCGTCCAAGCCAAGCTGGACATGCTCGGCACGGCCATGGACGACGCCGGCCTCGAACTGGAGGCCCTGCACCGCAGCATGCAGAACAACGCCACCCACACCGAGGGCGTCACCGACGACATCGAGAACGCCCAATTGGACCCGAAGTTCGTCCGGCTGACCGTCAACGTCTCCCTCGCCCTGCTCGGCTCCGCCCGAGAGGTCCGCAAGATGTCCGACATCGCCGAGGAGACCGTCGACCTCACCCACCAGACCCGGCGCGCCCACGCCAAACTCTACGGCGCCCTGGACGACATCCGTTCCAACCGGCGCGAGAAGACCCCCAAGCCGGGCTTCTTCAACCGCTGACCCCTCGCCCCACCCACCCCGCCACGGGCGGCCCCGCAGTTCTCGCGGGGCCGCCCGTCCTCGTTGCCGAAGGAGAAGCCGGTGACCACGCCGCGCAGTGTCGCGCTCGAACGCCTCGCCTACACCCTCGCCGCGCCCGTGCTGGCCGTGGCCCCGAACGTCTACCCCGACAGCCCCGTCAACCAGGTCGTGCAGCTGGCCGGCGCCGCCGGGATCGGCGGCTGGATCCTCGCGGGCAAAAGCGAGGAGACCGGCGCCGGACGCAAGATCCTGCGCTGGTCCCCACTGGTCCTGGCCGCCGCAGTCGACGTCGCCGCCAAGCACACGCCCGGCTGGGGCCCGTACTGGCTGGACGGACTGCTCGCCGCCGGATGGGCGGCGGCCGGCTACCTGGTGATGCCGTTCTCCCGGCACACCCGCCGCTGTCACCGCCCCGCTCTCGCCGCCCCGGCCCCGCAGCCCGCACCCGCCCAAGCCGCGGAGCCGACCGTGGCGCAGCCGGACGACGGAGCCGACCCGCTCACCCGCCAGGCGCGGATGCTGTGGGAGCGCGCCGGGATGCCCGCCCGCACCCACGTCGTCAAGGCCACCCGGCACACCGCCATGCGCCACGACCTCACCCTGCTGCTGCGCGCCTCGGAGACCGGGCGGCCGATCACCGGCCTCTCCCCCGAAATCGTCGGAGCCGCATTCGGCGTGTCCGCGACGGACGTCACCCTCAAGGACGTCGCCATCCAGCCCGGCCGCCAGGGCGGACCCGGCTGGATGGAAGCCCTCATCACCCCCGAGGCCAACGCCCGGCGCCGCACCCAGCCGACCGACCAGGAGCGCTGGATCGACCGCGTCGCCGGACCCAAGGGCGGCGCCCCCGGCTCCGAGCTGGTCCACAAGACCCGCGACGACGCACGGGCGGTGACCTTCTACCGGGCGAGGATGACCGATTCCACCGAGACGCCGCGCATCGACCTGGCCAAGGTCTGCCGCGCGCTGAACCTGCCCGAGGACGACTCCTGCGTGTTCGTCCTCATCGACGGCAGCGAGTTCCTGATCAGCGCATTCGACGAGCCGCCGCTGTCGCAGATCTTCCCCGCCACGCGTGAGCTGCTCACCCCGGACGCCAAGGGCATGTACGTGTGCGGGTACACCATCACCGGCCAGCCGGTGAAGAACATGGTGTACCAGCACGACAAGAACGCCGCGCGTCACGGGCTGATCCTGGGCGTGTCCCGGAGCGGGAAGACCCAGTACTTCGCGATCGACATGGCCGCCATGTCACTCGCCGGCCAGGTGGTGTGGCTCTCCACCGTCCGCAAGGACGAGAAGACCACCGTGCTGGGTAAGTACATCGACCGGCAGGGCTCCAACGCGCTGTGGATGGCCCGTTCACTGCGCGCGGCGAAGGCGCTGTGCGAAATCCGGGCGGAGATGCCCTGGCCGCACGACGGGCAGCCCCACGACTACAAGCCGGGTGACCCGCGCTGCCCCTACCGACAGCTCAACGTCTTCGCGGATGAGTTCATGACCGCCGCCCAAGACGGCGACTTCGGCGAGTTCATCCAGAAGGACGGCGACGACCTCACCGTCACCGGGCTGAAGTACGGCATCGGCTTCAACCCGGCCGGCCAGAGCCCGTTCGCGCACAACGGGTTCTCCACGGAGATGAAGGACAACCTGCGGCAGAACAGCCGTCCGACCATCTTCAACATGGGTTCGCCCGGCGCCACCCGCAAGGCGGCGGAGGGCACGATGGAGAACCCGTACGACGTGCCGACCATCCCCGCCCGCTACTCCCGCAGCGAAGGCTCCGTGATCGAGCGGGCCATGCGCGGCGAGGCCGATCCGGAGAACGGCGTCTCCACCGGCGGCGTCGCGGTCATCGTCCTGGACAACGGCCGCGCCGTGCTCATGCGGTCGCTGTACGCCGACTTCGACACCGACCTCTCCCGGCTGTTCCCCGACGAGGTCAACCGGCTCACCGACTACGAGATCAGCGAGCTAGACAAGCGCGGCCTGTGGTTCGACTGGAACGAGCCCGTACGGCCCGGCGAGTTCTGGCCCGAGCCCGACGAGGACGGTGACGACGACGAGGGCCGCTCCCGCCGGCGCGGCGGCGGAGGCAAGGGCGGAGGCGGGCGCGGCTCCACGAGCGGCAACCACCGCTCCGAGCAGGTCACTTCTCCCCGCCAGGCGCTGGAGGCCATCAAGAGCCTCACCGACGCCTGATCACACCTGCCCGCCCCCGGGGGTCGGCCTGCCCGGACGCGGCCGGCCCCCCGACCCCATGTGAAGGAGCACCACCGCCGTGGCTCTGTCCATCTCCGCCGCCGTGCTGCTGGGCATCATCGTCTTCGTCCTGATCAAGGGCGGATACATCCGCGTCGGCTCCGCGCTTGCCTGCACGCTGTTCGGCTTCACCCTCGCCGCCACTGGCCTGGCCCCGACCATCAACAGCGTCCTCGCCTCGCTCGCCGGACTGATCTCCAGCCTCTGACTACGCCTCCGTCCACGGCGGGTCCGGGGTGTAGTTGAGCCCGTCGCAGAAACGGCAGTACCACTCCGCGGGCACTTCCCACTTGTTGACCCAGAAGCCGACCTGCTTGCCCACGAAGTAGTTGTCCCCGCCGCACCATCCGCACTCGAAGACGAACTCCACTCCATCCCCTTCCCCGCACCTGATGGTCCGAGGATGCCCGGGACACGGGTGCGCCGACACCCATACGCCCACCCCCACTACACACGCCGAAGGGCGCCGCCGAAGACCCACCGCAGCGGCGCCCTTCGGCGTCCGCTGCCTGGAGCTCCGATGTCCCATGCCTCGCTCTCCCCCGCCATAGACCACCCCGCCCCGACCACCGCCGCGCCGCCGGCGGAACTGAGCCTCGAGGATCGCCTCACCCTCGTGAGCGCGGCGATGACCGCGCGCCTGGACGAAGCGGCCGTCGCCTACGAGGTCAACACTGCGCACATCGACCTCGAGCCCGTGGACCTGGCCGACGTCGTCACCGGCCCCATCGACACCGGTCCCGCCCCGATGCCGGACCTGTACCCGACCCCGGTCGCGGCCCTTCTGCAGCGCGCCCACCACCGGCTGCTCACCGGCGGCTGGTGCAAGGACACGCTGGTCGACGAGGACGGCGCCCGCTGCATGCTCGGAGCCATCCGGATCGAGGCCCGCGGCGACAGCGGCCTGGAAGCCAGCGCGGTCGCCGTGCTCCTGGATGCGATCCGCCGCAAGTTCGGTGACGACGTCGATTCCGTGCCGTCTTTCAACGACGCGCACGGCACGGGACGCGTCCCGATCCGCATGGTCGGTGAGGCCGCCGGCCTCGCCGACGCCCACGGCCTGTAACCCACCCGTCCTCCGGGCCACCTGCCTCGCACCCGAACCCCTCGCGGTCGAGTGCGGGCCAGGCCCTCCGGCCTGCCCACCCCCACCCATCACACCACTCCGAGCGAGGGAGACACCCCGCCATGCAGTCCGACAAGCCCATCAACAGCCAGCGCAACCCGAACAGCCCGAGCTTCTTCGACCTGCTCGACCAAACGGTCCCGCCGCCGGTGCCCGACCTTCAGGACGCGCCCGGCATGACGCGCCTCGCACGGCTGCGCGCGGCATGGGACGCCTCCTGGAAGGAGGGCGGCTTCCTGTACGAGCGGTGGGAGGAACTGTTCCAGGCCCGGCGCGGCTGGCACGAGATGGCCAGCTGGATCAAGGCCGTGCTCAGCCTCGCCGGCGTCTGCGCGGTCATCGTCCTGCTGGACGCCGCCGGCGACATCGTCAGCGCCGCGCTGCACCGCCTGTCCGCCACCCGCACCGTGATCGAGCCGCCCGGCGTCGACACCACCAGCGGCCTGTGGGGCGTGATCGAGGGCCCGATCCGCTCCTACATCGGGCAGCACAGCGCGGGTCTCCCCGTCCCCGGCGCCGCCGTCTACGCCTTCTGGCAGCTCACCGGGCTGATCGGCCTCATCGGGGGATTCGCCGGCAGCACCGGCGCACGCATCCTCTGGACCGGGTGGGGCCTCTCCGGCGTCGCCATGGTGTGGTCCGCCACGCCCGACGGCAGCCGCACCGTCGCCGCCGGCATCGCCGCCCTCTTGTGGGCGCTGGCCAGCATCGTCGCCCTGCGCGGCCTGAGCGTGCGCCCGGTCATCAACAACCTGGCCCCCGCTGCGCCGCAGGTCAACGTCTATCCCGCGTTCCACTTCCCGCCGCAGCCCACGCCCGAGCACGACGACCTGGACGACGAACCCGACAACGTCCACCCGCTCCAGCGCTGACTTCGCGCCTACCCCGTCCCGCACCACCACCGAGCACCGAAGGGAATCCGATGAAGCCGCAGCTGGACGAGACCGAGTTCTGGGTCGGCACCTTCCACGGGAGCCACGACGGCCTCCCCGCCAAGGTCACCGCGACCCGCGACGACACCCGCGACGAGCCGTACGCCTGGACATGCACCTGCGGCGCGTCCCGCTCCTTCCCGACCGAACACGGCGTCGGGCCCACCGCCTGGCGGCACACCCACCCGACCCGCTTCGACCGGCTGCGCTCGTGGGCCGCCCGCCTGTTCAACGCCCGCACCGCCCGCTGACCTGACGCCCTGCCTGGCCCTCGCCCGCCCCGCTTCGGGGTCGGCGAGGACCGGACAGGCCGCCCGGCCGCACGTGGCGCCCCGCCGACACCAGCACGACGTCGACGGGGCGCAGCGCTGTCCACCGACCACTGGAGGAACCGCTCGTGCTCATCCCCCGCCCGCGCCGCCGGATCGGCCGGCCCCGCCCGCAGCGTCCCGGCCCCCGCTACCCGCACCGCCCCGACCGGCTGCCCGGTGCCTGGAGCAGGTGATGCCGCGCCCGAGGAAGAAGCGCCGCCGCGAGGTGAAACGGGTGCCGCGCAGTGACGCGACGCTGCCGGAGTTCGACCGGTGCGCTTGCCCGGAGGGCCTGGTCACCCGGCGGCAGCTACGCGAGCGCGGACTGAGCCCCGGCGGACACGGCCCGGTCGCGGTGCTGCGCTGCAAGGCCTGCGCCTACCGGCCAGACCAGTCCTGCATCCACCCCACCCGGGCCTGGCTCTACAGCGTGGAGCTCGCCCGGCCGAAGCGGGTGCCGACCCTCGCGCAGGAAGAGGCGCTGGACCGGGCGATGGCCGCGAGGGCCACGTGCCCACGGTGTCTCCGGAGGTACTACTTCTGCCTTCCGCTGCGCACCCAGGGCGTGACAAGGGCTACGAGCCCAGCCCCGACACCTACATGCCCTACACGGTCCCGGTCGTCCACCGGCTGGCCGCATAGCGCGGAGCCCCGTTCCGGAAAGAGGCCGGGACGGGGCTCCGCGTCTCGGGCGGCCGCGCATCGGCAAAGGGCCGGCCGCCCGCTCCCTCACCCCTTCGAGATCAGGAGAGATCCAGCATGCAGCATCGTCCCGCCGTCTTCGCCGCCCTGCTCGGACTGACCCGCGCCGGGAGCGCGATCGGGGACTTCTGGGTCCAGTCGGACTTCTGTGGCCGCGTGAAGGGTGCCTCCGACGACCACCCGGTCACCTACCAGAACCCGGTCACCGAGGAGAAGACGTCCCACGGCACGGCCGACGGCCGTAATGCGTGCCTCCAGCACTGCCTGACCCACACGGCTACGCAGGCGATCGTCGCCGGGGCCGGGGCCCGCGCGCTCGGCATCCGGGTCCACCCGGCCGCCGCTGTGGCCGCGCTCGCCATCTCCTTCGGCACCCACTACGCCGCGGACCGACGCGTCCCGGGCAAGGGTCTGCTGGAGCGGATCGCCACCAGGACCGGCAAGGGCGGCTTCTACAAGCTCGCCGACTTCGGGATGAACGGTGCCTTCCACCTTGACTCCGCCTGGCACCACGGCTGGGAAACGGTCGCGGCCGTGGTCGCCACCGCCAAGGCGGCCACCCGATGACCAGCCGCACGCGCCTGGACCGGGTGCGGGCCTTGCTCGGCATCGCCCAGCTCGCCCTTCAACAGGTTCAGGACGACCTGAACGCCGACGACGTCGACGGCCCGGAGCTCGCCGCGATCCTGCGCGAGCTTCAGGAGGACGTGGACGTCCCCGGCGGTCTCTTCCCGATGCTCGCGCAGGTGGTCAGCACCGCAGCGCGCCGGGCGGAGCAGATCGAGCCGGACCGCGACGGCGACGCCTCCTGTCCGCTGCACGAGGCCGCCGCCCTGCTCACCGACAACGCCGGGCAGCGCCTGAACTGGGCTGCCCGCTCCCTCGACCCGCAAGGAGATGCCGCATGACCTCGGTGCTGTACCCGGACCTGCCCGAGAACGGACTGATCGTGCTGATCGGCGCCTCCGGGGCGGGCAAGTCGACACTGGCCCGCACCTGGCCGGCCTCCCAGATCCTCTCGCTCGATGGTCTGCGCGGTGTGGTCAGTGATGACCCGGGTCGGCAGGACGCCACGGCTGATGCCGCCGACGTTCTCAAGCTGATCCTGGAGCGCCGGATGGCCCGGAAGCTCAACACGGTGATCGACGCGACCAACGTCGACCAGGGCGTGCGGGTGGAGCTGGTGATGGCCGCCAAGCGGCACGGCATGCCGACCGTCGCGGTCGTCGTCGCCACGCCGCTGCCGGTCTGCCTGGAACGGCAGGGCCCGCGGCCGGACAACCGGCGCGTGCCCGAGGACGTCGTCCGCGCCCAGCACCAGGCCATGGTGCACTCGCATCAGCGGCTGGCCGCCGAAGGCTTCAACACTGTCGTCTTCGCCGACGCCCTGTACCGCCTGGAGCCGTTCCTGAAGCGGCTCTCGCAGGCCCGGGAGGCCGAACTCGGGCGCGACGGCAGCACCGGCTTGGGCGATCTGCTGCTGGTCCGCCGCTTCTTCGGCCCGGAGATCCTGCCGCTGTGGCGGTGGCGGCCCGGCTCGGACCTGGTGACCGGCCGGGACCGCGTCGCGGAGATCCGTCTCGGGCAGCAGTACCTCACCCTGGCGTACCGCGACGACGTCGACGGCGAAGGCGACTTCGGCTTCGACGTCCTGCTGCCCTGCCCCTTCGATGCGGAGTGCACCGGCCAGGCGTGGGCCCCGGTCTACTCGGTCACCGACCTGCACAAGGCGCTGACCGGCGCCATGGACAGCGACCCGGACATCGTCTGCACCGTCCACGGCGACGGCGTCGACGACGACCAGGACGACGACCCCGAGGGCCGCGCGGACCTGGAAGTGCAGTACGCCGACGCGGTCGCGTGAGCCGCGCCGCCGACGGCCCGCACCCGCAGCCGCTCACCCCGGCCGAACTCCCGGCCGGGGATGAGTGGTGGCACGGCTGCCCCGAGTGTTATCTGCCGATCCAGGGAGGGGCCGCCGGCCTCGCCGCGCACCGCCGCACCGTCCACACCAGCGCCGGTGATCCACGGCGGCCCATCACGATCCACCTGGACCTCTGACCGGCGGGCCCGATTCCCGAGTTTGGGAAACGGGCCCGGCGTGACGGGCGCTCCGTGCCGCCCCGGCCCTCTTTGACGAAGGCCGGGGCGGTCGCGGTGGTCCCTCACCACCGAGCACGAGAGGAGCTGGACGTCATGCACCTGCGGATCTACGAGGTCGACGTCCCGATACACGACACCAACCACCCCGACCGGCACGGCGTGCACGTCTTCACCGGCGTCGCCGACTCTCCCGCCGCGGCCCTGCGCCGCGCCCACGAGGTGTACGACGCCGCGCTTGCCGCGCACACGGCCGGACTCGAGAACCCTGGCAAGCAGCCGGACAGCTGGACAGCGCGCGGGCTTGGGCCCGGCTGGCAGATGGAGTGGCCCGCTGCGAAGGCCGGCCTCTGGCACAACCCCGTCAGCTGGACGACCTGCAGCGACTTCGCGCTGTAGATCCGCCCCGGGACAGGCGAACGGCGGACAACCAAACCGCCTGCCCCGGGCCTACCCACCCCGTACGAGACGAGAGAGGGAGATCCCAGTATGGACTCCGTCCTGCGCGTGCAGGCCCGAATCGGGCAGCGTGCACTCTTACTGACCACCGCAGCCCTGCCGCTGACCGGCTGGGCCGTGCACGCCGTCGCCCTGCACAAGCAGCTCGCCGCCACCCGCAAGGATCCGCTGACCGGTCTGCTGCGCCGCGACGCCTACACCGCCCGCGCCCGCCGGGTCCTGGCCCGCCACGGTGATGACACGGCCGTGGTCATCGTCGACCAGGACCACTTCAAGGCCGTGAACGACACGATGGGCCACCAGGCCGGCGACGCCGTCCTGGCCGAGACCGCCGCCCGGCTCACCGCGTGGGCGGGCCCGCGCGCATCCGTCGGCCGTCTCGGCGGCGATGAGTTCGCCGTCGTCCTGCCGCTGCCCGCCGCATGCCTGGAGCAGCGCCTCGCGCAGCTGGTCCGCATGCTGCGCACCCCGGTCGTCCTCGAGGACGGCCGCACCGTCGACGTCGCCGCCTCGGTCGGCGCCGCGACCACCGACGTCCTCGGCTCCCGCGACCTGAGTGTGCTGCAGCGGGCCGCCGACGCGGCCCTGTACGACGGCAAGCACTCGGGCCGCGCCGCTGTCGCATCGCCCGCGCACACCATGGTGCCGTCCATCAACGGCCGCCGCGCCGGGCGCCCGGGAACGGCCGTATGGGGGCGAGCCGCATGAGGACAACCCTCCCGCAGGGCGACTGGATCCGCGGCATCAGCGTCCAGCAGCCGCACGCCACCTGCATCCTGACCGGCGCCAAGGGCATCGAGAACCGCCTGAGGCCCTGGAGCTGGCGTGGCTGGATGCTCCTGCACGCGGGCCAGCGGATCGACCGGCCCGCTCTGCGCGTCCCGCTGATCGCCCGCACGATCCGCGGCCGCGAGCTGACCACCGGAGCCGTGATCGGCATCGCGCGCCTGGTCGACTGCCACCAGGACCCCGAAGGCTCAGAGCCCTGCACGCCGTGGGCGCAGGCCGGCGCCTGGCACCTGGTCCTCCAGGACATCCAAGAGCTGCCGCTGCCGGTCCCCGCCGCCGGGCAGCTCGGGCCGTGGAAGCCGGCCGAGGGCCTGTTGGACCGCGTGTTCCAGCAGCTGCCCGCCTTCTGGCCGTGACCCGCCAGGGACGCACGAAGGAGAAGCCGCCGTTCGAGCCGGGCCTGATCCCGGCTCCCGGCGAGCTTCTCGTCTGGCGCGATGCCCAGCACTTCGACCGCTGGCAGGACCTGCCTTGCACGCTGTGCGGCCAGCCTACGCCCATGCGCTCCCACTCCGGCGAGCCCGTGCACAAGGCATGCGCTGAGGGCTGGATCATCGCCAACCCCGTTGAGGCCCGCCGCGGGCGGTTCGCGCCGAAGCCCAAGTCCAAGGGCCAAGGCGACCACGCCTGACCTCCACCTGGAGGACCTCCATGAGCAGCACCGACCGCGACGTCGACCACGCCCTCGCCTATCCCGAGCCGCCGGCCTCCCCGTTCTGGCACCGCCACGGCGCGAAGGCCCGCCCGCTCACGCCCGCCCAGCAGCGGCGCAACCGCGAGCTGCTGGACATCGCCCAGCGCACCACCCGACCCCGCTCCCCTCGCCCCACCGAGACCCTGGCGGAGAACTAGCTGATGGACACCAAGCACTGCGCCCTCGACGGCTGGGTCGACGCGATACCTGCCCCCGGCCCGCGCACCGGGACCGCCACCTTCGACCTGATCGTCCGACCCGCCGACATCGACGCCCTCGACGACGACGCCCCCGACACGGTCGTCACCTGCACCAGCGGCGACCCCCGGATCACCCACGAGCTGCTGAACGGCTTACAGCCCGGCGACCTGCTGCGCGTCACCGGCACCCTGGTCCAGCCCCGGCACCCGGCGAGCCCGCCCGGCTCACCGTCGACGCCCTGGAGGTCCTGGACACCGGACTCATCCCGGTCCTGCGGGACATGGTGATGGACCGCTACGGCGACTACTGCGTCATCTTCGACGCCGACCGCGACCACGTCCCCGTCTTCACCGCGCTCGGGCAGTGGGTCGGCGAGGCGGACAACCCCGATGCCATCCTCACCCTCATCGACATCCACGAGCGCGTGAACGGTGGTGACGCCTGATGGCCACCAGCATGCAGGCCCGCACCGTTTTGGAACGGTTCCCCGCCGGAGGCCCCGCGGCTCCTGGCCGGCCGAAGAGTACGCCGCCAACCAGCGCGCCCAGGGCGCCAACGCTCAGGGCGTCATGGACCTGCGCACCGACCAGTTCCTCGTGGTCACCAACACCACCACCCAGTAGCACCACCCAGGAGCGCCGTGTCCCACCCATCCTGGCCGGACGCGGCGCTCCGCACGTGCCCGCCCTTCGCCCCCGATCAGGAGGCCCCCTTCCACCCGGTCCATCCGGTCTCGTCCGGCTACCTGCAACGGTGCCTGTACGTCGGAGCTTCTGGGGGCCCGGGGAGACGACCTCGACTGGGGCGACCATCTCGTGCGAGCCCTGCGCAAGGTCAGCATCGGCCGAGCAGTGGCTGCCGGCCTGCCCGGAGGTATTCGTCTGGACCCGCCTCTACCTAGCGGAAGGACCGCCGACCGATCCCGAGGTCCTCCCACTGCGATGGACCATGCGCCGCCGGGACCACCTGAGGGGCTGGCCTATCAGCCCATGAACTACGAGGCGCTGGTTCCGCCCGGCCAATGGCCTACTGGGCACGAACTGGTCGATGCATGACCTGCGCTACACCGCCGCCTTGCGGTTGGACACCAGCGCACAATCCGTATGGGTCGAACAACTCTCCGGGACGTCGACCAGGCCCCAGCCCCCGTCGGTGTGAGCACATCGTCGATCATCACCTCGGCGCCGCGGATCCCGTGGCAACGGCTGGCGTAGAGAAGTCGAAGCCCCGGCGGTGACGTTCCGACCTGCACACCGGTGCACATAGCGGTGAAGCCGGTGATGCTCACCGCTCCGGGATGCGCTAGCTCCCGGGGGAACAGCTGCTGCGAGGCCGGATGTACCGCTCCGTCCACAGGCCGCCTGGGCAAGCCCAGAAACGACGTCGGCCACGACGAGGGTGTTCGTCGTGGCCTCATTGACAACCGGTCAGGCTTGCTTGAGCCTGCTGATCAGGCGCAGCGAGACGTCGTAGGCCATGCCCGCCACGGCCAGGACAACCGCTGGCCAGACGACGCCGGTCTGCACGTGGCCGGTCGCGATGGCCGCGGTCAGCCCTCCACCGCTGCCCACCGCCGTCAGGGTCGGGATAGTCGGCAGCTTGGGCACCTTCACCACTACCACGTGATTGGCGTCGCCCTGCTTAACCGGAGCCAGGTGGTTGACATCGATTTTTTCAACCACGGCGGCCTGTTCCGTGTCACTCTGGGGGTGCATCGCTTGCTCCGTAACGGGTGCTGGTCTTGGCGGATTGGTTCGGTTTCGGGGCGGTGATCTCGCGGGTGGGTGCTCGGAGCGTTCCTAGGCGCCCGGGCGCCCACCCACTAATCAGGCGTGGCCATCAGCTCTCTCCTCCGTCTTAGTAGGAGCATGAGGGACGCGGCTCCGGCTGAAGTGCCTCAGCAGGCGTGCCATCTTCCGCGCTTGCGAGCGGGCCTTCGCCAGCCTCAGGTGGGCAGCGATCGTCACGGCCGTGTTCACGACGGTCACTCCGACTGTCACCGCGGCAGACGTGAAACTGACCGCACCAATCGCGGAGAGCGCGACGGTGGCGCTCGCCAGCAATGCCGTGGTCGCGCACAGAGACGTCACCAACGCCGCTGTTCGCCGACGACGCCCTACCCGCTGTTGGAGCAGCCGCTGTTGGAGGACCACCCGGCGACTGCTGCGTGCCGCCACCTGACGCCGCGTCCACGTCGACGAGGGCGCGGAATAGACCTCCTCCAGCGCAGCTGTCTCAGCCCACCGGGCACGCAGACGATCCCCCTTCGCGGTGATCCTCCGCAGCCGCTCCGCTCGTACGGCTGCCGGCTCGGCTGAGTAGCGCGGGTCGGGCTCCCACAACGCGTGGGAGACGGCGTCGAGCAGACGGTCATCGCGGTCGTCGGGGATGAGACGCATCAGCTCATCGTTGGTGAAGACACCAGGAGGGTCGTCCCATCGCGGTGCCGGGGGAGCACTGGGGTCAGGGAAACCCTCTTCTGAGGCACCCTGCCGCGGAACTTCGCTGTCCGACATCACTCTCCCTCCCCCTCCTCTGCGAAACTCTTTGGATTCTCGGAGCTGCTCTGATTCCTCATGACCTGAGGCGGAAGCCCACGGGCGAGCAACGCCTCCTCGAACCTGAGCCGACCCCGGTGCAGATGAGACCGCTCAGTTGCGGCACTTACACCCTTGATCTCGGCCCGTTCCTGTGCAGTAAAGCCCTCCGCCGCCAGGACCAGGCTCGTGCGGTGCGCGAACGGAAGTTCGTTCAACGCAGAGAGGATCAGCTGCACTCCTTCCCTCTGGATGTAGAAGGCCTCGGGCGTCATCAAGTCAGCGAACGCCCGCCTCGTCTGCTCGGACAGAGCCTCCTCACCAGCGAGCTCGGGGTCTGCCGTCAGTGACTCCACGTCCATGCGGGGCCCGATCCTGCGGAGAGCGTCGATAGCGCGCCTTCGCAGGATGGTGAAGAACAGCGCCTGTGGGATGGTGGTGTTGCCCCAGGACGCGTGCACATGCGAGAGCGCGTCCTCTGTGACGTCTTCCGCGTCATGGCGATTCAGCAGCGGGAACGTCCTGCGTACGTAGGAGACGCCCCTGAGGAACCAGAAGTCGTAGAAGTCCTCGAAAGTGAGGGCCGCGGCGTGCCGGTCCTCTTGGTGGGGCGGCGTCATGGGCCGCTCCGTGAACTGTTCTGCACAGTGGTGCACCCCTCTCCAGCGCGGGCGACCCGCTTTCACTGAAGGGGATGTCGGGAGGGAACTCTGATACGCGGCAGACCACATGTGTGATGCCTGTCACATGATACGAGGGTTGTGTGTGGTGAGCGGCCGCCGCTGCGCGCCAGGCTCTCCGATCCGCCCGCGGGACAGACCCCGGTGCAGAAGGATGCGAAGGCGGCCTTGCGGGCATCAGCCGAAGAAGCGCCCCGGCAAGGCGCAGCGCGAGGTGTCTCTGCGGGCACAGACAGCGAAGAAGAAGGCGGGCGGTGAGAAGCCGGCTATGAAGAAGGTGTTGCTGGCGCGCGGCTCGGTGCGCGCCCTGGGCCCGGGCGCCTGTGCGGCCTGCGGCAAGGACTACGCCAAGGACGAGGTCACCACGAAGGCGACCGACCGCTGAGGTCACTCTGGCTGTGCGCCTCGGCAGTTATCCCCAGTGGAGGGGGGAGCTGGCCGGAGTGAGGCCCGAAAGGCCGACCACATCCAACGGCTGTCCTCGCCGCACCTGACCACCGGCACACGACCAAGCCGACAGCGGCCAAGCAGACGCAGCCAGCCCGCCGACCACGATCGGCGGCGAGGCTAACGGTCTGCTCGGCCACCGGCTGTTCACGGCCCCGCTCGGCGGCAACTGGACCGACGCGCTGGGCGGACGGCGTGGGCGGTCGTGCACGTACCATCCGTCCACGGCGCCGGTCACGTCCGGTGGGAACCAGCAGGCCGTCGCCGATGCCCCGTGGGCGTGGGCCGCCTCCACCAGCGGGCCCCACTTCTCCGGCTACCGGACCGGCGAGGAGGCCCTGGACGAGGGGTAGGCGCTCATGCGGATGGCCGGTGCCCTGTGGGGACCGGCCATTCTGCGTTTCGGGGTGTTTCGTCGGGCTGGTTCAGGTCAGCTGTTGGTCGCCGCCCGCCTTTCCCGATCTCGGAGAAGCATGTCGCACACCTTGTCGCGCTCTTCCGCCGGCATCTTGAACAAGAGTAGGTTCGCAGCCTCGACACCGTCGTGATAGGGGAACTTCTTCACCGCTGAGTCTCCGAGAGGAAGGGAGATCTCTCGCTGGTCAGGGATGAGCTCAGTCTGCGTCTCCTGGATGGAGGCGGCAGCAGGTGGATTCCCGTCGGGGCTCTCCGTTACCTCGCCGTGACTTATCACGCCGTGATAATCCGCCGGGTCGGCCGAGTGCTCCACGTCCGCCCGGCGCCGGGTCTCCGCCTTCTGCCGTGCGGCTTTGGCACGCTCGTCGGCCTTCGCCTTCTGCGCGTCCGGCGGCAGCTTGCCGAGGTTGCGGACGTGTTCCACCTTCCGCTCCCCCGTCATTAGGTCCTTTTGAAGCTCGGGGGAGAGCTTGAGCAGAGAGAGCTTGCTGGCGAGTGTCGACTGCGAGATCCCGAGCCGCTTGGCTGCCTTGGTCTGGGAGCCGTAGTAGTCGACCAGTTGCTTGAGAGCGTGTGCTTCCTCAAGGTCGGTCATGTCGTCGCGGTGGTAGTTCGCGACGAAGGCGGCTTCGAGGAGTGCCTCGTCGGTGGCCACGCGGGCGTTGTCGACGCGGACGGGGATGGTGGCCAGCCCAACGCGGCGGGATGCCTCCAGGCGACGGTGCCCGTCCACTACGACGTACTGGGCTCCGTCATCGAGGTCTTCCGCCCGGCCGGGCCGGTCCCGAAGGTAGGCGTCCACGGTGGCGACCACGATGGGCAGGATGATGCCGACCTCGCGGACGGACTCCACGGTCTCGTCCAGGTTGCGCAGGTGGTTGCGCGGGTTGTCGGGGTTCTCGCTGATGAGCGTGACCGGCAGTTCGGTGATGGCCGCCGTCGCGGCGTCATCACCTCCTATGGTGCGCTCAATGGCGTTGCGTCGGGAGCTGCGGGCGCTGCGGGCTGTGCCGAAGGCCGGTGCTGTTCCGAGGGTGTCGGCCTTGCTCATCGGGTTGCTCCCCTCGCTACCTGGCGCATGGCCTCAGCCTGGTCACTGTTGGGGGCGTAGGAGAGCAGGGGCTTGCGGGTACGGACGGCTTCCCGCTGCTCCTTCAGGTCGCCGATGACGGCCAGTACCTTCGGGTCTCCGAGGCTCTTCCAGTTCTCCAGGGATGAGGTTGCGACGTAGCCGCGGCGGGAGTCGTAGAGGTTCACCACCAGGCCGAGGTACTCGACGTCGAGGGACAGGTCCTCGCAGAGGTCCTCGATCTGTTGGGCGAGCATGCCGTAGGCCGTGGCGGAGGAGTCTTCGGCGAGAACCGGGATGACGACGCCCGACCTGCCGGGCCGCTCGTCGCGACGCCGACGCCCGTAGTAGAGGGCGGCGTCCATGGCGATGCCGAGGCTGGGCGGGCAGTCAACCACGATGACGTCGTAGTCGTTTTCGAGCGGGCGGAGCGCCATCTCGAGGGCGACTTCCTTCTGGAAGCCCCGCTTGTTCGCGGACAGGACCGCGATACGGGAGTCGAGGAGGAAGCCGTCGAAGCAGGCGGGGAGCATGTGCAGCCGCTTCTCGAACCGCGGATCGTCTATCACCATGACCAGATCGCGCAGGTCGCCTTGTCCTTCGCCGCACATGTGGGAGACAAGGCTGTCGTGGTCGGGTTCGATCTGGGGGACACCGAGTTGTTCGCTGAGGTGCCCCTGGGGGTCGTAGTCGACGAGAAGGACTCGCTTGCCTTCTTCGGCGTACGCCTGAGCGATGCCGGCCGAGACGGCGGTCTTGCCGACGCCGCCCTTCTGGTTGCAGACGATCTTGCGTTCCGGGTCGGTGGCTTGGGTGCTGGCTCGCGGGGAGGGGTTGTTGTCCAACCAGTCCCGGACCGACCGGGCGAGACCCTGGGTGTAGGAAACTCCCCGAGCGGTGCAGGTCTCCTTGAAGTCCTCGTACAGGCCTGGCGGTAGCCATGTTGAGAACGACTTGGCGCCGGCGGTCTCCACTTCTCCGCTGGTACGGTCGCCGGCTCGCCAGTCGGTGATGGCCGCCTCGACGGCGTCCTGGATGTCCAGGCCGAGTTCGGCGGCACGAACCTTGAGTGCTTGTTGGAGCGCCGAGGGCAGCTTGGACGCTACCTTTTCCCGGTCTCCGTCGGGGTATGGAGAGGCCATGACGTCACCTTACTGACCCTTACGCTTCGAGTGGTATCCGACGTGCAGTAGTTGATGTGGTTTCACCCGAACAGGGCCCTTGATTATCACGCCGTGAAAAATCACGGAACGGTAACGGACATGCAGTGGGGCCACCTGGAGAGCCCTGCTAACACCGAGCCGCTCGGCCACCGGACCTGACCAGACGTCGCTCTACCGGTCCTCAGCATGCCTCGCCTGGCGGGGACTCTGACACGCCGGGCGAGCAACACGACCAGGCCAGTGGCCCTCGGCCAGGTCCACGGTCACGGTGCCCCGGCTCGGGTGGGCGTGGGAGCCGCGCGAGGTGACGCCCGCCCCCCGCCGGTTATGGAAATCGCAGACATCGACCTGCGGCTCATTGGCTGGCAGTCAACCCGCCGCCAGCAGATTGAGCTCGCGCTGCCAGCCCTGACGGCCGCATACGAAGAAGCACGGGCATGCGACGGGGGAGCCGACCGCCTACACGCTGGCCTGCCAGGCCGTCGACCAAACCCGCCCGCCCAAGCGCACGGAGCCGCTGCCGCTGACCGAGCTGCGCAAGCGGTGCCGTGCCTCAGCGACCTGCGCCTACGGCGGTGACGTCGTCGAACGGTTGGCGGAGCGGGCGCGGGCGGCGGCCGCGGCGGTGCGGCCGGTGGTCGACGTCGCCTGGCGGCCGTCAACGTCGTCGCCGTGGTGTACGTGATACGCGGCGCGTGCAAACGCCACCACCTGCTCGCCGAAGCTCACCGCTACTTCTCGCAGGTCCTGCGAACGCGGACACAGCCCCTGACCTGGCCATCAGTCACGGCAAGCACCGTTGCAGTACTAGGGCGCGCTCGCGGACGTCCCACACCGGCCGGAAGGCCGGCCGCGTTCCAGAGCAGCCGACTGACATCGACACGGTGGAGCAGACCTGCCGGACGCTCGCCGAAGCTGCCCTCGCCAGGGTCCAGAAAGGCGCTTGGGTGCGTGCTGCCCTCCTCGTCTACGGCCCCCGACCGCAGCCCGCCCCAGCGGCGGCCCCGCCGCCACACACTCAGCAACCCGGCACCCAGCCCGCACCGGGCCGGACCATACGAGGAGTCGCGTGAGCACCCGGGAAGAACAGCCAACCCCGAAGCAGCCCTCGCCCGCGCCCACGTGGCCCGCGCGAAGATGGCCACCGCGCTCGACGAGGATCAGGAGCCCGAGCCCGATGAGCCTCTGGGATGGCAGCCGATCTGGAAGCGGCTCGGAAGCCGCAGTCGAATGCAGCGAAAAAGCAGGAGCGGCGCAAGCAGCGGCGGCGACTCCAAACACCGGGCGCCGCCGCCTCGCCGCCGCGCAGTTGCGTCGGCCCTGCTCCCGGCAGAACCGGATCGGCAGCGCGGCAACCGAGCGCCGCGACGCCCGCGCCCTGTCCCGGGTACGGCACTCCACCGCCTGGCTGTGGTGACGATGCCGGGCACCGTCCACTGAGTGGAACTCACGATGCTTTGCCTCCAGTGGCGATGCACGACATCGATGGGCTCCACTCGGTGGACTCCATCGTGAGGCGCGCCGCGATGTCCGCCATCGCACCCAGTTCGCCGCACCACCTGACGACGCCGCGCACTCTCGAACGCGCTCGGTGCGTCGGGTTCCCTTCTCGTGCCAACGCGGCACGCTCTTGAGAACACGCAGTGGCTGCATCGGAGCAGCCGTCATGGGAAGCCGCCAAGCAAAACGACCCGACTCGGGAGTCGGGTCGCTTAGCTTATAGCTAACAGCTCAGCTGCCTACTGCGTGAAGGTGCCGGCCGCCGACATCGCCTATCTTGTTCGGGCTCAGCCGGTACACCTTCACGGTGCCGATGCTGCCTCGCTCCTCCAGCCAGCCCTCCTCGACCAGTTCGCGTCTGGTCCGGGAAAAGACCGGCGGGTCAGGCGGCATACGCGCACCTGACCGCATACCGCACCCAGCGACGTGGCGTGCTGTCTGTGGCTGAGGCCTTAGGGGGCACGGGTTTACAGGGTGGCGAACTGGCTTGCATGCCTGCCGAACTGCTTGCTGCTCGAAATCACGGGCTGGACGCAGGACGAAGGCGACACTGGTGGTCCGCTGGCCACAACTTCGACGCGGTCAGTACTGGTTACCCGCGCGATCTACGATCCGCGTGCTCAGTGGGGTGGCTGTGTCCGGCAAGGCACCTCAACACGGGACAGGTTCGGGCGAGCACGGTGCCCACGGGTGAGATGCGCGCAACCCGCCAGCGCTGTCGCGGGAGAGTCCAAGCCGAATTCCACCACCAGCCCGGGTCCCACCAGCGTGACGTTCAGCCGCTCCATTTGGGCAAAAGTCGAGGTGTGGCCGACACCATCAGGCTGCGTGGACGAGCAGATCGTGCAGGCGGTTGTCGATGACTACACCGTCGGCCGGCCGGTGGATGATGACCGCGGACCTGCGTGCCCTGCATCCCCGCGACGGCGAGGACCAGGCCGTGCTGCGACCGCTGACCCGCAAGGGGACCGGCATGCCGTACGAACCGACCCGCCTTGCCGCCGACGTGTTGAGGGTCCGGCCTCAGGTCGTGCGTCGCGCGGACCGGCTGGGCTCCCGCGACCGGCCGCGCCGTCGCCATGCCCGTCGCCTTGAGGTCGCGTCGGCAGCCGTTCCACACCGGCCGGACGGCCGGCCGCGTTCCGGAGAAGACGACCGACGTCGCCACGGTGGAGCAGAGCCGCCGGACGCTCGCCGAAGCTGCCCTCGCCAGGACCGAAGGCGCCCGGGAGCGTGCTGGCCTCCTCCTCCACGGCCCCCGACCGCAGATCGCCCCCTGACGGCTCGGCCGCAACACACCCAGCAGCCGGGCACTCAGCACACACTGGGCCGGATCAAGGAGGAGTCACGTGAGCACCCCGGAAGGAACAGCCCAACTCGACTGTTTGGCCGCACGGGCCCACGCCGAGTCGGGCAGCGCTTCGGGGACGGGAGTGCGGGCTGTGACCAGAACCTAGAACAGGTCTTTGAGACCGGTGTGCTTATGGGTGGCGAGCTTGTTGCGGGGCAGTCTGGCTTCGGTGGCCAGGGAGACGATGGTCAGCTTGCCGTCAGAGTGCAGCGGGGCGCCGATCAGCAGGCGCACCATGGCGTCGGTAATGGCTCCGATCTCCGCGGCGTCTTCGGTGTTGTCGTGGCCCTGGGCGTGGGTGAGGGCATCGCCAACGAGCTGGGTCAGCGCCGCGCGGTCGCGCGGGCCGGGGGCGGCCGCCGGGGGGCATCGTTGGTCCTCGACTTCGGTGACGGCTGGCTGCTGGACCGTGTGGCAGGTCAGGAACGCCTTCGCGTCCTCGTCGACCTGGAGTCGGGGGTTGGCGACCAGCGTGCGCCGTTCGCGTTTGCCGAGGTAGGTGTCGGCGTAGCGGTGTGGAGAACCCGGCGGCCGGGCCGCTGACCTTCTCGCTGGCGCCGATGCGTTCGCGAGCGTCGTGAGGGTATCGGCCAGACCCAGGTCGGCGCGCCACTTCCACGTCGGTTCCGGGCTCCTTGGCGAACGAGTGCACTTACCTCGCCGTCGGCGTCGACTTCCTCGACCAGGCGCGTGGCGACCGTCTGCCGGGAGGCCAGGGCCTGGGCCAGCCCGAGCTCCACCGCTCCGCGCGAGGCGACGCGGACGCCCTTCCCCTGCCCCGCACCCGGTGCGCACCACCCCACAATGCCCAGCACTTTTGCGCGTACCGGTACCCACTTGTCCAGGTGCGGCCGTGTGCGCGTGACTCCTTGTCCAGGTCTGCTACCCGGCCCACTTCTCCTTGCCCCAACGCCTTCCGGCCGCCGAACGCGCCACCGCGCTGATCGCGGTGGCGCGGAACCGATGCTGGGATCGCGGTCCTGGGTAGCGAGTCCGGCCGCTGACGGGGGAGGACCCTCCCTCCTGGACTGATCACGATGCGGTCACGGTGGAGGGGTTCTCCAAGACCGGTGTCACACGGGAGCCGAAAACCGCACCTGTACGAGGTGAACGGCGGGACAGGCCCGCCCCACCTTCCAGGAGCACCCTGTGACGAGCACCGGAGACGAGCCCGAGCAGACCCCTGACCAGACCCGGGAGGCCCCCTCCGCAGGCCCCTCCATCACCCCCTCCGTGCCCCATCGCGTCGGGATGGACGTTTTCGCAGGTAAGGTCCGGCGGACAGGGGGCCGCCGCAGGTCCGACAACCCTCATGTCCAAAGGCGTGCTGTTCACAGGAAGAACTCGACAGAGCCCCGGCGGAGGGAGCTGCTGCAAGTGCTGGGGATCTTCCAGAGGGCTACGCCCGATCAGTTGTGGAAGCTGACCCGTCCGGACAACCGGCACGACAAGCTCACGCGGGACACCCTCCTGGATCTGGAGGACCACCGACTGGTGAGGATCGAATCGGTTCAGGACGACCAGCGGCAGGTATGGGTGCTCACCGACCGAGGACACCGCGAAGCGAGGCAGCTGCTGGAGCCGAAGAACATACGGGTCTCAGCGCTGCGCAAGGAGAAGTACGACCCGGTCACCGGAGAGCTGCTCGCGGGAAGTTACGATGACCACGCCGCTGCGGTCACCTCGACGGCCGCCGAACTGCACCGCGTGGGGATCGGGCACCGGCTTGGCTTCGCCACCGAGGTTCCGCACCGGCTTGGCAACGGGTACGTGCAGCGGGTGGACCTGGTGGTGCGGGCGCGGGAGGCCGGGGTGCCGGTGATGCTGCTGGAGATCGACCGCCGTACCGAGGACGCCCACGACCTGGTGCACAAGCTGCGCCGGTACTGGGAGTGGGGCCGGCTGCTAGCACCGGACGCGGACAAGCACACCATGGGCCTGGTCCGCTCCCGGCCGGATGCGATCGAGCATGTCTCCCACGAGCAGCGGCTGTGGCGGCGGGTCTACCCACCGACTCGCCGGGAGGGCCTGGTGCCCCTTGCCTTCGTGTTCGCCGACACCACCAAGGCCAAGGTCGACAACACCGTGCAGGTCCTCGAGGAAGCCGGCCGCCGCTACTGGGCGCCGCGCCGGTACGACACCTACTACCGTCAGGCGATCACGGCGAAGGACCACAGCCAGGCGGTGCCTGTCGTCTTCACCACCCTGGAGCAGCTTCAGGAGCACGGCGCAGGGGCGGCGGTGTGGCAGCGCCTGGGGCGCGCGGACGAACAGACTTTGACCGACGCGCTCGACAACTTCGACGGGGAGGACCTCTACCGCGACCAGGTCGCCCGCGCCGACGCGGAGGAGAAGCGGCGCCGTGCCGCTGAGCGGGAGGCTCGGCGGCCGGTGTGCAAGCGATGCGGGGCGAAGTTCACCGATGGACGGTGGGAGGCGACCAGGGGGCGCGAGGCCTGGAAGGCTGGCGACTTGGCCGTATGTGGGAGCTGCCATGCCGATGACATGGCAGCGCAGGAAGCTGCTGCCGAAGCCGCCCGGCGTCAGGCCTCCGCGTCGCTGGAGCCGGAGGACGACCACGGCCAGGAGCCGGGCAAGTTTCGCCGCCTGTTCCGTCGGCAGACTTGATGGGGCACGGCCACCCCGACTCAGGCAGCGAGGACGTCTTGCAGTTGCCGTACAGCGCGCTCGCGGTGGTGCTGGGCGGGGATCGCCTCGAACAGGTCCAGGGCGCGGCGGTGGACCAGGCCGCTGCGGCAGTCCGCTGGCAGCGCTGTCAGGGCGTCGACCGTACGGCGGCACGCTTGCTCGGTGTCGCCGTCGTGGTGGCAGCAGGCGGCGGCGTTGATGGTCAGCAGGGTGCGCCGGTTGAGTTGGTGACTTCCATACGGCGGTCGGCCGTAGGTAGCGGCCGGGTCAGCGCCGACTGTGTTGATGGGGTAGGGCGTCATGGCGCTGCGGGACCGAGGGCCAGGAGGGCCCGCAAGGGTCGGGTGGGCTGCGGTGTGCCCCGCCAGATCAGTGCCTTGCGGTAAGTGAGGGAGGGGCTGACCGGGACGGCACTGACGCGGGGGTTACCGGCGAGAGCCCGGTCGGTGCCCACCGTCAGGGAGACGCCGATACCGGCCTCCACCAGGGCGATGTGGAGGGCCGCGTCGTTGGTCGCGTACCGGGTGGCGAAGTCGATGCCGGCGGCATCGAACGCGGACTGCAGCCATGGCCGCAGTCCGCTGTCCTGGCCGTAACTGATCAGGGTCTTTCCCGAGAGCAGCTCGATGGGGATGCTCGTGCGACCTGCCAGCGGGGAGTCCGCCGGGACGACGGCCACGATCTCGTCATTGAGCATGACCACACTGCGCATGCCCTGAGGCAGGGGGTGCTCTGGCAGGGCCACCACGGCGGCGTCCAGCTCGCCGTTCTCGACGCGCGAGATGAGCCCGGCGCTGCGCCCTTCGACGAGCTGTACGGTGACGCCCGGGTACTGGCGGTGGAAGGCTCCCAGGAGCGCGGGCAGACGGGTGTGCTGGACCCCGTCCACGGTGCCCAGGAGGAGCGTGCCGGTGACCAGCGCGGTGCGGGAGGCGAACTCCGCGGTCACTCTGTCGGCATCGGCGAGGGTCTGGCTGGCCAGGGGGAGCAGCACCCGGCCGGCCTCGGTCAGGCGGACGCTGCGTGGATTGCGTTCGAAGAGCGCTTCCCCGAGTTCCTTCTCCAGGGAGCGGATCTGGTGACTTACGGCGGGCTGTGCGACGGACAGTCGGTCGGCGGCGCGGGTGAAGCTCTGCTCCTCGGCCACGGCAACGAAGAACCGGAGGGTTCTCAATTCCACGATCATTCACCTCACTTATTACTGGCATCGAAAAGTGGTCTTTGACCTCAATATGATTTATCTTCATTCTAGAGGCATGGCGGATGCGAGACAGGCGTCGAAGCGCCTTGACAGGGTTGTTCGAAGACCGCGCCCACCTCTGACCGGACCAGACTCAGCAGCAGACACGCGGCATGGATCAACGTCGCCCATCAAACGCACGCCCTCAGGCAGCGTCCCGAAGCGTGCGCTCGTTGCAACACCCTCTGCACGACGGCCACTTCGCAGCGGGGTCCGTCGGTTCCGCAGCAGGAGCGCCGCTGTTCGCACACATCGGCTGGAGCCCTGCCACCCTGGTCGCCGCAGCCCTGGCCGCGCTCGGTGCCACGCTCGCAGCCAGAACGTAGCGAAGCGTTCAACAGTGTTCTCAAGGTCGGGTGCAACCGTCGGCACATCCGCCTGTCCAGCAGGTTCACGACCCACATCTCGGGAGGCACCGTACGCAGTGCATCGCTGGGACATCGGCGGTGCGCTGACGGACAAACGCCACCGATTCACCGGTTTTAGGGTGGCGGCATCCGAAGGAACCGAACCGACGCCGCCGCGCCGGTGATCTCGGTACTGGGACCCGCGGCGACGGCCCGGCCCGCTCCACCTCCCCACCCTGCCCCCATCCCGCAAAGCGGCCGAGGGATGACCGAGGGCGGTCGAACCGGCAGTGTCCGGTCGGCCTTCCCCCGCACAAGCCGGCCCGGTTCCAGCCGCGGCCCTCACTGAAGGAGCAAACAATGAGTGATCCGAAGAAGGTCCTGACCGATCTGGTGCTGTCCACCTCGACGGAGCACGCGCCGCTCGACGCGCCCTGGGACGCCATCGACATCGCCGACTGGCTGTTGAACCTGCCGGACAAGGAGTACCAGCGCTGCGCCCCGCCCGACCACAAGGCGGCGGGTTACACCACGACCGACGACGGCCGGCCGATGTCGATCAACGTGGAGATGATCGGCACCGGACTGGTGATCCAGCACTACGTCGCCGAAATCGCCGAGAAGCACCACTGCCACATGGTGTCCACATCCGATGTGCTCACCCCGCACGGCTGGACGTCGGTCCAGGTGATCTGGGACCTGTCGGCCAAGGACAACGGCGACGGCACCGTCACCTACACCAACCAGGTCACCAGCCACCCCACCCAGGAGTTCATGGACTTCATCGAGAAGAACGGCACCACCTTCGAGGAGGCCGCTGCCGCACGGCAGGCCGCCTCCGGTGACCACAACCGGCGGGAAACCCCGCTGTTCGCCGCGAGCATCGCGCGCCACGCCCTCGCCCGGAGCTCGTGATGACCACGCAGTCCGAGACACCTTCCACGCCGCTGTCGCCGCGCGAGATGGCCCGCGCCTTCACCCCGGCCCTGACAGAGTTGGTGGAGGACCCTCTGTACAGCGAAGTGTGGGCGGACCCCGCTCTCAGCCCGCGGGACCGCAGCATCGCCACCGTCGCCGCGGTCGTGGCGCTGTACCGCCCCGAAGAGCTGCCCGCGCAGTTGCGGCGCGCCGTCGACAACGGGGTGACACGGGCCGAACTGGGCGCGCTCATCACACAGATCGCGTTCTACGCGGGCTTCCCCGCGGCCATCAGCGCCTCGGCCATCGCGGCTCGCACCCTCCCGGACTGAGAACGCACACCCCGGGTCCGCACCGAGACGGTCGAAGATGAGCCGCGAGGAGCTCGTCGACGCGCTCGCTTCCCGTGGCCGCCGCAGGAAGACCGCCGCCTGACTACTGTTGGCCGCGCCTGCGCGCGTACCGCCCGGTCCGGCAATGCTATGAGCCGAGCTCTTGGCGCACGTCCAGGTAGCAGCGCAGCCGGACACCGGGCTCGCCGGGAGCCCGGCTGGTGGTGTCCGCGGTCGCGGTCGCCCACCGTCCGGCGAGCCACCCCTGGACCGCGAATGCCGTCTCGTCATCACAGGCCGCGACCTCGACGACGGCCAGGCCCGGCTCCGTCACATGCACTTCGCTCACCGGTTTCATACCGGGCATCACGCGCCGGTGCCGCCCGCAGTTCTCTCCTCGTGGAGTGTTCACCCGACCGAGTAGGGCTGCCTTGCGGTGACGACGGGAGTGGTGCAGCGCCCGGAAAGAGCCCGAGATCTTGTAGGCGCGTGGGAATGTTCGCCGGGCCGGTGTGGTTGATCGGGGCGTAATGGTGAAGGGAACAGTGTCCCCGGGCCTCATCTATCGCATGCGAGGACGATCGTTCGGCTGAAGCCTCGTATTGCCTTTCGCCGCGTAGGCGACCGCCCTTCACGATCACACCCTTTTGCGGGTTCCAGCCCCGGCCAGCGCGCTGGCCGGGGCTTTGCTTCAGTCTCCGATGCCGGGGTCCGTGTCCGGCCGGCGTGTACGAACGGCTGCACGGCCGTAGCTGGTCGGCTACGGCACCCCGCTGGAATGGCCGACCGTCGGAAGATGACGTGCTTGCACAGCTGTCGAGAAGGTTCGCCGGTCGCCGAGGCAGGGCGAGAGCGACGTCCTCAGCGCGATCGGACGGAGGCTCCGTAGGTGTCGGTCCGGCGGAGTACGGCCACGTCCTGTGCTGGTGCCGGCCATACCTGGATGAGGTACCACTCGGTGACCTCGTCCGGGGCGAGGTCGATGGCGGTGTCCCGGCCTCGGGCATGGATGCGCAGCCGGTAGTCGCCGGGGCCGGCGAAGGAGAGCACCGGCAGTTCCTCGTCCAGGTCGTCCATCAGTCCTCGCACCATCAGTTCTCCCGACACCGAGTGCAGGGACACCTCGACGATCTCCTCCCACACTTCGTCCCCGGGCTGCGGGGCCTGGGTGTGGCAGGTGACGGTGACGTCGACGTCTCCGGTGTGGATGCCGGTGTGGATGGTGGCGATGCCGTCTTGTACCTCGATCAGGCCGTTGTGCTCGCGAGGCAGATCGGGGCCGGCGGGGCCGTCCTCGTCGCTGATCTGGAACTGGTGGTACTGCACGGGCACAAGCTGGCGCCCTTGCTTGGCCTGGTCGGTCATGGAGTGTTCCTGGTGATTGGAGACGTGGTCAGGGCTTGATCCAGACGAGGAACCTATCCTTCTCCAGGATCCGGTTGTAGAGGTAGAAGCGGCCAAGGGCCTTGCCGCCCTCTTCGTTCTGCTTGGCGTTGATCATGCGCCAGCTGAACTGGCCGCCTCCGGTGGAAGCACCCTGCCAGGTGGAGGCGAACGGGTACTCATCGCACTGCTTGCCCGCGGGACGGGGACGGCTTGACGGGCACGCCTTGTTCCGGTTCTGCCGGATCTTGTCCTTGTTGGTGAGGCGTGTCAGGTATTTCGTCGTGCCGTGCTTGCCCGGCAGATGCTTGGTGTTCTGGGCGTACTCGATGTGCTTGGCGAGCTCCGGGTACTCCCCTGTCTTGGAGTACACCATCTCCGGAATGTACGGCATGACGCAGCCGATCTTGGAGGTGCCCGGCAGGGCGTTGTCGCAGCGCACGGGCGGCTGGCTCAGGGTGATGTCGTTGGTCGGCCCGGACCACCTGGAGTTGTTGAAGCTCCAGTGCGCCGTTCCCTGTCCCGTCCCCTTGTCGCCCTTGGGGCTGGCTTTGATGGTGGTGTCGAAGAAGAACTGTCCGACGGCCTCCTTGTCCCCGCCCATCGCCTGGGACGGGAACTTGCTCTCAGTGACCTTGCACTTCCCCGAGCACGTGCCCTTGCCCTTCGCGCTGCTGCCAACGGCGTCACCGGAGGCGCTCACCTGAACGAGCTCGACCTGGTAGGCCCATGCCTTGATGTCCCGCTCGCTGTATGAGTAGCCGACGGCCAGGTAGTGCATCTTGCCGGTGACCCGGCCGGTGCGGGCGTCATGCACGGTGACGTCGGCGGGGAACACGCCGCAGGCCTTGAACCGGGTGACGTACCAGGTGCTGTCGATGTGGTCCTCGCACCAGTTTGGCGTGGGCCACGGGCTTATGGCTGCCCGGTCGGCAGCGGTGATCTTTGTCGCCCCCGTGACGCAGGCGACCGGCTTGCTGCTCCCGGCGTCGCGCGCTGCCTTCAGCCGCGCATCACAGGCAGCTTTCGCCTCGGCAGCAGTCTGCTTCGACGTGAGGACCAGCGGCGCCGGCGCGTCCGTCGAGGTCTTCGCGGACGCTTGTGCGGTGGTCAAGGAGGCGCCCAGCAAACCCAGCATGACCGCTCCGACCGAGAGCGTCTTTCTGTGTCTGAACCGCACGTATCTCTCCCCGTGGTGATCGTTCAAGAAGTGACTTCTGTAGCAGGTCGATCACTTGCGGTGATGATCACATCACGGGGTAAAGTGCCGGAACAGACAGCTCTGAGACGAATGGGCGTGCGATATGGGCCAGTTCTGACACGGCACGCACAGCGTGGTCTCGGCCCAGGCCAGCCACCCTCTCGACCGTGAGCGCCGGCCTTGCGCTCCCTATCCAGCCGGGCGGCTACGGGGATCGGCCCTGCACGGAGCAGCTGAGACTGACGTGTGGGCGGCGTCTGCACCCCGGCACTGGCAGGTGTTCCTGGACCAGGCGGCTGGGTGTCGGCGGATCCTCGGTCAGCGGCGACCGTGCGCTGTACGCCCCGACTGGCTGGCGTACGCGTGGCCGCGCAGGCTGCCACCCTCGCCCCGCGAAGCCTTTCGCCGCGCAGACGACCGTCGTCCACGAGCACACCCGCGCGTGAGCCAGCCCCGACCGGCGCGCTGGCCGGGGCTGTGTGTTTCAGTCTCCGATGCCGAAGGCCGTGTCCGGCCGACAGTGCACACAGGCGGCACCCCGTTCCGGAGAGCGTCGAGGGCCTGCTTGCCCGTGGCTGGCCGGCAGCGGCCGCTCTTCTTCGCGGCCCAGCAGCCGCCTACGTGGACGGCGTCGACGTTGCCCCCGGTTGAGGCCGTACTGAATCAGCCAGTCCGCAGGGGCCGGCCGCATCTCCGCACCCTGGCGCCGCTCCGCCTCCCGCCGCTCCTCCTCGGCGATCCAGCGGTCGATGAGCCCAAGCTGCCGGACGGCCTGCTGCTCGATGACACGCCGGGCGAAGCGCAACGCGTCCAGACGCGAGAGCGGCTGCTCACCACCCACCCGCTCCTCCCTGACTGTCGTGTCTTTCGTTTGCTTTCAAATTCAAACAAGCGCTCTAATCGAAGTACGTACCGCGTCGACTAACACGGCCAAGCGCCGACGATGCAGCAGATCGGCGCGGCTGTTGGCATGCGCAGCAGGGCATCCGTGCACTACCAACTGGGCGAGCTGGAGGCGAAGCGGGCGATCGTCCGCGAGCCGGGCCGGTCGCGAGGGATCCGTCTCGCATGACCGGCGCCGGCCGCTACCACCTGCTGCTCGAGTCCGGCGGCCGACCGGTGCAGCACGGCTGGTGGCACCGCGAGGAGGTGGCGCAGGACAAGTTCCGCCGCTGTGTCGGCGAGTACAGGAGCAGGCCCGGCGCTCGCGTCAGCCTCTTTGACGAGGAGGCGGGCTAGGTGCTGGCCACCGGGCTGACGACCGGTAGAGGTCCACACCGGCTATTCGGCCGACGGATTGAGCGTGTCAGACGGCCTTCTTCACAAGCTGCTCCAGCTCATACCGGCTGCTCTGCGCACCGGATGCAGACATGCTGGCGAGCGTGGACGCGGTGAGCGTGTGCGTGCCGACATTGGTCAGCGGGTGCGGAGCGCTACCCGGACCTGCGTGTGCTGGACGTTACTGAGCGACAGGTGGGCCTTGCCGGGCACCTCCCTGCGGGTCTCCCGCCGAGCTGACGCGTTGGACAGGCCGAGCGGGTGCGCTGGGGCATTGAAAGGAACGCGGCTGAGCGAGGGCGCTCCCGGCGGAGGCTCTGGTCACTGTTGCCGGGCCGATGAGGGCTGGCCGCAGGAAGCCAGCGCAGGCTGTTGAGCAGTGGCAAGCCTTTTCTGGTGCCCGCGGACGGCCGGAGCATGCCTGTCGACGTTGTCACATGATGACAGCTGGCTGTCGAATGCCAGACAAAGCAGGATCTCCGTCTTGGGTCTGTGGTGATGAGGGGCCCTGTTGGCTTGGAAAGCGAAGAGTCATGTGTGAGGGGCCATCAAATTACGCACTGTTGCGGACGTGGCGCTGCGTGTTTTCTCTGTGGAAGGCGCCGTTCCGGGGTGTGGTCTGGTGAGGATGTGAAAGCGCATCAGTTGGTGCGCTTTCCGTTCCGCGTGGGCCGCCTGGGTTGCTCGTGTCGGTTCCCTGGGGGCTGCGCTTCGCAGAGGGGGATGCACGTGAGACGTGCGCGTATGACGCTCGCGGCGACGGTGGCCACAGCTGCTTTATCGCTGCTGGGCACCGGTGTGGCTATGGCGGGGACGGGGCCGACGCCCTCGACGGGTACTCCGGTTCCCGCCGCTGGTACGGCGGGCACCGAGGAGGGCAACCCTTCCAGCGCGGTGGCGCAGGCGGTCGGGGTGTGCTCGGACGCCTATCAGATCGGCACGACCTCCTACATCTACCGGGGAACGGACAAGATCGCCTCGGTGAAGCAGTTCTACTCGCCCAGCTGCAAGGAAAATTACGGCTACGTCTGGGTGTGGAACAGCTTCCTGTCGCAGAACATCAACTTCGACCTGACGGTCGGGGTGTGGTCCTACGACCGCAACTCCCTGGTCGGCAAGCGCACGGTACTGGACACACACGGCCAGGAATTCTGGGGCAACCCTGCCAACACCGTGACCGAGTGCACCTCCGGTTACGGCCTGGTCAACATCACCAACGAGCCGGGCTACGAGGTCCGCACCGAAAAGCGTTGCGCCTAGCACGGTCCGTACCACCGCCGGCGCGGCGAGCGCACGCCGCCGGGCACGGCTGATTCCCGATGCAGGACGGGGTGGCACCCCTTGCCCGGGCGCCACCCCTGATTCGGACCTGCTTCCATCCGCTGTCTCGAGCATTGGAGAGATCCTCGTGCATGTTCGCATGCCCGCGTTAGCGCGGCGTAGACGATGGCTGCCGCTTTCGATCGTGGCTGCCGCAACCGCGACCGCGACGATCACAGCGATACTCCCGGCCGGCGCCCAGCCGCGCACGGAGCCCCTGGCCGCGACTACTGCCATAACGGCCAAGACACCCCTGGGAGTGACGAAGCCCCCGCCCAGCACGCCGGTGAAGGCGGCTGACACGCGCGGCCCGTTACTGAAGTCGGCTGCCGCTGGCACCGGTGTCGTTCCCGTCGGCGTCGGGCAGGTGCCCTGGTCGGAGTTCTACACCGCCCAGTTGTCCGACAGCGTCAGCGCGCAGGTCAACTACGGCAATGGCAACCTGTTGGTCACCGTGCAGGGCTTCGACATCGCCGACGCCGGCCCCGGCCTGTCGTGGGGCAATACCTTCAACAGCCTGAACAAGACGGGCTGGAACACCACCGGCGGCGCCGACTACCGCGTCGTCGAGGCCAGCCCGGAGGCGGTCGTCGTGGAGGGTCCCACCGGCACGATGGCGGTCTTCGCCCGCAACGGCTCCGGTTTCACCCCGGCCAAGGGCTACAAGCAGGACCTGAGCGAGGCGGACGACAAGAAGTCCTTCACCCTCACCAGCCGCCGTACGGGTGAGAAGACGACCTTCACCCGCTCAGGTACCACAGGAGACGCACGCGTGTCCAAGGTGGAGGACAAGAACGGCAATGCCACCACCATCACCTACTCCGGCGCCTTCCCCGCCAAGATCACCGCCGCGTCGGGCCGGACACTGACGCTCAGCAACGACGGCAGCCACATCACGCAAGTCACGGACAACGCTGGCCGCTCGGTCGGTTACACCTACACCGGTGATCTCATCCACACTTTCACCGACACCGATAACAAGACCACCCTCTTCGACTACGACACCTCCGACCGATTGTCGAAGATCACCACGCCCGAGGGACGGCAGACCACCTTCACCTGGGACAGCACCAAGGTCGCCTCCCTCACCCGCGTGGTGGACAACGCCACCGGCGCTGGCAACACCACCGCCTTCCGCTGGCTGCTAGGCCAGGACCAGACCGACACCGAAGGCACCGTCCGCATCACCGACCCGCGCGGCAAGAACACCTTCAAGACCGTCGACGGCTACTGGCGCGCCAAGCAGACCGAAGACCCCCTCGGGCACACCCGCTCCAAGTCCTGGGGACCGGACAACGACGTCGTCACCGCCACCGACTCCATGGGCGCCACACCGGAAGAAGGCAACCTCACCAAGTTCGACTACGACAACGCCTTCAACCCGTCCGGCGTCACCATCCCCACCGGTGCCCAGGCCACGGCGACGTGGGTGAAGAAGGGCAGCGGTTACTTCCCCGAGACGACCACCTCCGCCTCGGAGGAGAAGACCACCAACGGTTACGACGACTCGGGCAACCTGCTCACCTTCACCGACTCCACCACAGGCGGCACCGCCGCGAAGTGGAGCTACACCTACAACCCCAAGTCCGGGACGATGGACTGCGGCGGCCAGCCCGGCCAGCGCTGCACCGCCACCGACCCGCGCGAGAAGAAGACCAGCTACACCTACGACTCCCAAGGCAACCTGACCAAGGTGACACCGCCCAGCCCGCTCAAGCCCATCACCTACACCTACGACGAACTCGGACGGCAGAAGACCGTCACCGACGGCCGCGGCATCACCACCACCTATACCTACGACAACCGCGACCGCATCAAGACCCAGACCGCTGGCAACATCACCGCGACCTTCACTTACGACGCCGACGGCAATCTCAAGACCCGCACTACTCCGGCCGGAACGTCGGCGTTCACCTACGACGAGCAGAACCGCGAACGTACCCGGACCCTGCCCGGCACCGGCACCACACAGATCACCTACGACCCGTCCGGCAACGTCGACAGCGCTACGGATACCGGCGGCACCGTGACCTACGGCTACGACGACGCCAACGAACTCACCTCCGTCACCGAACCTGGCGGCGCCAAGACGTCGTTCGAGTACAACAAGAACGGCAAGCGCACCAAGACGACCTTTGCTGGCGGTACCACCCAGACCGTCACCCCGGACGACTCCAGCCGCCCGACCAAGATCGAGGTCAAGTCCGGCTCGGCCACGCTGTCGTCAATCTCCTATGACTACAGCAACGGCGACAACAAGGACACGGACAAGATCCGCAAGCGCACCGTGGACGGCGCGACCACCGCCTACACCTACGACACACTCGGCCGCCTCACCAAGGCCGTCGAAACCAAGGACGGCTCCACCACGGCAGGCTGGGCCTACTGCTACGACAAGGCCGGCAACCGCACACAAAGCTCCACCGGCACCAGCCTCCCAGCCTGCGACAGCGCGCAGCACACCTACAGCTACAACGACGCCGGCGAGCTGACTGCCTACGACTCCAACTCCGCCTTCAGCTACGACGGCGCTGGCAACGAAACCTCCGCCGCAAGCGCCACCGGAGCTCGCACCAACGAAGAATGGACACCGTTCACTCAACTCGCCGCCTACACTCGGTCCGGCGTCGCCATCAACCAGACCTACGCTGGGGTCGACAACACCCAGCGTCTGACCCGCGACAGCACCACCTTCACCAACGCCGCCGTCGGCATCACCGGACAGACCGCCACCGGTACCGCGACCGGTTTTGTCCGCGAACCCTCGGGCACATTGGTGGGCATGAGGAGCGGGGGAAGCACCCAGTACTACCTCACCGACGCCCAGAACTCCGTCATCGGTCTGGTCGACACCACCGGTAAGCGCACCGCCACCTACACCTACGGACCCTACGGTGAGCCGCGCGCCAACACCGGCACCCTGCAGCCCTTCCGCTACACCAGTGCCTACCTTGACCCGGCCGGACTGTACAAGATGGGCGCCCGCTACTACGACCCCCAGCTCGGCCGCTTCACCCAACCCGACCCCAGTAGGAAAGAGAAGAACGTCTACCTGTACGCCCAAGGCGACCCCGTCAACCGGTCGGATCCGGCAGGCACCTTCTCCCTGGGCGACCTCGACAAGTTCGTCGGATGGGCCGAGAACGCCGCAGAGTTCTGGAGTATTGGGCAGGACCTGTTCTCAGGCAATGTCACAGCGGCTGCTCGCTCGTCTGCGAGCCTCGCGGCAGGGTACGTGGTAGGTGCCGTCTGCGAGGCGGCGACCGGACCAGAGACCGGCTTTGTGTCGACAGCGGGATGTTTCGCCGCAGGTTATCTCACAAGTAAAAGCGTC
>NZ_JBEYRP010000029.1:0-91633 GCF_040704085.1 Streptomyces sp. NPDC047841
GCCCGGTTACATTCCGAACCCGGAAGCTAAGCCTCACAGCGCCGATGGTACTGCAGGGGGGACCCTGTGGGAGAGTAGGACGCCGCCGAACAATTATTGGGAAAACCCCCGCACCTTCGGTGCGGGGGTTTTCTGCGTTTCAGGCCCCTGAGACATCCCCGAAGGGACACCGACGGTTCGGAGCCTGTCAGAGCCGGCCCGCCGCTTTGAGAGCCAGGTACGCATCCGCTAGCGCCGGCGCCAATTCCTCCGGCGTCGCGTCCACCACCGTCACCCCATGACGGCGAAGCTGCTCGGCAGTGCGCCGACGCTCGTCCTGCGCCTGAGCGGCCGCCGCCGCTTCGTACACCGCCTCCGTGTCCCCCCGGGCCTGCGCCATGCGGGCAATATAGGGATCCGCCACCGAGGCAACCAGAACTGTGTGGCGTTGAGTGAGCTGCGGGAGCACAGGAAGCAGGCCCTCCTCCACCGGTGCCGCGTCCAGCGTCGTGAGGAGCACGATCAGGGAGCGGCGGGGCGCGGTGCGGAGCGCTGTGGCGGTGAGGCCGCGAGCGTCGGTCTCGACGAGTTCCGGTTCCAGGGTCGCCATCGCATGGACCAGAGAAGGCAGCACATCGCCCGCCGCGCGGCCCTGGACCAGGGCGCGGATCCGGCGATCGTAGGCCAGCAGGGCCACGCGGTCGCCGGCGCGTGAGGCGAGAGCGGCGAGCAGCAGGGCCGCGTCCATGGAGGCGTCCAGGCGCGGTGCGTCGCCCACGCGGCCGGCCGAGGTACGGCCGGTGTCCAGGACCATCAGGATGTGCCGGTCGCGTTCGGGGCGCCAGGTGCGGACGGCGACGGCGGACTGCCGGGCCGTGGCGCGCCAGTCGATCGAGCGGGTGTCGTCACCGGGAACGTACTCGCGCAGGCTGTCGAACTCCGTTCCCTCCCCGCGGGTCAGCGCGCTGGTACGGCCGTCGAGTTCACGCAATCGGGCGAGTTTCGACGGGAGGTGCTTGCGGCAGGTGAACGGGGGCAGAACCCGTACTGTCCAGGGGACCTCGTGGGCGCCCTGGCGGGAGAAGAGTCCGAGGGGGCCGTAGGAGCGGATCGTCACGCGGTCGGCCCGGTGGTCGCCGCGGCGGGTGGGGCGCAGTCGGGTCGTCACGCGTCGCCGCTCGCCCGGTGGCACGGTCAGCCCGTGCCGGGATGCGGCGAACTCGGTGTCCGGCTGCCAGCTGCTCGGTGGCCACGCGTCGCGCAGTCGTGCCCGCAGCGGGCGGCGGGAGGGGTTCGTGATCGTCAGTGTGACGTCGGCGGCGTCGCCGAGACGGGTCGAGCTGTCGCCGGAACGGATCAGCTGGAGACGGCGTACCGGTGCGGCCAGTGCGTAGTCGCAGGCGCAGGCCAGGGCCAGGGGGCCGTTGACCGCGAGGATGCCCGTCCAGCTCGGTTCCAGGATGCCGATGGGGATGGAGCCGAGGGCCGCGAGGAGGGCGGCGCGTCCGGTGAGAGCCATCAGCGGGGGACCGGTACGTGGGCGAGGATGGCGTTGATGACCGCATCAGCGGTCACGCCTTCCATTTCGGCCTCGGGGCGCAACTGGACCCGGTGGCGCAGAGTGGGCAGCGCGAGGGCCTTCACGTCGTCGGGAATGACGTAGTCGCGGCCGGTCAGCCAGGCCCAGGCGCGCGAGGTGGCGAGCAGAGCCGTGGCGCCGCGCGGGGAGACGCCCAGGGTGAGGGAGGGCGACTCGCGCGTGGCGCGGCAGATGTCCACGACGTAAGCGGTGATCTCGGGGGAGACGGTCGTCTTGGCGACCGCGGCACGCGCCGCCTCCAAGTCGGCGGGGCCGGCGACCGGGCGTACGCCGGCGGCGCGCAGGTCGCGTGGGTCGAATCCCGAGGCGTGCCGGGTGAGTACGTCGATCTCGTCCTGCCGGGAGGGCAGAGGGATCGTCAGTTTGAGGAGAAAACGGTCCAGTTGGGCTTCGGGGAGGGGGTAGGTGCCTTCGTACTCCACCGGGTTCTGCGTCGCGGCGACGAGGAAGGGCTCGGGGAGCGGACGGGGGGTGCCGTCGACCGTCACCTGCCGTTCCTCCATGGCCTCCAGCAGGGACGCCTGGGTCTTGGGAGGGGTGCGGTTGATCTCGTCCGCGAGGAGGAGGTTGGTGAACACCGGGCCGGGCTGGAAGGAGAACTCGGCGGTGCGGGTGTCGTAGACGAGTGAGCCGGTCACGTCGCTCGGCATCAGGTCCGGGGTGAACTGGACGCGTTTGGTGTCGAGTTCGAGTGCCGATGCGAGGGCGCGGACGAGCAACGTTTTGGCGACCCCGGGGACTCCTTCTAGTAGTACGTGTCCGCGGCAGAGGAGGGCGACGACGAGGCCGGTCACGGCGGGGTCCTGGCCGACCACGGCTTTGGCGATCTCGGCGCGCAGGGCCTCCAGGGAGGCCCGGGCGGTGCCCGGGTCCCCGCTCCGCCCGGCGTTGTCGGTGGTCGGGTCCGTCATGAACGGCGTACCTCTCTTTCGAGGGCGTCGAGTTGGTCGGTGAGGGCGACGAGGGCCGTGTCGTCGCTAGGAGGCGGTCCGAAGAGGAGGGAGTGCAGGGCCTGCCCGTCACCGGCCAGGTGGGCGGACAGGGCGGGCAGCAGGGCCTCGGGCGTGTGCGCCTGGGGGGTGGGGACGCCGACGAGGGGGGCGAGGCGGGTGCGGGTGGCGGAGCGAAGAGCGGCGGCGGCGCGGTCCCGGGCGTTGGCGGTGCGGTAGAGGCGGGCGCGGCCTTCGGCGGTCTCGGAGGCGCGGATCGCGACGGGGAGTTTCTCGGGCACGAGGGGGCCGAAGCGGCGTGCCCGCCAGAAGGCGGCGAGGACGGCCGCGATGAACAGTTGCAGGGTGGCCCAGAGCCATCCCGGGGGGAGCAGGTCGAGGAAGCTCTTCCGCTCGCCGTTCTCGGTGGCGGAGGCGTCGGACAACGAGGGGAGGTACCAGACCAGATGGGGGCGGGAGCCGAGGAGTTGGAGGGCGAGCGAGGCGTTGCCCTGCTCGTCGAGGCGGTCGTTGTAGAGGATGTCGGGCGCGCCGAGTACGACGGTGTCACCGCCTCCGGAGGTCGCGGGGACGCGCAGGAGGGTGGCCAGGCGCTCGCCGGGGTAGCAGGAGTCGGCGTCGAGGCGGGTGGTGGTGTAACGGATGCCGCCGGTGTCGGCGGGGCCCGCGCGCCGGGCTTCGGGCAGCGTGCAGTGCGGGTCGAGGGTGGAGTTGTCGCTGGTGGCGGGGTCCGCGGAGATTCCGGGGGCGAGCCGTTCGACGGACCAGCTGCCGGCCGCGACGAGGACGGTCCGTCCGCCGGAGGACGCGGTCGCCGCGTGCAGCTCGGTCTGCTGGCGGTGGGTCAGCAGGTCGGGTACGGCGACGAGCAGGGTGGTGTCCGGCCCGGCGGCGGCGCGGGCCGCGCCGAGGGTGGTGACCACACGGGTGGAGACGCCTCGTTCGGCGAGGAGTTGGGCGACGGCCCGGCTGCCGTAGGGGTCGGGGGAGCGCGGGTCCAGGTCGCCGTGGTGGGTGGTGGAGCGGACGGCGGCCATGGCGACGGCCGCGGCCAGGAGCAGGACGACGGCGAGTGCGATGCCTCGCGTGCGGGTCCACACCTGGCGGCCGGTGGGCGCGGTGGAGGTGGCCGTCGGGAGGGCCGCGGTGGTCACTCGGCGGCCCCCTGGCGGGTGCTCCGGGCCTTCGTGGTGGTGCCGGCGGGGCTGGTGGCGAGGGCCGGCCTGGTGTGTTCCAGGTCGCGGTCGAGTTCGGCGAGGCGGTGGTACGACGGCTCGTCGGCCGTGCGTCCGCCGTATGTGACGTCGTCGAACGCACGGGCGGCGGCGCGCAGTCGGTCCGTGTGCGCGGGCAGGGCGCGCCCGGCCTCGGCGGCCGCCTCGTCGGCGGTGCGGCCGGGGCGTACGTCGAGCAGGGCCCGTTCCTCCAGGGAGCGGACGAGGGCCCGCATGCGTTCCTGGAGGGCCTGGTTCCAGTGGCCCTGGGCCGCGTGGGCCTCGCTGGCTGCGCGGTGCTCAGCGGCGCTGCGGGGGCGCTCGTCGAAGAGGACGGCGGCCGAGGCGGGCCGGCGCCGGGGAGTGCCCAGGCGCCACCACAGGGCGGCCAGCACGGCGACGACGAACAGGATGACGACGGCCAGGCCGACCGCGCCGCCCGGGGTCGCCGAGGCAGCCGAGCCGAGGGCCCGGTCGAGCCAGTCCCAGAACGCGTTCAGGGCGCGCTGGAGCAGGCTGGGGTCGTTCTCGTGGTACATCCCCTTGGACAGTTCGCGGCGGGCCGCCTCGCGTGCGGGATCGCGTCCGATGATCACCGGGGGCTCGTCCCCCGAGCCCCCGGTCGCGAGCACGACCCGGTCCGTCGCGCGCAGCAGCCGGTCCGCGACGGCGGTGGCGGCACGCGGTAAGGGCGCCGCCGTGAGGACTCCCCCCGTGAGGCTCACCGCATCAGCTCCCGGGGACGGGGCCGGGGACGCCGGTGCCGTAACCCTGGACACCGGCGGCGCGGGCCAGTTCGAGGTCGAGGGCCTCCCGGCGGATGCGCTGGTCGATGTAGAGGAGCACGGTGACGCCGGCGCTGATCGGAAGGGTGAGCGTGGTGCCGATCAGGGAGCCGATGCCCCGGATGATCAGGAACGCCCAGCCGACGTGTCCGCCGCTGGTGCCGAGGATGTCGTCCATGCCGTCGCCGCTGACGGCGGCGCCGATGAGGGCGAAGGGGATGGTGACGACCGCCGAGACGATGTTGGCGATGAGCCAGGCGAGGAGCTGGATGCCGAAGACGCGCCACCAGGAGCCGCGCACCAGCTTCGCGGAGCGGCTCATGGCCTTGGTGACGCTCTGGCGTTCCAGCATCAGGGCGGGGGCGGCCAGGTAGTAGCGGATGGCCAGCCACACCGCGACGACGACGGCTCCGAGGATGCCCAGGGCGAACAGGGCGGACCCGCCGATGTCGCTGCCGCCGCTCAGCAGGACCAGGAAGCCGGGCAGTGCGCCGACGACGATCACTCCGATGGTGATCAGGCCGAGCAGGAGGAGCAGTCCGGCCAGCCTCGGGATCTGCGGGCGGGCCTCGCGCCAGGCCTCGCCGGTGCTGACCGGCCTGCCGAGCACGGCGCGGCTGGTGATGGTGGTCAGCAGGGCGGTGGCGATGATGGCGGCGGCCGCGGAGATCACCGTGACGATGCCGGTGCCGATCATGGAGTCGCGCAGGGAGCGGTAGACGTCGTCGAGGGTGGCGGTCCGGCTGTCGAGCGATGTGCGGGCGAGGGCGTCGTTGACGAAGAAGCCCTGGACGAGCACCAGGCAGGTGTCCGTGACGACGGCGACGGCCAGCGCGATGCCGAGGACCGTGCGCCAGTAGGTGCGCATGGTGGAGACGGCACCGTCGAGGATCTCGCCGACGCCGAGCGGGCGCAGCGGGATGACGCCGGGCTTGGCCGCCGGCGGGGGACCTCCCCAGCCGCCGCCCCAGGCGGGGTAGCCGCCGGGGTTGCCGTAACCGCCGGGGTGCGGGCCGCCGTATCCGCCGCCGGGGGCACCGTAGCCGGGGCCGCCGGGCTGCCCGCCGCCCCAGCCAGGGCCGGGCGGCGGAGGCGGCGGGGCGTGGTGCGGGCTCGGGGCACCGGTGGGCGCGGACCACTGGCCGGCCGGCGGCTGCTCCTTGGACCACTTCGAGCCTGGGCCCTGCGCGTCCGGGCCCGGCTGCGGCGCGGGTTCGGTGGGGGCGGGGCGGTCCGCGGGCTCGGCGGGGCCGGACGCACCGGGTTCCCGCCCCTCGGGCGACGGGGCGGATCCGGGCGAGGCCCAGCCCGGAGTGTCAGTCATCGAAGCTCCTTCTCGGTGCCCGTCCGCGGTCGCGGCGGCAGGTTGGCAGCCATCGTGCCATGTGCTGGTCACCGGGTAACCGGCCACGGTGGGGGCCGGACGCCTTCAATTGTCCGCCGGATCCGGGGCAGACTGACGGCATGGTTGATCAGCAGGCGCGAACCGGTGGGGACAGGCGGCCGACCGAGATACCGGCGATCCGATGGGAGGAACCACCAGAAGGCCCCGTACTGGTCCTTCTTGATCAGACGAGGCTTCCGGCCGAAGAGGTCGAGTTGGTGTGCACGGACGCGGCGGCGCTGGTGGAGGCGATCCGTTCGCTCGCCGTGCGCGGGGCGCCGCTGCTCGGGATCGCGGGGGCGTACGGCGTCGCGCTCGCCGCCGCGCGGGGGTTCGACGTGGCCGAGGCGGCGCGGTCGCTCGAAGAGGCGAGGCCCACCGCGGTGAACCTGTCCGTCGGGGTGCGCCGGGCGCAGGCGGCGCACCAGGCGGCGCTGGCCCGGACCGGCGACCCGACCGCGGCCGCCGTGGCGGCGCTGGCCGCCGCGCGGGCGCTGCACCAGGAGGACGCCGAGGCCAGCGCCAGGATGGCGGCCCACGGTCTGACGCTGCTGGACGAGTTGCTGTCCGGTGGCGGGCACCGGATCCTGACCCACTGCAACACCGGGTCGCTGGTGTCGGGCGGGGAGGGCACGGCCTTCGCGGTGGCCCTCGCCGCGCACCGGGCGGGCCGGCTGCGGCGGCTGTGGGTGGACGAGACGCGTCCGCTGCTGCAAGGCGCCCGCCTGACGGCGTACGAGGCGGCCCGCAGCGGTATGGGGTACACCCTGCTCACGGACAACGCGGCGGGTTCCCTGTTCGCGGCGGGTGAGGTGGACGCGGTGCTCGTCGGGGCGGACCGGATCGCGGCCGACGGTTCGGTGGCGAACAAGGTGGGAAGCTATCCGCTCGCCGTGCTCGCCCGGTACCACCATGTGCCGTTCATCGTGGTGGCGCCGCTGACGACGGTCGACCCGAACACGCCCGACGGGACGTCCATCGAGGTCGAGCAGCGTCCCGGCTTCGAGGTGACCGAGGTGACGGCGCCCCAGGCGGCGGGAGCGGGGGGTGGGATTCCGGTGGCACCGCTGGGGACGCAGGCGTACAACCCGGCGTTCGACGTGACCCCGCCCGAACTGGTGACGGCGATCGTCACCGAGGAGGGGGCGGTGTCGCCCGTGACGGCCGAGGCGCTCGCGGAACTGTGCGCCCGGTCAGCGGCCGGGGCTCCGCAGTCGTCGGGCTGACACCGGCGAGCGGCATCATCGTCGGCGGACAGGGGCAGACAGTGACGGCCCCGTACGACTATCGTCACCGGCCAGTGACCTGCCTCACCAGGGCGCCTGTCGCTGTTATGAGAATGGGATGATGTCGTTTATGAAGGGACGAGTCCTTGTCGTCGACGACGACACCGCACTGGCCGAGATGCTCGGCATCGTGCTGCGTGGTGAAGGTTTTGAGCCGTCTTTCGTAGCCGACGGCGACAAGGCGCTGGCCGCTTTCCGGGAGGCGAAGCCCGATCTGGTGCTGCTCGACCTGATGCTGCCCGGACGGGACGGCATCGAGGTGTGCCGGCTGATCCGGGCGGAGTCCGGTGTGCCGATCGTGATGCTCACGGCCAAGAGCGACACCGTCGACGTCGTCGTGGGCCTGGAGTCGGGCGCCGACGACTACATCGTGAAGCCGTTCAAGCCGAAGGAGCTGGTGGCCCGGATCCGGGCGCGGCTGCGCAGGTCGGAGGAGCCGGCGCCGGAGCAGCTCACCATCGGTGACCTGGTCATCGATGTCGCCGGGCACTCGGTGAAGCGGGACGGGCAGTCGATAGCACTGACCCCGCTGGAGTTCGACCTGCTGGTCGCGCTCGCGCGCAAGCCCTGGCAGGTGTTCACCCGTGAGGTGCTGCTGGAGCAGGTGTGGGGCTACCGGCACGCGGCCGACACGCGGCTCGTCAACGTGCACGTCCAGCGGCTGCGCTCCAAGGTCGAGAAGGACCCGGAGCGGCCGGAGATCGTGGTGACCGTCCGTGGTGTCGGTTACAAGGCCGGACCGAGCTGACATGTCCGGGGACAGCGCCGCTTCGGCCCCCGGCGGTACTGGGGCCCGCCCGGAGCGGCCTGTCGGCCGGACGGCGGCGGGTGCGCGCTGGCGGGCGATGTTCGACGGCGGGCTGATCGAGGGCGGGGTGCAGGGCAGCCCGGTCCTGCGCCTGTTCCTGCGCTGGGTGCGCCGTCCGCTGCTGCCGGTGATGCGGTTGTGGCGGCGCAACATCCAGCTCAGGGTCGTCGCCACCACCCTGCTGATGTCGCTCGGCGTCGTCCTGCTGCTGGGCTTCGTGGTGATCGGGCAGGTGCGCAACGGCCTGCTCGACGCGAAGGTCAAGGCGTCGCAGAGCCAGGCCACGGGCGGGTTCGCGGTGGCCAAGCAGAAAGCCGACGAGGCGGCCGGCGGGACGGCAGCCGGGACCGGTGCCGGCGACGGCACGGCGACCGGGGACGGGCGGCAGTCGCAGAACGTCATCCAGTGGATGAGCGACCTCGTGGAGTCGCTGTCCAGCGGCGGCGCGGGCGCCTTCGACGTGGTGACGCTGCCGGTCGGCGACGACAGCGGTGGCGGACGCAGCCCGCGCGGCTCCGGGAACGTCAACCCGACCTCCAGCGTGCCCGCCGCCCTGCGCGAGCGGGTCAACAGCGGAATGTCGGCCGTCCAGAGCAACACGCGGATCGTCTACTACGGCGGCAAGGACTCGCAGCCGGGACTCGTCATCGGCAAGCAGGTCAACGACCCCAACGGCCGCCCGTACGAGCTGTACTACCTCTTCCCGCTCACGCAGGAGGAGAAGTCCCTCAGCCTGGTCAAGGGCACGCTCGCCACCGCCGGGCTGTTCGTCGTCGTCCTGCTCGGCGCCATCGCCTGGCTGGTGGTGCGGCAGGTCGTCACGCCGGTGCGGATGGCGGCCGGGATCGCGGAGCGGTTGTCGGCCGGGCGGCTGCAGGAGCGGATGAAGGTCACCGGCGAGGACGACATCGCGCGCCTGGGCGAGGCCTTCAACAAGATGGCGCAGAACCTCCAGGGCAAGATCCAGCAGCTGGAGGACCTGTCGCGGATGCAGCGGCGGTTCGTCTCCGACGTCTCGCACGAGCTGCGCACCCCGCTGACCACGGTCCGGATGGCCGCCGACGTCATCCACGAGGCGCGCGGGGACTTCGACCCGGTCACCGCGCGGTCGGCCGAGCTGCTCGCCGACCAGCTGGACCGGTTCGAGTCGCTGCTCGCCGACCTGCTGGAGATCAGCCGTTTCGACGCCGGAGCGGCGGCGCTGGAAGCCGAGCCGATAGACCTCAGGGAGGTCGTCCGGCGGGTCGTCAGCGGTGCCGAGCCGCTCGCCGAGCGCAAGGGCACGCGCATACGGGTCCTCGGCGACCAGCAGCCCGTCGTCGCCGAGGCGGACGCCCGGCGAGTGGAGCGGGTCCTGCGCAACCTCGTCGTCAACGCCGTCGAGCACGGCGAGGGCAAGGACGTGGTCGTGAAGCTGGCCGCGGCGGGCGGAGCCGTGGCCATCGCGGTGCGGGACTACGGCGTGGGCCTCAAGCCCGGTGAGGCGACCCGGGTCTTCAGCCGCTTCTGGCGGGCCGACCCGGCACGCGCGCGTACCACCGGCGGCACCGGCCTCGGGCTGTCGATCGCCCTGGAGGACGCGCGGCTGCACGGCGGCTGGCTTCAGGCCTGGGGCGAGCCGGGCGGCGGCTCGCAGTTCCGGCTGACGCTGCCCAGGACGGCGGACGAGCCGCTGCGCGGCTCACCGATACCGCTGGAGCCCAAGGACTCCCGCCGCAACCGGGGCCTCGACGACGCCGGCCTGCCGCGGGCGGGCGAGGAGAAGCGGGCGACCGTTCCGGTGCAGCAGAACGGCGTCCAGCCCGCGCTGCCGCCGCGGGCGGAGATCGCGCCGCGGCTGACCACGTCCACCCCGGCCACCGGCCCGACCGCCCTGCCCGGCAACGGCAACGGCACGCGTGTCGTGCCCCGGCCCGCCGCCGGCGCACGGCGTCCGGCCGACGGGCCCGCCGCACATCCGTCGCCCGGTGCGGGCGCGGGAGCGGGCGGGCCGGACGCGGCCGTGCCGGAGGACTCGACCGAGCCAGGGGAGGCATTTCGTGGCCGCTGACCGCGAGGGGGGCGCGCGGCGGCGGTCGTGGCGCGCGGTGGCGTACGCCGCCCTGGGTGCCGTACTGCTGGCCGGTTGTGCCTCGATGCCCGACAGCGGGGACCTGCGGGACGTGGAGTCCACGCCGCGGCAGGACACCGGGGTCCGGGTGTTCGCCATGCCGCCGGCCGACGGCGCAGGTCCGGGCGAGATCATGCAGGGCTTCCTGGAGGCGCTGACCAGCGACGACCCGGGGTACGACACGGCTCGCAAGTACCTGACGGCCGACGCGGCCCGCACCTGGCGGCCCGAGCAGTCGACCACCGTCCTCGCGAACGGGCCGACCATCGAGACCGACTGCCGTCCGGGCGGCCGGGAGGAGACCAACAGCGTCACCTGCGTATTGGCCGGAAGCCAGGTCGCCACGGTGGACGCGCAGCAGGCCTACCAGCCCGCCGACGGCACCTACCGCAAGAAGCTGCACCTCACGAAGGACCCGAAGAACGGGCAGTGGCGCATCGACGGGCTGCCCGACGGGGTCGTCATGGGCAAGTCGGACTTCCAGCGGAACTACACGTCCGTCGGCAAGTACTACTTCGCCTCCGACGCGTCCGTCGGGGTGGGCGGGCAGCCGGTGGCGGTCGCCGATCCGGTGTTCGTGCGCAGCAAGGTCGACCCGATGACCCAGCTGGTCCGCTCGCTGCTGAAGGGCCCCACCACCTGGCTCGGACCGGTGGTCCGGTCGAGCTTCCCGACCGGTACGGCGTTGCAGAAGGGTGTGTCCGGGCTGGCACCGGACGACCAGAACAAGGTGACCGTGCCGCTGAACCTCAAGCCGTCGCGGGTGGCGCCGGGCAAGTGCACCGAGATGGCGACGCAGATGCTGTTCACCCTGCGGAACCTGGCGCCGACGCTGGAGTCCGTCGAGCTGCGGGGGACCGGTGGCGACCGGCTGTGCGAACTGACCGGGGAGCGCGCCGAGTCCGTCGCCTGGCACGGGTCGTCCAAGCGCCCCGACTACCTGTACTTCCTCGACGGCAAGCACCGGATGGTACGGATGCAGACCGGGAGCACCGGGACGGCGTCCGCGCCGGTGCCGGGTCCGCTGGGCGAGGCCGGCAGGGGGCTGCGGTCCGTGGCGGTGTCGCGGGACGAGCAGACCGCGGCCGGGATCGCCGACGAGGGCAGGACGCTGTACGTGACGTCGCTGGCGTCGGACGGATCACTCGGCGCTCCGCTGGTGACCAGCGCCGGTACGACCCCCGACCACCGGCTCGCCACCCCGAGCTGGGACGCACGCGGCGACCTGTGGGTGGCCGACCGCGACCCGCACCGGCCGCGGCTGTTCGTCCTGGAACGGGGCGCCGAGAAACCGGAGCCGGTCGCCGTACCGGACCTGTCCGGCCGGATCGAGGACGTGCGGGTGGCCGCCGACGGGGCGCGGATCGCGCTGGTCGTGGAGAAGGACGGCAAGCAGTCCCTCTTCATCGGGCGGATCCAGCGCGACGACGGGACCGGGCAGGGCATCTCGGTGGACGGACTGCGGTCGGCGGCACCGGACCTGGAGCAGGTCAGCGCCATCTCCTGGGCCGGGGACAGCAGGCTGCTGGTCGTCGGGCAGGAGCAGGGGGGCGTGCAGCAGATGCGGTACGTCCAGGTCGACGGCTCCACGCTCGACGGCCCGGCACCGGGCACGCTCACCAGCGTGAAGGCGGTCGCCGCGTCCGAGGACGAGCGGGTGCCGCTGGTGGCCTACTCGGAGGACGGGATCGTACGACTGCCGTCCGGGGCGCAGTGGCAGAAGGTCGACAAGGACGGGTCGGCGCCGGTCTATCCGGGCTGAGCGCGCGGCGGCCGGGATGCTCCGGCCGGGCTGGGCGCGGGACGGCCGGGAGCGGGACGCTCCCTTCCCGAGCCACGGGCCGAGTTGTCCACAGGGCGTTGTCCACAGGGGTGGCCGGTCCGTGGTCGCGTTGGCACAGTGGTGGTCATGCGGGGGTGGTGGCAGGACCTCAGCGACCTGGTGCTGCCGGCCGACTGCGCGGGTTGCGGCGCACCTCGTGCGGCGCTCTGCCCGCGGTGCCGGGCCACGCTGCACGGGAGCGCGGCGCGGCGGGTGCGGCCGGTGCCGGAGCCGGCCGGGCTGCCGGTGGTGCACGCGGTGGCTCCTTACGCGGCGCAGGTGCGCGAGCTGTTGATCGCGCACAAGGAACGGGGTGCGCTGACGCTCACGGGAGCGCTGGGCACGGCGCTGGCGGGGGCCGTGCGGGCGGGCCTGGGCGCGGAGGACGGCGCGGGTGCTGGTGCGGGCGGTGGTGCTCGCGCCGGCATGGACCGTGGTGCCCGCGTCGGTGCGGACCGCGGTGCCCGCGGCGGTGCGGGGCCGGCCGGGTGGACCCGGCCCGAGCCCGTGGTGCTGGTTCCCGTGCCCTCGGCCCGGTGGGCCGTGCGGGCGCGTGGGCACGATCCGGTGCGGCGGATGGCGCTCGCGGCGGCCGGGGAGCTGCGGCGCACCGGGACGCCGGCCCGGGTGGCGGCCGTGCTGCGCCAACGGCGGCCCGTGGCCGACCAGGCGGGGCTGGACGCGCGGCGGCGCCTGGAGAACCTCGCCGGGGCGCTGGAGGTGAGTCCGGGGGGCGGCCGGCTGCTCGGGGCGGGCCGCGTCGTGCTCGTCGACGACCTGATGACGACGGGCGCCAGTCTCGCGGAAGCGGCGCGGGCCCTGCGGGAGACGGTCGTGTCCCCCGGTCCGGGCAGGACGGCTGTGTACGCGGCCGCAACTCGGGAAGGTAGGGAGGAACGACGGATCGGTGCCCCGCCGGGGAGAAGGGAGTCGGTGCACAGTGCACCGGAAAATGCGATGCCGAACGCCCTGCGGTGGATGCTGCATGCCGCCGTGATCGCAGCTCCTCGCGATTCTTTCGAAATGAGCAGGAACTGATCGTCAACGTGCATCGTTCCAGCTAGTGACAGGGGTAATTCACCGGAATGGAGGTACGTCGCAGTAGAGGGTGACGACATCCGTCCGGGCGAGATATGTTCGGGTGTGAGGAAAGGCGCAGGCCACACCTCTCATATCCGATTGCCGTGCTGCGGGTTTTTCGCAATCACCCGCGCCGGTGGGGTGGAGATCTCGCCCATGGGGGAGGAGGAGGTGGAAGTCACCGAGTCCGAGGTCCGGTGATCACCGGATCTGGTGCGAAAGGGAGACGCTCCGCCGATGCAGCGGGGCGATCCGGGAACGGAGTTCTGCGTGGACATCGTCGTCAAGGGCCGCAAGACCGAGGTGCCCGAGCGGTTCCGCAAGCACGTGGCCGAGAAGCTGAAGCTGGAGAAGATCCAGAGGCTCGATGCCAAGGTGATCAGCCTCGACGTCGAGGTGTCCAAGGAGCCGAACCCTCGACAGGCCGACCGCTGTGACCGAGTGGAGATCACGCTCCGCTCGCGCGGTCCGGTGATCCGGGCGGAGGCGGCGGCCAGCGATCCGTACGCGGCGCTGGACCTGGCGGCGGAGAAGCTGGATGCCCGGCTGCGCAAGCAGCACGACAAGCGGTTCTCGCGCCGTGGCGCACGCCGGATCTCGGCGGCAGAGGTCCCCGACCACGTCCCCGGCGCGGCGACACTGAACGGCAGCGGCCAGCCCGTCCACGAGGAGGAGACGGACGGAGTGCCGACCAAGAAGATCGGCTCGCTGGAGGTCAAGGGTGAAGGCCCCCTCGTCGTCCGCGAGAAGACCCACGTCGCCTCCCCCATGACGCTCGACCAGGCCCTCTACGAGATGGAACTGGTCGGCCACGACTTCTACTTGTTCGTCGACTCCGAGACGAAGGAACCCAGCGTCGTCTACCGGCGACACGCCTACGACTACGGCGTGATCCACCTCAGCACCGACCCGATGGTCGCCGAGGCGACGACACAGCCGCCCGCTGCGGGTGGCACGCTGGGCGGCTGATCCGCCCGGCTGAAGCTGTGCGGGTGCCCCTGGAGCGCGTGTGCGCCCCCAGGGGCACCGGTGTGCGACCACTTCGCGCCCCGTACGTCACCTCGGTGCCGCCCGGGCATGAAATCATGGCCGCACCGGCCCAACCGGTGGGCCGCTGCCTTGGGTTGGCGATGGCACAGGACCACAGGCCACAGCCTTCAGGGGGAGGAACGATGGCGGACACCTTCGGACCGATGCGGGACGGGGACGCCGGCGACGATGTCATCGGCGGCAACCAGGACGCGGGCTCCTCGCGCGAGCCGATCAGAGTCCTGGTCGTGGACGACCACGCCCTCTTCCGGCGCGGCCTGGAGATCGTGCTCGCGGCCGAGGAGGACATCCAGGTCGTCGGCGAGGCCGGCGACGGGGCCGAGGCCGTCGACAAGGCCGCCGACCTGCTGCCCGACATCGTGCTGATGGACGTCCGCATGCCCAAGCGCGGCGGGATCGAGGCCTGCACCTCCATCAAGGAGGTCGCCCCCAGCGCGAAGATCATCATGCTGACGATCAGCGACGAGGAGGCCGACCTCTACGACGCGATCAAGGCGGGCGCGACCGGATACCTCCTCAAGGAGATCTCGACCGACGAGGTGGCCACCGCCATTCGCGCGGTGGCCGACGGACAGTCGCAGATCAGCCCGTCGATGGCGTCGAAACTGCTCACCGAGTTCAAGTCGATGATCCAGCGCACCGACGAGCGCCGGCTGGTGCCCGCGCCCCGGCTGACCGACCGCGAGCTGGAGGTCCTCAAACTCGTCGCCACGGGCATGAACAACCGGGACATCGCCAAGGAACTGTTCATCTCGGAGAACACCGTGAAGAACCACGTCCGCAACATCCTGGAGAAGCTGCAACTGCACTCCAGGATGGAGGCCGTGGTCTACGCGATGCGGGAGAAGATCCTGGAGATCCGCTAGCTCCCGACCGGGGCTGCCCGGCGAGTTATCCGAGCAGCCCGGCGAGTTCCCTGGCCAGGGGCTCGCGCAGGCCGGGTGCGTCCACGCGCTCCACGCGGACGTCGGTGCAGTTCACCCACGCCGCCGCCTCGAAGAGGGCCTGGGCGACCGCCGGGACCGCCTTCGACCCGTCCAGGGTGACCTGCTTGGCCACCAGTGTGCGGCCCTCCCGCGCCGGGTCGACACGCCCGACCAGCCGGCCGCCCGCGAGCACCGGCATCGCGAAGTAGCCGTGGATGCGCTTGGGCCTGGGGACGTACGCCTCCAGCCGGTGGGTGAAGCCGAAGATCCGCTCCGTGCGCGCCCGCTCCCAGATCAGCGAGTCGAACGGCGACAGCAGCGTGGTGCGGTGCCGGCCGCGCGGCGGCGTCGCCAGGGCCGCCGGGTCCGCCCAGGCCGGCTTGGACCAGCCCTCGACCTCGACCGGCACCAGGCCGGAGTCCGCTATGACCGCGTCGACCTGCTCGCCCTTGAGACGGTGGTAGTCGGCGATGTCCGCGCGCGTGCCGACCCCGAGCGATTCGCCCGCCAGCCGGACCAGCCGGCGCAGGCACTCGGAATCGTCCAGCTCGTCGTGGAGCAGCTCGGCGGGGACCGCGCGCTCGGCGAGGTCGTACACCCGCTTCCAGCCGCGCCGCTCCACGCACACCACCTCGCCGTACATCAGCGCGCGCTCCACGGCGACCTTGGTGCCCGACCAGTCCCACCAGTCGTTCGTCTTCTTCGCGCCGCCCAGTTCGGTGGCGGTCAGCGGGCCCTCCGCGCGGAGCTGCTTGATGACCTGGTCGTAGGCGCCCTCGGGGAGTTCGTGGTACCAGTGCGGCCGGTTGCGGTAGGCGCGGCGGCGGAAGGCGAAGTGCGGCCACTCCTCGATGGGGAGGATGCAGGCCGCGTGCGACCAGTACTCGAAGGCGTGGGTGTCCGTCCAGTACGCGGCCTCCACGGCCTTGCGGCCGACCGCGCCCAGCCGGGCGTAGGGCACGAGTTCATGGGAGCGGGCGAGCACCGAGATGGTGTCGAGCTGGACCGCGCCGAGGTGGCGCAGCACCCCGCGGACGCCCGCGCGCCGGTCGGGCGCGCCGAGCAGGCCCTGGGCCCGCAGGGCGATCCGGCGGGCGTCGTCCGCGGTGAGGGTGGTGGTCGGGCGCGGAAGGGTCGTCATGCGTCGGACGATAGAGGGTGCCACTGACAGCCCGCGACGGGCCGTCCGTTCCCCGGGAACGGCCGGCGGGCTCAGGAACGCGCGGGCAGGTACGGGGCGGTGGAGGGCAGGCCCAGGTCGGAGGGGAGCAGGGAGCCGACCCAGCAGTCGCGGCGCACGCCCTTGTTGTTGAGGCCGGAGCGCAGGGTGCCCTCCAGGGTGAAGCCCGCGCGTTCGGCGACCGCGCGGGAGGCGTGGTTGCCGACCTCGGCCCGCCATTCGACGCGGTCGACGCCGACCTCGGTGAAGATCCACCGGCAGGCGGTGAGCGTCGCCTCCACGACGTAGCCGTTGCCGCGGTGCTCCTTCGCCGCCCAGAAGCCGACCTCGGCCGTGCCCGGTGAGCGCATCATCAGGGCGAGCATGGCGGCCAGCTCCCCGCCCGCGAGGAAGACGCCGAAGGTGAACGTGGAGCCCTGCGACCAGCCGTCCGGGACGGTCTGCTCCGTGAAGCCGACCGCGTGCTCCGGGAGGTACGGCGAGGGGACCAGTGTCCAGCGCTGGATGTCGGGGTCCTGCGCCGCCGCGTACACGGCGTCCGTGTCGGCGGGGCCGACCGGGCGCAGCAGCAGGCGGTCCGTGGTGAGCGTGACGGGTTCCATCGCCCGATTCTGCTCGGGACGCCCCGCCCCGGCCACGGATTTTCGCGATGTGTGACCAGGCGGTCACGTTTCGCGTAATTCCTCGCGCCGATGCGGCACCATCGCGGCGTCCCGTCCGTTGTCCCGGGTGAAGCAGCCGTCGAGCCGCCAGGCCTCCCGGCGCGGCCGGGTCCTCGCATACGATGGCCGTTGCTCAGTACGTCAGAAGGAAAACCGACCGTCCCAGGCCCGACCGGCAAGGAGACCAGCCCCCGTGTCCGTCCTCTCGAAGATCATGCGTGCAGGCGAAGGCAAGATCCTGCGCAAGCTGCACCGCATCGCGGACCAGGTCAACTCCATCGAAGAGGACTTCGTCGACCTCTCCGACGCCGAGCTGCGGGCCCTCACCGCGGAGTACCAGCAGCGCTACGCCGACGGTGAGAGCCTGGACGACCTGCTCCCCGAGGCGTTCGCCACGGTGCGCGAGGCCGCCAAGCGTGTCCTCGGCCAGCGCCACTACGACGTGCAGATGATGGGCGGTGCCGCGCTCCACCTCGGCTACGTGGCCGAGATGAAGACCGGTGAGGGCAAGACCCTCGTCGGCACGCTGCCCGCGTATCTGAACGCCCTGTCCGGGGACGGCGTCCACCTCATCACGGTCAACGACTACCTGGCCGAGCGCGACTCCGAGATGATGGGCCGCGTCCACAAGTTCCTGGGCCTGAGCGTCGGCTGCATCCTCGCCAACATGACGCCGGCCCAGCGCCGCGAGCAGTACGCGTGCGACATCACCTACGGCACGAACAACGAATTCGGCTTCGACTACCTGCGCGACAACATGGCGTGGTCGAAGGACGAGCTGGTGCAGCGCGGCCACAACTTCGCCATCGTCGACGAGGTCGACTCCATCCTCATCGACGAGGCCCGTACGCCGCTGATCATCTCCGGCCCGGCCGACCAGGCCACCAAGTGGTACGGCGACTTCGCGAAGCTGGTCACGCGCCTCAAGCGCGGCGAGGCCGGCAACCCGCTCAAGGGCGTCGAGGAGACCGGCGACTACGACGTCGACGAGAAGAAGCGCACGGTCGCCATCCACGAGCCCGGTGTCAGCAAGGTCGAGGACTGGCTGGGCATCGACAACCTGTACGAGTCGGTGAACACCCCGCTCGTGGGCTACCTGAACAACGCCATCAAGGCCAAGGAACTCTTCAAGAAGGACAAGGACTACGTCGTCATCGACGGCGAAGTCATGATCGTCGACGAGCACACCGGCCGTATCCTCGCCGGCCGCCGCTACAACGAGGGCATGCACCAGGCGATCGAGGCGAAGGAAGGGGTGGACATCAAGGACGAGAACCAGACGCTCGCCACGATCACCCTGCAGAACTTCTTCCGCCTCTACAAGAAGCTCTCCGGCATGACCGGTACGGCGATGACCGAGGCCGCCGAGTTCCACCAGATCTACAAGCTCGGCGTGGTCCCGATCCCGACGAACAAGCCGATGATCCGCAAGGACCAGTCGGACCTGATCTACCGCACCGAGGTGGCCAAGTTCGAGGCGGTCGTCGACGACATCGCCGAGAAGCACGAGAAGGGCCAGCCGATCCTCGTCGGCACCACCTCCGTCGAGAAGTCGGAGTACCTCTCGCAGCAGCTCAGCAAGCGCGGCATCCAGCACGAGGTGCTGAACGCCAAGCACCACGAGCGCGAGGCGCAGATCGTCGCCCAGGCCGGCCGCAAGGGCGCCGTGACGGTGGCGACCAACATGGCCGGCCGTGGTACGGACATCAAGCTCGGCGGCAACCCCGAGGACCTCGCGGAGGCGGAGCTGCGCCAGCGCGGCCTCGACCCCGAGGAGCACATCGAGGAGTGGGCCGCCGCCCTGCCCGCCGCCCTGGAGAAGGCCGAGCAGGCCGTCAAGGCGGAGAAGGATGAGGTCGAGGAGCTGGGCGGCCTCTACGTGCTCGGCACCGAGCGGCACGAGTCGCGGCGCATCGACAACCAGCTGCGCGGCCGTTCCGGCCGTCAGGGCGACCCGGGCGAGTCCCGCTTCTACCTGTCGCTGGGCGACGACCTGATGCGCCTGTTCAAGGCCCAGATGGTCGAGCGCGTGATGTCCATGGCCAACGTGCCGGACGACGTGCCGATCGAGAACAAGATGGTCACGCGCGCCATCGCGTCCGCGCAGGCCCAGGTCGAGACGCAGAACTTCGAGACCCGTAAGAACGTCCTGAAGTACGACGAGGTCCTCAACCGGCAGCGCGAGGTCATCTACGGCGAGCGCCGGCGCGTCCTGGAGGGCGAGGACCTGCACGAGCAGATCCGGCACTTCATGGACGACACCATCGAGGCGTACGTCGGTGCCGAGACCTCCGAGGGCTTCCCCGAGGACTGGGACCTGGACCGGCTGTGGGGCGCGTTCCGGCAGCTGTACCCGGTGAAGGTCACCATCGAGGAACTGGAGGAGGCGGCCGGCGACCGGGCCGGTCTCACCGCCGAGTTCATCGAGGAGTCCATCAAGGAGGACATCCACCAGCAGTACGAGGCCCGCGAGGCGCAGCTCGGCTCCGAGATCATGCGTGAGCTGGAGCGCCGGGTCGTGCTGTCGGTCCTGGACCGCAAGTGGCGCGAGCACCTCTACGAGATGGACTACCTCCAGGAGGGCATCGGCCTGCGCGCGATGGCGCAGAAGGACCCGCTGGTCGAGTACCAGCGCGAGGGCTTCGACATGTTCACCGCGATGATGGACGGCATCAAGGAGGAGTCCGTCGGCTACCTGTTCAACCTGGAGGTCCAGGTCGAGCAGCAGGTCGAGGAGGTCCCGGTCGAGGAGGCCCAGCCGGTGGGCGAGGGCGTCCAGGACACGGTGCCGGCGCAGGCGGGCGCGCGTCCCGAGATCCGTGCGAAGGGGCTGGACGTTCCGCAGCGGCGGGACCTGCACTTCTCCGCGCCGACGGTGGACGGTGAGGGCGGCATCGTCGAGCGTGACCTGGAGGAGGACGAGCCGGTGCGGTCCGAGTCGGACGGGCTCACGCGGGCCGAGCGACGCCGCCAGGCCAAGGGCGGGCGGCGCCGCAAGAAGTAACGGTCGCCTGCGGCGCCTCAGCGGTCGAGCGGGGCCGGGTTCCCCTTCCGGGGCCCGGCCCCGCCGCGTTGCCCGCGGGGCGGTGCCCTGTGCTGCCGCGGCCGCGCGGGCACCACCACGGTGGTTCCCGCGCCTCCGGCCCCCAGCCCTACGGCGTGCCGCCGGCTCACGGCGTGCCCGTTTCCACCGCTGTGCAGCGCCAGCGGAGGTCCTTGCCCAGTTCCAGGCGGAAGGCCATGGCGCGCAGCCGGCCACCGGCGGCGATGCGGGCGAAGACCTCCAGGGCGCCCTGGCTGGGGACGTAGTAGCCGATGTCCTGGACGACCGGGCGGGGGCCGAGGGTGCGCAGAGGGCCGTGTTCGGCCAGGCGGGCCAGGTCGTCGTAGGCGCGGCCCGCGGTGTGCCGCAGCATCCAGTGGACGGGCCGCTGACCGCTCAGGACGGCCAGCAGGCGCTCGGCGAAGAGGTCGGTGGGCCGGGGCTGCCGTACGGCGGCCCCGGGCCGTGTGCGGGCCGTCTCCGGCCGTGCGGCCGTGGGGCGGCCGGGCGTGCGGGGCGGGGCGCCGCCGGGGCGGCGGGAGTCGCGGCGGGTCGGCGGGCGGTGCCGCGGGCGGGGCTGGGCGGTGCGGCTCATGACCTTGTTCATGGGGCGTCCCCGTTCGGCGGGCCCGGTGGATACCGGGCGGTAACCAAGTGGTGGGGATCTTGTACGGGGCGCCGGAGGGGGTCGCAAGGAAGCGGCGGTGGGCGGGGAAGGGCCGGCACGGTTCACCTATCCGAGCGACCCGCAGGGCACCGCGCCCCGTGGTCAGGCGGCCGGCGAGGGTGAACCGAGGGCTTGGAGTGGACGTCTCCACGCGTGCGGGCAGGGGCCCGAAAGGGGACGGCCGCACGTATCCTGAAGGCCCTCCGGGAGACGCGCCAGCCGCCTTCCCCGGGGCCCAGCGGAGCCTTCGACCAGGAACAGGAAAGAGCGGCCAGCATGCGCGTCTACGTCCCCCTGACCCTCCCCGCTCTCGCCGAGGCGTACAAGACGGGTGAGCTGGGGACCGGCCCCTTCGTCGCGTACGCCGTCACGCCCGGGCTGCGCGAGTGGTACCTCTCCGAGGACATCGAGGAGCTGGAGTACGCCGCGCTCAGCCGGGCCGCGCTGGCCTCGCTGCGGCTGCTCGCGGCGGACCCGGACGCGCCGCGGCGCCGGGTCGTGGTCGCCGTCGACGTGCCCGACGGTGCCACGAGCACGGACCCGGACCGCGCGCTCGACCCCGCCGCGCTCGGCGAGGTCACCGTGAAGGTCGCGGTGCCGCTCGCGAAGGCGGCCGCCGTGCACGTCGACGCCGAGGACGCGGAGCCGGACGTGTCCGCCGCGGCGGACGCCCTGGAGGCGGCGGACGGCGGGGACGACGACGCGCAGTTCGTCGTGGACGGCGCGGACGACCACGAGCTGCTGTGGTACGCCACGCAGGAGATCCCCCACCTGGTCGGGCTGGGCTGACCCGCGCCCACCGCTGTCGTGCCCTGATTGTCAGTGGGGGCGGGTACGGTCTTGGACATGGGGACGCAGGGAAGCGCGCACATCGTCTGGGACTGGAACGGGACGCTGTTCCACGACAATGACGCGATCATCGGGGCGACGAACGCGGCCTTCGCGGAGCTGGGCCTGGCGCCGATCACGCTGGAGCAGTACCGGGCGCTGTATTGCGTGCCGGTGCCGAGGTTCTACGAGCGGCTGCTCGGCCGGCTGCCGTCCGACGCCGAGTGGGAGCTGATGGACGGGGTCTTCCACCGCTACTACACCGAGCAGCGGGTGCGGTGCCGGCTGACCGAGGGGGCGGAGGAGCTGCTCGCGGGGTGGCGGTCGGCGGGGCACAGCCAGTCGTTGCTGAGCATGTACGGGCACGAGGACCTGGTGCCGCTGGTGCGGGGCTTCGGGATCGAGGCGCACTTCATACGGGTCGACGGGCGCACGGGGCCGTCCGGTGGCAGCAAGGCCGAGCACATGGTGCGGCATCTGGAGGCGCTGACGGGGAGGGTGGCGCCCGAGCGGACCGTGGTGATCGGGGACGCGGCGGACGACGCGGTCGCCGCGCGGCACGTGGGGGCGCGGGCGGTGCTGTACAGCGGGGGGTCGCACAGCCGGGTGAGCCTGGAGGGGGCCGGGGTGCCGGTGGTGGACACGCTGGCCGAGGCGGTGGCCGAGGCGCGGAGGATGGCGGCGTAGCCGGGCCGCGGGCCGACGGCCGCCCGCGGCTCGCCGGCTCCCCAGGACGCGGGTCACCACGCGGCCGGCCACGGCGGACGGCCGCCGGTGTACCGCGAGCCTGAGCCGCCGGTGTACCGCGAGCCGGACGGCGCCGCGCGGACGGTTCTCAGCTCACCGGTGCCTTGGAGCGCAGCACCGTCAGGAACTCCCGCATCCACGCCGGGTGGTCCGGCCAGGCGCGGGAGGAGACCAGGGTGCCGTCGACGACCGCCTCGCTGTCCTGGAAGCCCGCGCCGGCCGCTTGCATGTCCGGTTCCAGCGCCGGGTACGCCGTGACCCGGCGGCCCCGCAGGGAGTCGATCGCGGCGGTGAGCAGCGGGCCGTGGCAGATCTGGGCGACCGGCTTGTCGGCGTCGAAGAATGCCTTGAGGATCTTGCGCAGTTCGGGGTCGTTGCGCAGGTACTCCGGGGCCCGGCCGCCGGGGATGACCAGGGCCGCGTAGTCACCCGGGTCGACCTCGGAGAAGGCCAGGTCGGCGGGCCAGGTGTAGCCGGGCTTCTCGGTGTAGGTGTCGAAACCGGGTTCGAAGTCGTGCACGACGAACCGGAGGGTCTTGCGGGTGGGGGCGGCGATGTGGACCTCGTAGCCTTCTTCGCGCAGCCGCTGGTAGGGGTAGAGCACCTCCAGTGACTCCGCCGCGTCGCCGGTGACGATGAGGATCTTGGTGGGCATGTCGGCTCCTCCGGGGAGACTGCGCACAGTGTCCTGGGCACCGTGCCTCCGCCGGGCGCCCCTTGCCAAGAGGGCCCGGCGCTTTTCAGGGTGCGACCGCGGGCGCGGGGGCGCGACCGGGTGTCCCGGACGGGAGGCAGCCGTCGGATACGCCACCCCCACCCGCCCCGCCGCTGTGCAGAACGTCAAACTTCACCCCTCGGTTTTGTACACATACGGCTCATGACGGGCCCGGGGTAAGTGGCGATAGCCTGGTGGCGTGATCAGCGCGATATCTCGCGGGGGCGATCCTGCTCCTGCCCTGCGCCCGGGTTGCACGGAGCACCTCCGTGACCGGGCCGCGATCGCTGGTCTTCGCGGGCGGGACGGGGGCGCGGACGCCCCCAGGACGCCGAGGACGGCCCGGGACGCGGCGGTGCCGAGAGCAGCGTCACACTCCACGGACGTGCCGAGAATGGCCGAATTCCCCCCACTCATCTCACCTCGCGGCATAGCGTCGGACCGGACCGGACACCCCGGGCCGTGGCGTCGAGCCGGAGGGAAAGAGACCGTACTTCCTTCTACGTCACGCAACGGCGCGCGACAGGAGCCAGAGGACAATGCAGACCAAGCTGGACGAAGCCAAGGCCGAGCTGCTCGAACGGGCCGCCCGGGTAGCTGAGAACAGCCCGGTCGGTGGCCACCTACCGACCGGGACGACGAGCGAGGGCACCCCCGGCACCCCGGACAGCGAGTCCGTGCTCGCGTTCCTCCAGCGCTACTACCTGCACACCGCCCCGGAAGACCTCACCGACCGCGACCCGGTCGACGTCTTCGGCGCGGCGGTCTCGCACTACCGTCTCGCCGAGACCCGCCCCCAGGGCACCGCGAACGTCCGGGTGCACACCCCGACGGTGGAGGAGAACGGGTGGACGTGCAGCCACACCGTCGTGGAGGTCGTCACCGACGACATGCCCTTCCTGGTGGACTCGGTCACCAATGAGCTGACCCGGCAGGGGCGCGGCATCCACGTCGTGATCCACCCGCAGTTCGTCGTGCGGCGGGACCTGACCGGCAAGCTGATCGAGGTGCTGCCGGACCGGCCCGCCGGGCTCACCGGCGACCTCCCGCACGACACGCACGTCGAGTCCTGGATCCACGTCGAGATCGACCGCGAGACCGACCGCGCGGACCTGAAGCAGATCACCGCCGACCTGCTGCGCGTGCTGTCCGACGTCCGCGAGGCCGTCGAGGACTGGGAGAAGATGCGGGACGCGGCGGTCCGGATCGCCGACGGCCTGGAGGGCGAGCCCGTCCCCCGCGACCTGCCCGGACCGGAGGTCGAGGAGGCCCGCGAGCTGCTGCACTGGCTGGCCGACGACCACTTCACCTTCCTCGGCTACCGCGAGTACCAGCTGCGCGACGACGACACGCTCGCCGCCGTGCCCGGCACCGGTCTCGGCATACTGCGTTCGGACCCGCACCACGCCGAGGACGAGCAGCACCCGGTCAGCCCCTCCTTCGAGCGTCTCCCGGCCGACGCCCGGGCCAAGGCGCGCGAGCACAAGCTGCTCGTGCTGACCAAGGCCAACAGCCGGGCCACCGTGCACCGGCCGTCGTACCTGGACTACATCGGCGTCAAGAGGTTCGACGCGGACGGCAACGTCGTCGGCGAGCGGCGCTTCCTCGGTCTGTTCTCCTCCGCCGCGTACACCGAGTCGGTGCGCCGCGTCCCGGTCATCCGCCGCAAGGTGGACGAGGTGCTGCAGCGCGCCGGGTTCTCGCGCCACAGCCATGACGGCCGCGACCTGCTCCAGATCCTGGAGACCTACCCGCGCGACGAGCTGTTCCAGACGCCCGCCGCGGAGCTGCAGTCCATCGCCACGAGCGTGCTCTACCTCCAGGAGCGCCGCCGGCTGCGGCTGTACCTGCGCCAGGACGAGTACGGCCGCTACTACTCGGCCCTCGTCTACCTCCCGCGCGACCGCTACACCACCGGTGTGCGCCTGCGGATCATCGACATCCTGAAGGAGGAGCTGGGCGGCGTCAGCGTCGACTTCACCGCCTGGAACACCGAGTCGATCCTGTCCCGGCTGCACTTCGTCGTCCGGGTGCCGCCGGGCACCGAGCTGCCCGAGCTGTCGGACGCCGACAGGGAGCGCATCGAGGTCCGCCTGGTCGAGGCGGCCCGCTCCTGGGCCGACGCGTTCGCCGAGGCGCTGACCGCCGAGTGCGGCGAGGAGCGCGCGGCCGAGGTGCTGCGCCGCTACAGCAACGCCTTCCCCGAGGGCTACAAGGCCGACCACAGCCCGCGTGCGGCGGTCGCCGACCTGGTCCACCTGGAGCAGCTCGGCGAGGACAAGACCTTCTCGCTGAGCCTGTACGAGCCGGTGGGCGCCGCGCCCGAGGAGCGCCGCTTCAAGATCTACCAGAAGGGCGGCTCGGTCTCCCTCTCCAAGGTGCTGCCCGTGCTGAGCCGGCTCGGTGTCGAGGTCACCGACGAGCGGCCGTACGAGCTGCGCTGCGCGGACCGCATCACCGCCTGGATCTACGACTTCGGTCTGCGCATGCCGAAGGCGGCGGGCGGCGGTGAGTACCTGGGCGACGACGCCCGCGAGCGCTTCCAGGATGCCTTCGCCGCGACCTGGACCGGTCAGGCCGAGAACGACGGCTTCAACGCGCTGGTGCTGAGCGCCGGGCTGACCTGGCGGCAGGCGATGGTGCTGCGCGCCTACGCCAAGTACCTGCGGCAGGCCGGCTCGACCTTCTCCCAGGACTACATGGAGGACACCCTCCGCAACAACGTCCACACCACCCGGCTCCTCGTCTCCCTGTTCGAGGCGCGGATGTCCCCGGAGCGGCAGCAGGCCGGTGTGGAGATCACCGACGCGCTGCTGGAGGAGCTGGACGCGGCCCTGGAGCAGGTGGCCAGCCTGGACGAGGACCGCATCCTGCGGTCCTTCCTGACCATCATCAAGGCGACCCTGCGCACGAACTTCTTCCAGGACGCGTCCGGCGGCCGGCCGCACGCCTACGTCTCCATGAAGTTCGACCCGCAGGCCATCCCGGACCTGCCCGCGCCGCGCCCGGCGTACGAGATCTGGGTGTACTCGCCGCGCGTGGAGGGCGTGCACCTGCGCTTCGGCAAGGTCGCCCGAGGGGGCCTGCGCTGGTCCGACCGGCGGGAGGACTTCCGCACCGAGATCCTCGGCCTGGTCAAGGCGCAGATGGTGAAGAACACCGTCATCGTGCCGGTCGGCGCCAAGGGCGGCTTCGTCGCCAAGCAGCTGCCCGACCCGAGCGTGGACCGCGACGCCTGGCTCGCCGAGGGCATCGCCAGCTACAAGACGTTCATCTCGGCGCTGCTCGACATCACCGACAACATGGTGGCGGGCGAGGTCGTGCCGCCGCGGGACGTGGTGCGGCACGACGGCGACGACACCTACCTGGTGGTCGCCGCGGACAAGGGCACCGCGACCTTCTCGGACATCGCCAACGACGTCGCGAACACCTACAACTTCTGGCTCGGCGACGCCTTCGCCTCCGGCGGCTCCGCCGGGTACGACCACAAGGGCATGGGCATCACCGCGCGCGGCGCCTGGGAGTCCGTGAAGCGGCACTTCCGCGAGCTGGGCGTGGACACGCAGAGCGAGGACTTCACGGTCGTCGGCATCGGTGACATGTCCGGTGACGTGTTCGGCAACGGCATGCTGCTGTCCGAGCACATCCGCCTGGTCGCCGCCTTCGACCACCGGCACATCTTCATCGACCCCGACCCGGACGCGGCCGTCTCCTACGCCGAGCGCCGCCGCCTGTTCGAGCTGCCCCGCTCCAGCTGGGCCGACTACAACACCGAGCTGCTGTCGGCGGGCGGCGGGATCTTCCCGCGCACGGCCAAGTCGATCCCGCTCAACAGCCACATCCGCGCGGCGCTGGGCATCGAGGGCAAGGTCACCAAGATGACCCCGGCCGACCTGATGAAGACGATCCTCACGGCCCCGGTGGACCTGCTGTGGAACGGCGGCATCGGCACGTACGTGAAGGCGTCGACGGAGTCGAACGGGGACGTCGGCGACAAGGCCAACGACGCCATCCGCGTCGACGGCCAGGACCTGCGGGTCAAGGTCGTCGGCGAGGGCGGCAACCTGGGCCTGACCCAGCTCGGCCGGATCGAGTTCGCCCTGCACGGCGGCAAGATCAACACCGACGCGATCGACAACAGCGCCGGTGTGGACACCTCCGACCACGAGGTGAACATCAAGATCCTGCTGAACGGCCTGGTCGCGGACGGCGACATGACCGTCAAGCAGCGCAACAAGCTGCTCGCCGAGATGACCGACGAGGTCGGCGCGCTGGTCCTGCGCAACAACTACGCGCAGAACACCGCCCTGGCCAACGCCCTGTTCCAGGCCAAGGACATGCTCCACGCCCAGCAGCGGTTCATCCGCCACCTGGTGCGCGAGGGCCACCTGGACCGGGCGCTGGAGTTCCTGCCCACCGACCGGCAGATCCGTGAGCGCCTCGCCCAGGGCCAGGGGCTGACCAGTCCCGAGACCGCCGTCGTGCTCGCGTACACGAAGATCACGGTCGCCGAGGAGCTGCTGCGGACCTCGCTGCCGGACGACGCGTACCTGCGCGGACTGCTGCACGCGTACTTCCCGGCGCCCCTGCGCGAGCGGTTCGCCGAGGCGATCGACAACCACCCGCTGCGCCGCGAGATCACCACGACCGTGCTGGTCAACGACACGGTCAACACGGGCGGTACGACGTATCTGCACCGGCTGCGCGAGGAGACCGGTGCCTCCCTGGAGGAGATCGTCCGCGCCCAGACCGCGGCCCGCGCGATCTTCTGCTCCGCGCCCGTGTGGGACGCCGTAGAGGCCCTGGACAACCAGGTCGACGCGGCCGTCCAGACCCGCATCCGCCTGCACTCGCGCCGCCTGGTCGAGCGCGGCACCCGCTGGCTGCTCAACAACCGGCCGCAGCCGCTCCAGCTCGCCGAGACGGTGGAGTTCTTCGCCGAGCGGGTCGAGCGGGTCTGGCAGGAGCTGCCGAAGCTGCTGCGCGGCGCGGACGCGGAGTGGTACCAGCACGTGTACGACGAGCTGTCCGCGGCCGGCGTGCCGGACGAACTCGCCACCCGCGTGGCCGGCTTCTCCTCCGCCTTCCCGACGCTCGACATCGTGTCGGTGGCCGACCGCATGGGCAGGGAGCCGCTGGACGTCGCCGACGTCTACTACGACCTCGCCGACCGGCTGAACATCACCCAGCTCATGGACCGCATCATCGAGCTGCCGCGCGCCGACCGCTGGCAGTCCATGGCCCGCGCCTCCATCCGTGAGGACCTGTACGCGGCGCACGCGGCCCTCACCCTCGACGTCCTCGCGGTGGGCAACGGCACCTCGACGCCGGAGCAGCGGTTCGAGGCGTGGGAGCAGAAGAACAGCGCGCTCCTGGGCCGGGCCCGCACCACGCTGGACGAGATCCGCAGCTCGGACTCGTTCGACCTGGCCAACCTGTCGGTGGCGATGCGCACGATGCGGACGCTGCTGCGGACGCACTCGTAGCCGTACGGCGGGAAGGGCGCCTCGGGGACCGTCTCCCCAAGCGCCCTTCTTCTTGCCCGCTTCTCGTACGAAACGTGCGGAGAACTTACCTTTTCCTGCTCTTCGGGGTGGGTCGGATAGGGTCGGCGTGTGCACACCGCGCCGTCTGACACCGAACGGGTGGCCCGTACGGCACCACCGGGCGGCTCCGCGTCGCGCGTGGGCCGTGAGCTGCCGCAGGTCGCCGCCGCGCTCGTCGTGGTGCTGATGCTCTGGGTCGTCGTCCGCCTGCCGTGGGCGGGCGACCTCGGCATGCACGCGGCCACGATCCAGCGCTTCCGGCACAGCCTGCTGCATCCCGGCAACCCGCTGGTCGACGCCGACACGCCGAGCCCGTACCACTCACCCTGGATGCTGCTGCTCGGCACCGTCGCCAAGCTGACGGGCCTGTCGGTCTTCGTGGTCCTGCGCCTGGCCGCGCTCACCGGTCTGGGCCTGCTGGTGACGGGCGTCCGGCGCTACGTCCGTACGCTGAGCGGCCACCGCGCCGCCCCCGCGCTGGCCTTCCTGAGCCTGGTCTTCCTGTGGGGGCCGCTGCTGTTCGACTGGAGCGGCTTCGTCGGGCTGAACTCCCTCGCGCTGACGGTGTCGTACCCCAGCGTGCTCGCGCTCGGGCTCGCCTTCCACTTCTGGGCCTGGCTGACACGGGCGGTGCGCGGGGAGACGGCCTGGGGGGCGTGCCTGGGGCTGGGCGCGCTGTGGGCGGTGATCCTGCTGTGCCATCAGTTCACCGGCGTGGTGGCCTCGTTGGGCGGGCTGGCGACGGTGCTCGCGGCGCGGCCGGCGCGCGGGGCGCTGCTCCGGCTGGGCACCGGACTGCTCCTGGGCCTGCTGGTGCTGTGGCTCTGGCCGTACTACGACTTCTTCGCGCTGTTCTCCGCAGGCGCGGACCTGGAGGCCGTCCACCGGCCGCTGTACCAGCACCTGGCCGGGCGGTTCGGGCTGGTGCTGCTCGGGGTGGCGGCACTGGCCCTCCGCCTGCGCAGGGACCACCGCGACCCCCTGGCCCTCTTCTTCCTGCTCGGCGCGCTGGTGTTCGCGGCAGGGGGGCTGACCGGCCACTACTCCTGGGGCCGCGCCCTGCCCGCCGCGCTGATCCCCGCGCAGCTCGCGGCGGCGCTGGAGGCGGTGTCGGCGGGGCGGGCCGCGGTGCGGCGCGGATGGGCGTGCGTGCTGCTCGTCGCGCTGGCGGTGGGGGCGTGGACGCAGGCCGGGACGCTCGGGTACGCGGTGCCGCGGGACGCGCTGCCCGGTGTGGTCGCGGCGAAGTACCGCACGCCGTGGGCGGGTTACCAGTGGATCATGCGGGCGGGGGTGCGGTACGGGGACGTGGTGATGGCGCGCAAGTTCCCGGCCCGGCAGATCCCCGCGTACGGCCCGTACACCGTGGCACCCGGCTACCCGGACTTCTTCCTCCCGGACGCCGGGCGGAGGCAGGCGGCGGTGGACCGGTACTTCTCGCCGGCGACGGGTGCGGGGGAACGACGGGCGATCCTGCGGGAGTACGGGGTGAAGTGGGTCGTGGGGGGCGGCGACGCGCCGTGGCTGCGCAGGACGGCCGTGGGCCCGGGCGGGCAGGTCCTGTACCGAGCGGCGCCCTGAGCCGACGGCACGACAGCCCCCTACGGCTACTTCAGCGCACTCGCCACCAGCCGCGCGGCGTTCCGTACCCGGGGCCGGGCCAGGCGGCGGACGGCCGGCCGGGTGATCCGGGCCGTCACCCCGACCGGGCGCCAGCGGAACTGGAGCCGGCCCGGGTTGCGGCCCTCCGGTTCGACGGTCAGCTCGTGGGGGGCCGCACCGGAGTGGTAGTCGATGCGGGCCGTACGGGCCGGGAAGTCCAACGGTGCCAGGAGCAGGCCGGAGTGGGACAGGCCCTGCTGCTCCAGGCGGACCAAGGGGTGCCGTACGCCCTGGAAGCCGTGGAGCGGGACCGGCGCGGACGCGAGGTCGAGGCGGACCGTGCCCTCGAAGACGCCGGGGCGGACCGGGTCCAGGCGGAAGGGGGTCGTCATGCGGCGCCGGCCGGGGGTCAGGAGCAGGGACGCGCGCTGAGGCCCCACGGGCAGGCGCAGGCCGGGGTCGTAGGTGCGGATCGCCAGGGTCAGGGTCGCGCCCGCGCCGGGTGTCAGCTCCGTGATCTCGTGCCGGAACAGGGCGGTCGGGAACGGCCGGGTGTCCAGCTCCAGCTCGGACACGTCCAGTTCGCGGCGGGCGCGGTCCGTCGCGGGCACGGTGTCACCCCAGTACGGGACCCCCGTACCGTCGGCCGTCACCCGCCGCGGTGCCACCGCGTGCCCCAGTCCGCGCGCCGCCAGCCGGGCCTCGTCCGTGCGGCCGTCCCGCAGCAGCTCCAGCACCACCCGCTCGGCGCGCGGCAGCCGCCCGTACGCCGCGGGGGAGAGCGTGTCGAGGTAGGGATTCATGATGTCCGCGAAGGACGTCAGCCACTCCTCGTCCCGGTACGGCAGGTCGCCGGCGTACATCCGGAAGTCGTGCTTGAGGAACTTGTAGTCCTTGTCCTCCCGCAGCCCCGCGTGCCCGCTGCTCACCAGGAACTCGTCGATCAGCCGCTGGACGTGCACCCGGTCGGCGACGTTGGAGATCTTGTGCCGCTGGTTGGAGATGGAGGCGGCGGAGGCGTCGGCGAACGGCTCGATGTACCAGACGTACACCGGGTCCGGGATGATCGTGAACGCCTGCGCCAGGCAGTACGCCTGCGCCGAGAACAGCTGGTCCTCGTAGTGGATGCCCTCGGGGAAGCGCAGCCGGTGGCGGTCGAGGAAGGCCCGCGCGTACATCTTGCTCGTCGACAGGTGCTCGAAGAGGAGGCGGGGGTCCGCCTCGATGCCCTCCAGGGTGCGGCGCTCGGCGACCAGGTGCGGCATCCAGGTCGAGCGGCGGCCGTTGTCCACCCGGACCCGGCGGACCGCGCCCATGGTGAAGTCGACGTCCCGTTCGCGGTGCGCGGCGAGCAGCGACTCGACGGCGCGCGGCGGGAGTTCGTCGTCGCTGTCGAGGAACATCAGGTACGGCGCACGGGCGATCTCGATGGCCCGGTTGCGCGGTGCGCTGCACCCACCGCTGTTCTCCGGCAGCCGGAGGTAGCGGATGCGGTGGTCCTGGGCCGCCAGCTCGCGGGCCACCGCGGGGGTTTCGTCCGTGGAGTGGTCGTCGCTGATGACGATCTCGATGTTCGCGTGGGTCTGCGCGCGCAGCGAGGCCACCGCGCGGGGCAGGCGGGCCGCGTCGTTGTAGACGATGACCGTGACCGTGACGTCGGGACGGGTCATGCCGTGGCCTCCTCGGGCGTGGGAGCGGGGGTGCGGTCCTCGATGGGGAGCACCGGCGGCAGCGCGTCCTCCGGTTCGTCCAGGAACACCCTGCGTACGACCCGTTCGGCGGCGCGCCCGTCGTCGTACTCGCAGAACCGGCGCCGGAACGTGGCCCGCGCCTTGGCCGCGTTCTCGTCGCGCCAGGCACCGGAGAGGAAGATCTCGGCCAGCTCCTCCTGGGTGCGGGCGACCTGGCCGGGGTGTTCGGCCATCAGGTCGAAGTAGACGCCGCGGGTGGTCCGGTACGTCTCCCAGTCGTCGGCGTAGACCACGATCGGGCGGTTCAGGTTGGCGTAGTCGAACATGATCGACGAGTAGTCAGTGACCAGCGCGTCGGCGGCCAGGCACAGCTCCTCGACGGGGTCGTAGGAGGAGACGTCGATGATCCGTCCGGAGCGGCGCAGGCCGGTCAGCGGGGAGGCGGCGCCGCCGTAGAAGTAGTGGGCGCGGACGAGCAGGACGGTGTCCTCGCCGAGGCGGTCGGCGAGGGCGGCGAGGTCGAGGCGGGGGGTGTAGCCGGCCTCGTAGTCGCGGTGGGTGGGGGCGTAGAGGACGGCGGTCCTGCCCGGGGCGATGCCGAGGCGGTCACGGGCCGCGCGGACGTCGGCCGCGGTGGCCGTGTAGAAGACGTCGTTGCGCGGATAGCCGTAGTCGAGGGACGTGTAGCGGGACGGGTAGGCGCGCTCCCACATGCGGGTGGAGTGGCTGTTGGCGCTGACGCTGTAGTCCCACTTGTCGACCCGGGACAGCAGGGCGGCGAAGTCCAGGCCCTTGGCGGCGGCCGGGTGGTCCATCTGGTCCAGGCCCATGCGCTTGAGCGGGGTGCCGTGGTGGGTCTGGAGGTGGACCGCGTCCGGGCGTTTGACCACGGCGTTGGGGAAGTTGACGTTGTTCGTCAGGTACTTGGCGGTGGCGAGGGTCTCCCAGTAGCGGCGGGTGCCGGGGACGACGTGGTCGGTGCCGGGCGGCAGCAGGGCCTCGTTCTGCTTGTTCACCACCCACACCGGGCGGATGTGCGGGGCGAGTTCGGCGAGCTTGGCGGCGATGGCGGCCGGGTTGCAGGCCACGCCGCGCTCCCAGTAGGCCGCGAACACGGCGAGGTGGGGGTCCACCGGGCGGCTCAGGGCGCGCTGGTACTGGTGGTCGCGGATCCTGGTGCTCAGCTGCCGCTTGCGGGTGCGTACGGCCTTGCGGGCGGTGCGGCGGGTGCGGTTGGCGGTCTGGAACGCGCGGTACTTGGTGTACGCGCCCTCCTCCAGCAGCGCGTGCCGCACGCCTTCCAGGCCTGCCGGGCGCCGGTGGCCCTCGGGGCGCCAGCGGACCGCGGCCACGGAGGCGCGGCGGAAGAACTCGCGGGCCACGGGGTCGGGCAGCTCCTCGCGGGCGAAGGTGCGGATGAGGTCGCGCACCATCAGGTCGTACAGCACCGTGCGGGGGGCGCGGCGGTCCCGGGCGAGCGCGAGCAGGGACTCGTAGCGGTCGATGAGCCCGAGCCGGTCCTCGGGGGCGCGCGGCGGCAGGCTCTCGGGGCGCAGCACGCGGTGCTCGTACGCCGTCTGGTTGAGGCAGGCGACCCGGCCGGCGTACAGCAGGGCCGCCTGGGCGGCGCGCTGCTCGTCGTCGGTGTTCAGCCGCTCCTCGTGGGCCCGCCAGAACGCGGTGCGCAGGGCGCGGTTGCCGAGCAGCGGGGTGAGCCGCAGCAGGTCGGCGGTCTCGTCCAGGGGCCGGCCCGCCCGGCCGACGGCGGCGAGGTGGCGGCCGTCGCGGGAGGGCCTGGCGGCGGTCTCCCAGGTGGTGGTGACGTGGTCGAAGAGGAGGACGTCGACGGGTTCGGCGGAGGCGGTGGCGTCCAGTTCGGCGGTCCGCTCGGCGATCAGGCGGGGGGCGCCGGCCGGCAGGCCGTCCTTGGCGTGGACGAAGTGCAGCCAGCGGCCGGAGGCCCGGGCGGCACCGGCCGCCCGGGCCTCCGGGTCACCGGTGCCGTCCGGCAGCGGGACGACGATCGTCTCGGGCGCGTGGTGCTCGGCCGTCTCCCGGGCCCAGTCGCCGACGGCGGCGACGATCACCTCGCAGCCGGTGAGGGGATGGGCCTCCAGGGAGTCCAGCAGATCGGTCAGGTGCCCCTGTGCGTTCGGCCCGTGGACGATGACGCTCAACTGGGGCATCGCGATGGACTCCTTCGGCTCGTCGTCTCCCGTCGCACCCTTCATAACATACTGTCATTAAGCGGATGAAAGGGATAACTACGGTTAGCGTAAGAGCTGCGCTAGGAAGGAAGACCGGCTTTCACGGCGTCCGGTTGCGGCGTGTCCGTTTTTGTGGCGTCCGGCTTCGCTTTCGTGGCATCCGCCTTCGGCGCGGGCTTCTTCGCGGCCGGTTTCTTGTCACCGGTGAACGCCTCGTACTCCTTCATGACGTCCTCGGTCGGCCCGTCCATGCGCAGCTCGCCGCGTTCCAGCCACAGGACCCGCTCGCAGGTGTCACGGATCGACTTGTTGTTGTGGCTGACCAGGAAGACCGTGCCCGCGTGCTGCCGCAGCTCGCGGATCCGCGCCTCCGAACGCTTCTGGAAGGAGCGGTCGCCGGTGGCCAGCGCCTCGTCGATCAGCAGGACGTCGTGGTCCTTGGCGGCGGCGATGGAGAAGCGGAGCCGGGCCGCCATGCCGGAGGAGTACGTGCGCATCGGCAGGGTGATGAAGTCGCCCTTCTCGTTGATCCCGGAGAAGTCGACGATGTCCTGGTAGCGCTCCTTGATCTGCTCCCGGGACATGCCCATGGCGAGCCCGCCGAGGAACACGTTCCGCTCGCCCGTGAGGTCGTTCATCAGGGCCGCGTTGACGCCCAGCAGGGAGGGCTGGCCGTCGGTGTAGATGCGCCCGTTCTCCACCGGGAGCAGGCCCGCGACCGCCTTCAGCAGGGTGGACTTCCCGGAGCCGTTCGTCCCGATGAGGCCGATCGCCTCACCCTTGTAGGCGACGAAGGACACCTTCTTGACCGCGTGCACCTTGCGCACGCCGGCCGCCTTCTCCGCCTGATTGCGGCGCAGGATGCGGTTGAGGGCGGCGGTGGCGGAGCCCCGCCCGGCGCCGGTGCCGTTGACCCGGTAGACGATGTCGACGCGGTCGGCGACGACGGTGGGGACCTTCTCTTCGCTGCGCTCAGCCACGGCCGTACGTCTCCTCAGCCTTCCAGAAGTAGATGAAGCCGCCGATGCCCGCGGCCAGGGCCCAGCCGATCGCCGCCGCCCACACGTGCGGGGGCAGCTGGCTCGCGTGGAAGCTGTCGATCAGCGCGAACCGCATGAGGTCGATGTAGACGGCGGCCGGGTTGATCTCCAGCAGGACGGTGACGACGCGCGGCAGGTCGTCCTTGTCGGCCAGCTTGTCGATGCTCCACATGACGCCGGACACGTACATCCAGGTGCGCAGCACGAACGGCATCAGCTGGGCGATGTCCGGGGTCTTCGCGCCCATCCGCGCCATGACCATCGAGACGCCGGCGTTGAACGTGAACTGGAGTGCCAGGGCCGGCACGGCCAGCACCCAGGAGACGGAGACCGGCACGCCGAAGCAGAGCAGGATGATGACCAGCGCGGCCATCGAGAACAGCAGCTGCTGGAGCTGCTGGAGCGCGAAGGAGATCGGCAGGGCGGCGCGCGGGAAGTGCAGGGCGCGGACCAGGCCGAGGTTGCCGGAGATGGCCCGGGTGCCCGCCATGATCGAGCTCTGCGTGAAGGTCCAGATGAACACGCCCGTGACCAGGAACGGCACGTAGTCGGGCACGTTGTGCTTGGTGCCGAGCAGCACGCCGAAGATGAAGTAGTAGACCGCCGCGTTCAGCAGCGGGGTCATGACCTGCCAGACCTGGCCGAGCTTCGCCTGGCTGTACTGCGCGGTGAGCTTGGCGGTGGCGAAGGCGCCGATGAAGTGGCGGCGGGCCCACAGCTGGCGGACGTACTCCGGCAGGGTGGGGCGGGCGCCGCTGACGGACAGGCCGTGCCGGGCGGCCAGCGCCGCGAGATCGTCGTCTGCCGGGGCCCGGGTGGGGGGCGGTGTGTGGAGGACCTGGCTCACATCCGCTGCTTTCGCTCGGGGGGAGGGGGTGCTGCGCCCGACTTTCGCCGGGGTCGCCGCGTTCGTGCCCGTCGTCCGGCGTTTACTTACGCTTCTCTTCACGTTCTCTTACGTCGGGACGGGACCGTATCGTCGCAACGCGAGCGTAAGTCCAACAGACGTCGGAACGCAACCGTTTCGTCGTCACGCCCTATGCTGTGACCATGACGACGAACGCCGCCGAGCCAGCAGACGAGCCGCCGGCGCGTCCGCGCCGCCGGGCGCCCGCCGGGGCGGCCGTGCTCCGCGAGGACGTGACCGAGGCGATCCGCGCGGCCGTCTTCGAGGAACTGGCGGCCGTCGGGTACGCGCGCATGTCCATCGAGGGGATCGCCCGGCGGGCCGGCGTCGGCAAGACGGCGGTGTACCGGCGGTGGCGTTCCAAGCTCCACCTGGTCCTGGACGTCGTCTCGGCGATGGCGGTGACCGGGTTCCCGGTGCCCGACACCGGCTCCCTGGAGGGTGACCTGCGGCTCCTGTACGAGGTCACGTCCCGCGCCCTGCGCCACCCGGTCGCGTCCCAGATCATCCCCGACCTCCAGGCCGAGGCGGCCCGCAATCCCGAGATCGCGGACGCCTTCCAGAAGGCGCTGCGCGACGGGCAGCAAGGGGTGGCCAGCGGGATCGTGGCGGCGGCCGAGGAGCGGGGCGAGGTCCGCGCGGGCGTCGATCCCGACCTGGCCCTGGACCTGATCTCCGGGCCGCTGTACTGGCGCTCGGTGGTCATCCGCTCCCCGAAACTGCCCAAGGGGTACCTGGAGAGACTGGCGCGGGCGACGGCGGGTGCGCTGAAGGCGCTCTGAGGCGCCCGGAAGGAGCGCGGCGAGCGGCGGGTCTTCCGCGACCGCGCCGCCTGCGGACGCCACGGCACCCGCGGTACCCGTCGTACCCGCCGTGTGTCAGTGGAGCAGGCGGCGCAGCCGGCCGCGGGCCACTGTCAGCACGCCCCGGAGGCCGGTGGCCACCCGCAGGGCGGGTGCGCTGAAGGCGTTGTGAGGGGCCCGGAAGGGGCGCGGGGGACCGTGCGAGCAGCCGCGGCGGGCCCGTGGCCGGTGCAGGGCCCGGTTCCCGGCGGCGGGACTTCTGTGACCGCGCCGCCTGCGGACGCGGCGGTGTCCGTCGTACCCGCCGTGTGTCAGTGGAGCAGGCGGCGCAGCCGGCCGCGGGCCACGGTCAGCACGCCCCGGAGGCCGGTGGCCACCCGCAGGGCCAGCGCGCCGGAGTGCGTGGCGTACGGCTGTGCCAGGAGCACGCCGTGCAGGGCGCTCGGCACGGCGCGCCGGCGCAGCCGGCCGGCGCCCGCGAGGGCGTGCGCCGTGGTCTCGCGCCGGGTGCCGTCCGGGAAGCGGAGGGTCAGACGCAGGTCCCAGGTGCCCGGGCCGAGCCGTGCCAGGTCGACGGGCACCTCGGCGGACCAGCCGTCCGGGCCGGAGGGCGTGAGCGTCACCGCCGTGTGCCCGCGCCCGCGGTCGTCCTCGCGCGCGTGCCACGCCACGTCCACCTCGGGGAGCCCCGCCTCGGCCACCTTCCCGTACAGCTCGTGCAGCCGCAGGCGCAGCAGCGAGGCCCCCGGGCGGGGGCGCAGTTCCGCGTCGACCGCGAGCGGGAGCGCGGCGACGGGCCCGGTCAGCAGGGGGGCCAGCGAGACCTCGGGGAGGTCGGCGGACCAGACCGGGCCGCCCTCGGGGGCGCGGGCGTACGGCGGGAGCAGACGGGCCGGCTGGGCGGCGAGTTCCCGCAGGCGGGGCAGGTCGCGCGGCTCGGGGGAGGCCAGGACGACCCGTGCGAGCAGGCCACCTGGGGTGGCGGGGTCCAGCTCCCGGCCGTCCGCGGCGTAGCGCGCGAGGTACGCGCGGGTGTGCGCCCACCAGGCACGCCGGTACCGCGCGTCGCGCAGCCCCAGCTCGCGCGCGTACATGCGCAGGTCGTGGTCGAGGAACTTGGCGCGTGCCGCCCGCGCCAGTTCCTTCTGTCCGGCGTCCAGCAGGATGTCGTACGCCTGCGCGCACGCCTCGACACGCGCCGTCCAGTTCCCGATGCCGCCCCGGTCCAGCGAGAGCGACGGCCGCCGGGCCGACCGGCGTACCTGCCAGACGTAGACCCGGTCCGGGACCAGGGCGACGCGCGGGGACGCGGCCAGCACGCGCGCGGTGAAGACGAAGTCCTCGTAGAGGAAGCGGCCCTCGGGGAAGCGGACGCCGTGGTCGCGCAGGAAGCCGGTGCGGTACAGCTTGTTGACGCACAGCGTGTCCTGGACCAGCCCGGGGTGCTGCGAGGGGCGCGCGAGGACGGTGTGCGCCGTGTAGAGGGGCGCCTGCCAGGGCTGTTCGCGCCCCGACGGCAGTTCCCGGCGCACGCACAGACCGCTCGCGACCTGGGCGCGCGCCTGCGTGGCCGCCGTCAGCAGCGCGTCCACCGCGCCGGGCGGCAGCACGTCGTCGCTGTCCAGGAACATCACGTACGGCGCGGTCGCCGCGTCGATCCCGGTGTTGCGCGGACTGCCGCAGCCGCCGCTGTTCACGCTCCGGCGCACCACCCGCAGCCGCGGCTCATCGGTGGCCAGCCCGGCGAGCAGCGTGTCACTGCCATCGGTGGAGCAGTCGTCCACGGCGATCACCTCGGCGACCGCGGGCCCCTGCGCCAGCGCCGAGCGCACGGCCTCGCCCACATGGGCGCGGTCGTTGTAGCCGATGACGACCACGGTGACCTGAGCCGCCGGGGCCGGATGCGTCTGACGCGGTGCTGGATGCATGGGGTCCACGGGCCGGGAGCGTAGGGAGACTCGGTAATACGCCGTTAAGAGGCGCTCAGTACTCGCTCCGGAAGACGGTCGGAACCGGGCCGGGGTTGCGTGCTCGGCACCGGCTGCCCGGCCCGCGGCCGCGTGGACCGCCACAGCCGTACGAAGGACAGCACGGCGGCGGCCGTCAGCAGCCCGTTCCGGGACAGCATCAGCAGGCACCCGGCCCAACTGCCGTCGATCACCTCGCGGTAGTGCATCGGGAACGCCACCGTGCTCAGCGCGGACGCGAGCAGGACCAGCACCGCCACCGGCCGCTGGCCGGTGTGGCGCGAGGTCAGGCACACGGCGGCCAGCCCGATCAGCCAGATCATGTACTGGGGGCTGATGACCCGGCTGGTGACCGTGAACAGCAGCACCGCGCTCAGCGCCGCGTCGTACGGCGTCGCCTCGTTCCAGCGGCGCGCCCGCACCCGCCACAGCACCAGCAGCCCGAAGGAGACCGCCGTCAGCGCCAGCGAGGCGGTGGCGACGGCGTGCACGTGGGGGCCGGTCATCTCCATGGCGCCGTACTGGTAGCGGGCCCGGCCCGGCCAGCCGAAGTGCCGGGCCAGGTTGAGCGCCGTACCGCCGAGCGACTCGATCTGCACGCCCCGGCCGCCCTGCTCCCGCAGGAAGGACAGCGGATGCGTGAAGAGGGCCGCGAGCACGGCCAGGCACGCGGCCCCGGCCCACGTCGCCCACGCCCACGCCGTGCGCGTCGGCCGGCCCCGGGGCGTGCCCAGCAGCACCAGCGCCGGCCACACCTTCACCAGCGCGCCGAGCGCCCCGAGCACACCGCCCGCGCGCGGGGAGCGCGCCGAGGCCAGCAGGGACAGCACGGCCAGGGCGGTGACCTGCACGTCGTACCGGGCGAGCGGCATGTGCAGCAGCAGCGGCAGACCGCCCGTCCACAGCGCCGCGCCGAGCGGGCTCCGCCCGGGCCGGGTGCCCGCGCGGAGCAGCGCGAGCGCGGTCAGCGCGTCCACGGCCAGGGTGAGCGCCACGAACGCCTCGAAGTAGGTCAGGCCCGGCAGCAGGCCCGGCGCCAGCAGCACCGCGCCCGCGCCCGGCGGGTACTGCCACAGCGTGTCGTGCACCGGGAAGGAACCGTGCGCGAGGACGCCGTACCAGCGGAAGTACAGCCGCCACACCTCACGGGTCACCGAACCGCCGCCCAGCAGCGGGGCGCCGCCGTGGACGAGCAGCCACAGCATCAGGGCGCGGGTGGCGAGCCACAGGGCGGTGAGGGTGAGGACCGGGCCGGGGGTGACACGGAGGCGGTTCATCACATGGGAGCCTAAGCGGTACGGATGGTGTATTCATGTTGATACGCCGTCAAAGACCGCAAATATTGGCTAATCGCAAGAGATCGGGCCAGGGTGAACGTCGGGCTTCCTGCGAAACCGCAGTCGCGTCGGGCGGCTGGAACGACCACGGACGTACCGACAGGTGCAACGAGCCACCCCCCGCACGGGACACTCGGGCCCACCCGGCTCCACCGGGCCGCCGTCGTGGGCGTGCCCGCGCTGGTGATGCTCGCGCTCGGGCTCTGGGGCCTGGACCGGGGCGGCATGTGGCGCGACGAGGCCGTCAGCTTCCAGGTCGGGCGGCGTACGGTGCCGCGGATCTGGCTCCTGCTGCACGACGTGGACGCGGTGCACGGCCTGTACTACCTGCTGCTGCGGCCGGTCCTCGCGGTCCATCCCGGCGAGGTCGCCCTGCGGCTGCCGTCGGTGTGCGCGGCGACCCTCACGGCGGGCCTGGTGGCCGCCCTCGGCGCCCGGCTGGCCCGGCCGCGGGTCGGCCTGTGGGCCGGGCTGCTCTACGCCGTCGCGCCGATGGCCGGCCACTACGCGCAGGAGGGCCGCTCCTACGCCCTGGTCGCGGCCGGCGCCACCGCGGCGACCCTGCTGTTCGTCCGGGCCGTGCGGTGCAGGTCGTGGTGGCCGTACGGCGCGGTCCTCGCACTCACCTGCTGGCTGCACGAGTTCGCGGTGCTGCTGCTCCTCGCCCACGCGGTGTCGCTGGCACTGGCGCGGACCGGGGCGCGGGTGTGGCGGGGGTGGGCCAGCGCGGCGGCGGCGGTCGTGGTCGCGCTGGTGCCGATGGTGGTGGTCTCGCGGGGGCAGTCGGCGCAGGTGGCCTGGTTGCGCACGCCTACGGCGGACACAGCGGAAAGGTTGCTGCGCAGGTTCCTGGGGCCGACGGACGAGGTGTTCTGGGTGTGTCTGGCGCTGGCCGTGGTGGGGCTGGTCGGCTTGGTCGGGCGGCGGGGGGAACCGACGTGTGCCGGAGTGGCGCTGCCGCTGGTGGTGGTGCCGCCGGCGGTGCTGATGCTGGCGTCCCAGTTCTCGCCGCTGTACGTCGACCGGTACGTGCTCTACGCGCTGTCGGGGGCGCCGCTGCTGGTGGCGTCGGGGGCCGAGCGGGTGGCGGGCGCGGTGGGACGGTGGCCGCTCACGCAGTTCCCCGCGGTCCCCCTCACCGGCGTCCTCGCCGTCGCCCTCTCCCTCCTCCACCAGTTCCCGCTCCTGCGGCAGGACCGCGACCCGGGCAGCCGGCCGGATGATCTCGGTGCCGTCTCCCGCGCGGTCGCGCGCGGAGTGGAGCCGGGCGATCCCGTGCTGTTCGTGCCGGCGTCGGCGCGGAACGTGGCGCTCACCTACCCGGGGGCGTTCCGGGGGACCCGGGACGTGGCGCTCGTGGCGGGGGCCGCCGGGTCCGGGACGCTGTACGGGAGGGAGGCCGGACCGGCGGAGGTGCGGCGCAGGCTGGCGCGGGTGGAGCGGGTGTGGGTCGTGGCGGACCGCAAGCTGCTCACCGGCCGCGGGGCACCGGGCGGTCCCGTCGAGCGTGCGAAGACCGACGTGCTGGGGCGGGAGTTCCTCTGCCAGGACGAAACCGTACGGGGCCCGGTGACCGTACGGCTGTACGTCCGCCCGGTCATCCCGCTGCTCGCGCCTCAGCCTCCGCCGCCGCGTCCAGGGCCGTCGTGAGCCGCTCCAGGCGGGCGTGCAGGTCGACGACCTCCGCCAGGTCGAGGCCGGTCGCCGCCATGATCCGCGGGGGCACCTCCAGGGCCCGCTCGCGCAGCGCCGTGCCCTCCTCGGTGAGGTGGACCCGGACCGAGCGCTCGTCCTGCGCGCTGCGCTCGCGCCGCACCAGACCGGCCCCCTCCAGCCGCTTGACGAGGGGGGACAGCGTGCCGGAGTCGAGCCGGAGCTGTTCGCCGAGCTTCTTGACGGGCAGGTCGCCCTGTTCCCACAGGACCAGCATCACGAGGTACTGGGGATAGGTGAGCCCGAGGTCCTTGAGGATCAGGCGGTAGACGCCGTTGAAGGCGCGGGACGCCGCGTGCAGCGAGAAGCAGATCTGGCGGTCCAGTCGCAGCCACTCCGTGTAGGTCATGGCTCCAGGATAGCTCTTGCGGCCCATTTAGTTGTGCGCAACTCAGTTGTGTGCTCTACTAGTGCTCGCAACGAACCGCACACCCCAGAGGGATGGTCTTCATGGACGCGCTCTACACCGCTGTCGCCACCGCCACCCACGGCCGCGAGGGCCGCGCCGTCTCCTCCGACGGCAAGATCGACCTCAAGCTGGCCCCGCCGGTGGAGCTGGGCGGCAACGGCGAGGGCACCAACCCCGAGCAGCTCTTCGCCGCCGGGTACGCCGCCTGCTTCGGCAGCGCCCTCGGACTCGTCGGGCGCCAGGCCAAGGTCGACGTCAGCGACGCGTCCGTCACCGCCGAGGTCGGCATCGGCAAGCAGGGCGAGGGCTTCGGGCTAAAGGTGACCCTGCGCGTCGAGCTGCCCGACACCCTGGACCAGGAGACCGGCCGCAAGCTCGTCGAGAGCGCCCACCAGGTCTGCCCGTACTCCAACGCCACCCGCGGCAACATCGACGTCGACCTGGTCGTCGAGTAGGCACCGCGCACACCTGAGGGGGCCGCCCCGGCCGGGGCGGCCCCCTCACGTGTCCCTGGCGGCCCCGCTACGCCGACGTCAGCGCGTCCGGGGAGGCCGCCTGGCCCGGGATCCGCGGCACGGGGGCGGGCATCGGCTCGCCCAGCAGCAGGGACCGTACGACCCGCTCGGCGGCCCGCCCGTCCTCGTACGCGCAGAACCGGGCACGGAAGTCCGCGCGCAGCCGCGCCGACTCCTCGTCCCGCCACGCGCCCGAGGCGAACAGCCACGCCAGCTCCCGGTAGGAGCGCGCGACATGGCCGGGCGGCTCGGCGGTGATGTCGAGGTAGGTGCCCCGGCTCGCCGTGAACGCGGCCCAGTCGTCGGCGTGCACCACGATCGGCCGGTCCAGGTTGGCGTAGTCGAACATGACGGACGAGTAGTCCGTGACCAGCGCGTCCGCCGCCAGCAGCACGTCCGGCAGCCGCGGTTCGTCGGTCGCGTCCACCACGACCCCGCGCCTGGCCAGCTCCGCGAGGCCCATGCCGCGCGCGTGACCGTTCGCCAGTGACGGGTGCAGCCGGACCACGAGGGTGTGCCCCTCGCCGAGGTCGGCCGCGAACCGGGCGAGGTCGAACCGCTCCACGTACCCGCCGCGACGGTAGTCCCGGCGGGTCGGCGCGTACAGCACGACCGTGTGGTCCGCCGGGATGCCGTGCCGCTCCCGGAAATCGCCGGGACCACCGTTCACCAGCACGTCGTTGCGCGGGCTGCCGGTGCGCACCGAGGTGAAGTGGCAGGGGTAGGCCCGCTCCCAGACCAGCTCGGAGTGGCGGTTGGCGACCAGGCTGTAGTCCCAGCGGTCGGCCCGGCGCAGCATCTGCGGCACGTCGAAGCCGAGCCGGGCGCCCGGCTTGTCCAGCAGGTCGGCGCCCAGGTGCTTCAGCGGGGTGCCCTGATGGGTGTGGATGTGCACGCTGCCGGGGCGCTTGGCGAGGCCGCCGGGCCAGTTGACGTCGTTGACGAAGAACTTCGCGCGCGCGGTCACCTCCAGGTAGCGCCGGGAGCCGACGATCACGTGCTCGACGTCGGCCGGCAGCCCCGCGGCCGTCTCCGCGTCCCGCACCACCCACACGCCCCGCAGCCCCGGGGCGATCTCCCGGGCGGCGGCGTGGACGGCCGCCGGGTCGCCGAGCACGCCCCGGTGCGAGGACGCCGAGTAGACCACGAGGTTCTCGTCGAGCGGCCGGCGGGCGTGCAGGGCCGTCCAGCCGGTGCGGGCCCGCGCGGCGGCGGCCCGGCGCGCCCGCTCCGCCCGCCGGGCCGCCTCCCGCCCGGCCCGCGCCGCCTGCCGCCTGACCCGGTACCCGGCCCAGGAACCGGTCAGCACGGCGACCTCGCCGTCCACCGGGGCGCCCTGCGGCCGGTGCCCGCGGAACATCTCCGCCGTACGCCGGAAGAACTCGGCCTTGTCGGCGGGCGGCAGCCGGTCCGGCTTGGCCAGGATGTCCAGGCAGTGCTCGCCCATCTTGCGGTGCAGGTACGGCCGCCAGGCCGCCAGCTCCGGCCGCTCGGCCACGAAGGCGAAGACCCGCTCGTACTGGTCGTGGATGTCGAAGTGCTTGCGGCTGGTGGTGGACAGGATGTTGCCCTGCCGGCGCTGCCGGTAGTTCAGGCAGATCCGGTCCAGGGCGGCGATCCGGCGGGCGCTGAGCATGACCGGGAACGTCCAGGGGGTGTCCTCGTAGTAACCCGGCGGGAACGCGAAGCCGTGCTCCGTGACGAACTCGCGCCGGTAGACCTTGTTCCAGACCACCATCAGCAGGTCGAGGACCTGCGGGTACTCCGAGACGGCGAACGTGCCGGGGGCCTCGGCCAGGACGTGCGCGAGGACGTTGCGCCGGGTGCCGCCCCACCAGTAGGTGCGCGCGTAGTCGAAGACGAGCACGTCCGGGTCCCCGGCCTCGGTGAGCCGGTCGGCGACGGCCCGCAGCGCGCCCGGGGTGAGGGTGTCGTCGCTGTCCAGGAAGAGGAGGTAGTCGCCGGTGGCGTGCGGCATGCCCGCGTTGCGGGCCCGGCCGAGGCCCACGTTCTCCGGCAGGTGCAGCACCGTCACGCGCGGGTCGCGTTCGGCGTACTCGTCCAGGATCGCGCCGCACCCGTCCGGGGAGCAGTCGTCCACGGCGATCAGCTCGAAGTCGCCGAAGGACTGGCCGAGCACCGAGTCCAGGCACTCGCGCAGGAACCCCTGCACCTTGAAACAGGGCACGATCACACTGAAGCGGGGCACGGCGGATCAGCTCCTCACGAGGGTCGCGGCGGCGGGGGCGGGGATGCGCTCCGCGAGCGGGATCACGGCCGGGACCGCCTCCGGCGGCTCGCCGAGCAGCACCCGCCGCACGACCCGTTCGGCGGCCCGCCCGTCGTCGAACTGGCAGAACCGCTCCCGGAACGCGGCCCGCAGCGCCCGGGCCTCCGGGCCGGCGTAGGAGCCGTCGCGGAAGACGGCGGCCAGCTCCTCGGGGGTCCGGGCGACCGGTCCGGGCGGCTCGGCCATCAGGTCGAAGTAGACGCCCCGGGTCTCCCGGTAGACGTCCCAGTCGTCGGCGTACACGACGATCGGCCGGTCCAGGTTGGCGTAGTCGAACATGATGGACGAGTAGTCGGTGACCAGCGCGTCCGCGGCCAGGCACACGTCCTCGGCGGAGCGGTGGGCGGTGACGTCGATGATCCGCCCGGAGCCCCGGACGCCGCCCCGGTCGTAGAAGTAGTGGGCGCGCAGCAGCACGACGACGTCCTCGCCGGCCGCCGCGCAGAACGCCTCCAGGTCCAGGCCGGGCTCGAAGCCGCTGTGGTGGTCGCGGTGGGTCGGCGCGTACAGCACGGCCGTCCTGCCCTCCGGGACGCCCAGCTCCCGCCGGATGCGGGCCACGTCCCGCGCGGTCGCCGTGTAGTAGACGTCGTTGCGCGGATAGCCGTACTCCAGGTGCTCGTAGGAGCCGGGGAAGGCGCGCTCCCACATCTGGGTGGAGTGGCGGTTGGACGACAGGTTGAAGTCCCAGCGGTCGACCCGCCCGAGCAGCTTGGCGAAGCTGCCGGACCGCGCGGCCACCACCGGGTACGTCGACTGGTCCACGCCCATCGTCTTCAGCGGGGTGCCGTGCTGGGTCTGCACGTGCACGCTGCCCGGCCGCTTGACGACGCCCTCGGCGAAGTTGGCGTTGTTGATCAGGTACGTGGCGCGGGCCAGCACCTCCCAGTAGCGGCGGGAGCCGATCACCGCGTACTCGACGTCCCCCGGCACGGCGTGCTCCTGGCCGGCCTCGACCAGGAACACCGAGCGGATGTGCGGGGCGAGTTCCCGGGCCTTGGCGTGGATCGCCGCCGGGTTGCAGGCGTAGCCGCGGCCCCAGTAGGCGCAGTACACCGCGAGGTTCGGGTCGAGCGGGCGGCGCAGGTCGCGGGCGTAGCGCAGCCGGGTGCGTACGCTGTGCGGGCGGGGCAGCCGGCCGGTGGCGCCGCCGGCCGCCCGGTTGGCGCCGCGCAGGGCGCGGAACGCCGTGTACGCGCCCGCCGCCAGCAGCCGGTGCTGCACGCCCAGGCTGCCGCCCGGCACCCGGTGGCCGGCCGGCCGGTGCCGTCGGTAGAGGCGGGCCGCCCGGCGGAAGAACGCCCGGCGCCCGGCGAGCAGCCGCTCCGGCCGGGACGCCGTCTTCAGCACCACGGTGAAGAGCTGGTCGAACAGCGGCCCCGTCCGCTCGGCCGGCAGGGCGCGCTCGGCCGCCCGCGTCAGCACCCGCTCCACCTGGTCCAGCAGGGTGTGCTGGTGCGGCCCGGGCAGATTGAGCCGGCTGCCCTGGCGGCGCACCCGGTGCCGTACGACGGTCCGGCGCAGCACCGCGATCCGCTCGGCGGCGACGGTCACCAGCCCGCCCCAGCCGAGGTCGGTGAAGTGCCCTTCGGGGAAGGCGAGTTCCCGCTCGGCGAGGAAGGCGCGGCGGTAGACGGCGCTCCACGCGGGCAGCTGGACGCCGGTCAGCGCGGGCCGGTCGGCGGGGGCGAAGGCGCCCTTCGGGGCCCCCGCGAGCAGCGGCGCGGCCGGGTTCGTCGGCTCGCCCTCCCACCACGGGGCGCGCTCGTGCTCGGCGTACAGCACGTCCACGCCGGCCGTCTCGGACAGCCGGGCGTCCAGCGCCGCCAGCGCGCCCGGCAGCAGCAGGTCGTCGCCGTCGAGGAACAGCAGGTACGTGCCGGTCGCCGCCCGGATGCCGGCGTTGCGCGCCCCGCTCAGCCCGGCGGACGGCGGCGAGTGCACGGGGGTCACCCGGGAGTCCCGCTCGGCGTACCCGGCGGCGACCTCGGCGGCCGGGGCGTCGGGGGCGTCGCAGACCGGGATCAGTTGCAGGTCGCCGAAGGACTGGCCGAGGACCGAGTCCAGCGCCTGGGACAGCCGGCCGGTGACCCCGTGGGACGGGACGATGATGCTGAAACGGGGCATTCTGTTCTTTCTGTCGTCTTGCGGACGCGGCCGGGCCGTCCCGCCGGACGCCAGGTGGACGGCCGGCTCGGGGTGGGCCGCGTCGAGCCGAGGGGCATGGGAACTCCCGGTATGACCAACGCCGTTCAGCGGCTCTCGGTGACGGGGACGGGGCCGGAAGGTTGCGGCACGGTGGCCAGCGGGGAGCGCGCGCAGGACGACGGGGCCGGAGTACGGTCCGGCGGCGGTACCGCGGGCGGCGGCTCCGTCTCGCCCAGGACCACCCGCCGCACCACCCGCTCGGCGGCGTGCCCGTCGTCCCACGGGCAGAACCGCTCCCGGAACGCCGCCCGGAGCTGAGCCGAGCGCGAGCCGCGCCAGTGCCCGGAGGCGAAGATGTCGATCAGCTCGTCCTCGCTGCGCGCCACCGCGCCCGGCGGGAAGCGGCGCAGGTCGAAGTAGGCGCCACGGCACGCCTCGTACGCCGCCCAGTCCTCGGTGTGCACCACGATCGGCCGGTCCAGGTTCGCGTAGTCGAACAGGACCGGCGCGTAGTCGGTGAGCAGCGCGTCCGAGGCGAGGCACAGCTCCGCCAGGTCCGGGTGGCCCGAGACGTCGATGACCCGGGCGCCCCCGGCGGGCGCGTGGGTGCGGGCCAGGATCACGTAGCGGGGGCCGAGGCGGCGCACGATCCGCTCCAGGTCGAGCAGGGGCTGCTGGGTGCGCCGGTGGTCGCGGTGCGCGGGCGCGTACAGGACGGCGACCGCGCCCTCCGGGACGCCCAGCGACGCCCGCAGCCGGGCCACGTCCGCCGCGGTCGCCCGCTGGAGGACGTCGTTGCGGGGCAGCCCGTACTCCAGCGTGGTGTAGCCGCCCGGCAGGACCCGCTCCCAGGTCAGGGTGGCGTGCCGGTTGCCGGACAGGACGTAGTCCCACTGGTCGACGTCCCGCAGCAGCTCCGCGAAATCCAGGCCGCGGGCCGCCGCCGGGCGCTCCAGCAGGTCCAGGCCCGCGTGCCCGAGGGGGGTGCCCTCCAGGGCCCGCACGACGACCTGCCCGGGCCGCTTGCGCAGCCGCCGCTCGAAGCGGGCGTCGCTGACCAGGTAGCGGGAGCGGGCCAGCGCCGTCCAGTAGGCGGCGGTGCCGGGCGTCAGCCGGCGCGGGCCCGGCGGCACCGCGCCCCCGGGCGTGGCGACCCACGCCGTGCGCAGCCGGGGGGCGTGCGTCCGGAACGCCTCCTCCAGCGCGGCCGGGTCGCCGTACCCCTCCCGGGCGGCGAACACCGCGCGGTCGGACCGCAGCGGCAGCCGCAGCTGGACGCCGTAGTGCAGCCGCAGCGCGCCGGTGCGCAGGGCGCGGGCGAGCCTCAGCGCCGCCCTCGGCACGCGCCGGCGGACGGCCGCGGCCAGCCGCAGCGCCCGGAACGTGCGGTGCAGCCCGAAGCGGACCAGGCCGTGCCGCAGCCGCAGGCGCGTGCCCGGCACGCGGTGGCGGCGGCAGTGGACGCGGGCCCGGCGCAGGAACTCGCCGTGGCTGCCGCGCGGCAGCCGGTCCGGCCTGGTGAACACCACGGCGTAGTGGTCGACCATCCGGCGGTACAACTCGGGGCGCCAGCGTGCCAGTTCGGGCCGCTCCTCGACGTAGGCGAACACCCGGTCGTACTGCTCGAACAGGTCGAAGTGGCTGCGGCTGGTGGTGCCGAGGATGCTGCCCCGCCGGCGCTGCCGGTAGTGCACGCACACCCGGTCCAGGGTGGCGAGCGACTCGGCCGTCAGCAGCACCGGGAAGGTCCAGGGGGTGTCCTCGTAGTAGCCCGGCGGGAACGTGAAGCCGTGCCGGGTGACGAACTCCCGTCGGTACGCCTTGTTCCAGGCCACCATCAGCACCCGCAGCAGCCCCGGCCGGTCCTCCAGCCGGAACGGCGCCGGGCCCTGCTCGGCGAGCTCGGCGGCGAGCTGGTTGCGCACCCGGGTGCCGTCCCAGTAGGTGCGCGCGTAGTCGAAGACCAGCACGTCCGGGTCGCCGGTCTCCTCCAGCCGGTCGGCCACCGCCCGCAGCGCGTCCGGGGTGAGCGTGTCGTCGCCGTCCAGGAAGACCAGGTAGTCGCCGGTGGCCTCGGCGAGCCCCGCGTTCCGGGCCCGCCCCAGCCCCTGGTTGACGGCCAGGTGGACGGGCTTCACGCGCGCGTCCCGGGCCGCGTACTCGTCGATGACCGCGCCGCAGGCGTCGGGTGAGCGGTCGTCCACGGCGATCAGTTCCAGATCGGGGAACGACTGTGAGAGCACCGAGTCCAGGCACTCGGGGAGGTACGCCTGGACCTTGTACGCGGGGACGATGACACTGAACCTGGGCACTGGACATCCATGGGTCGGTCGGCGCGGGCGTTCTGCCCGGGAACGGCCGATGGAGTGACTTGGTTACGGCCCCCTGCGGCATTCGGGCGACAACGGGGGAACGCGAAGGGGCGGGCCGCGGGCGGCCCGCCCCGAGATGTCCCGCCCCGGCTACTTGACCGCGCCCGCCATCACCCCGGACACGAACTGCCGCTGGAACGCGAAGAACACGGCCAGCGGGATCACCATCGAGATGAACGCGCCGGGCGCCAGCACGTCGATGTTGTTGCCGAACTGCCGTACCTGCGTCTGCAACGCCACCGTGATCGGCTGGGTGCCCGACTTGGTGAACACCAGCGCCACCAGCATGTCGTTCCACACCCACAGGAACTGGAAGATGCCGAGGCTCGCGATGGCCGGCCCGCCGAGCGGCATCACCACCCGTGCGAACAGCCGGAGTTCGCCGGCGCCGTCCAGCCGGGCCGCCTCCAGCAGCTCGCGCGGGATCTCCGCGAAGAAGTTCCGCAGCAGGAACACCGCGAACGGCAGGCCGAAGCCGGTGTGGAACAGGATCACCCCGAGGATCGTCCCGAACAGCCCGAGCTTGCCGAACAGTTCGGCGATCGGGATGAGCGCCACCTGCACGGGCACCACCAGCAGGCTCACCACGCCCAGGAACCACCAGTCCCGGCCCGGGAACTCCATCCACGCGAACGCGTACCCGGCCAGCGCCCCGATCACCACGACCAGGACGGTCGCCGGAACCGTGATCAGCACCGTGTTCACCAGGGAGTGGGTGATGTCGGGGTTCTCCAGCAGCTTCCGGTAGCTGTCCACGGTGAGCTGGGACGGCTCGGTGAACACCGTCCACCAGCCGCCGGCGCTCATGTCCTGCGGGGTGCGCAGCGAGGAGACGAGCAGGCCGATGGTCGGCACCAGCCAGAACAGGCCCACGAGGACGAGGACCACGCGGACCAGTCCGCCGCCCAGCCGTTCCGTGATCCGGGAGGCGACCGACTGCCTGGCCTTCACCGTCCCGACCGGATCGGCCTTCCCGATGCGTCCGGCGGTCGCCGTCATCGCCGCACCTCCCGCCTGAGCCGACGAATGTTGAACAGCATCACCGGGATCACCAGCAGCAGCAGGAACACCGAGATCGCGCTCGCGATGCCCGGCTGGCTCTCCGCGAAGCCCTTGCGGTAGAGCTCCAGCGCCAGCACGTTCGCGTCGTCCTGGGAGGAGCCCGGCGCGATGATGAACACCAGGTCGAACACCTTCAGCACGTTGATCATCAGCGTGACGACGACGACCGCCAGCACCGGTGCCAGCAACGGCACGGTGACCTTGCGGAACACCTGCCACTCGGTGGCGCCGTCCACCCGTGCCGCCTCCAGCAGTTCCCGGGGCACGCCCGCGAGCCCGGCCGCGATCAGCACCATCGCGAAGCCCGCCCACATCCACACGTACGACCCGATGATCGCCGGGGTGACCAGCGCCGGGCCGAGCCAGTCGACCCCGTTGTACGGCTCCTTGAAGTTGCTCGCGGGCAACCGGAGCAGAGCCCCGTCGGCCGCCGCGGGCAGGGTGAAGGTGCCGTCGCCGGACGCCTTCGTCGAGGCGACCACACGGCCGTCCTTCACCGCCTCGATCCGCATCCCGGCGTAGCCCACCTCGGACGCGTCGGGCGCGCCGAGCTTGCCGACGCCCTTGCCGCGGGTGAAGTCCTGCCAGGTGGTGCCGGTGACCTTCCCCGGCTCGGGCCGCGCGGCCGCCGCCTTCTTCGCGTCGCCCGGCAACCGGTCCGGGGCGACGCCGACGAGCGGCAGGGCGACCGGCTGCCCGGCGTGCACGGCGGTCTTGGTGACGAAGCCCCCGCCCTGGGCCACGAGCGGCGACTCGCGGCCCGGGTGCGCCTTCGGGAACGCCGACGACTGCGCGAACGTGTCGTGCACGCCGACCCACACCGCGTTCGCGACGCCCTTGTCCGGGTCCTGGTCGTACACGAGCCGGAAGATGATCCCGGCGGCCAGCATGGAGATCGCCATCGGCATGAAGACGACCAGCTTGAACGCCGTTCCCCAGCGCACCCGTTCGGTCAGCACCGCGAAGACCAGGCCGAGCGCGGTGGAGACCGTCGGCGCGAACACCACCCACAGGACGTTGTTCTTCAGCGCGGTGCGGATACCGTCGTCGGTGAAGAGGGTCTTGTAGTTGTCGAAGCCGACGAAGCCGTCACCGGAGGCGTTGGAGAAACTGCGGACGAGCGAGTACCCGATCGGGTAGACCACGAGCGCGCCCAGCAGCACCAGCGCGGGCAGCAGGAACAGCGCCGCCACGGTCCTGCGGGTGCCGGTCACGCTCTTGCGACTGCGGGGCGCGGCGGGGCCCGGTGGGGCCCCGGCCGCCGCTGCCGACGCCATGGCCGGATCAGCCCCCGTTCCCGTAGGCCGCGGCCGCGTCCTTCTCCAGCCTCGCCTGGGCGCCCGCCACGTCCTTCGGGTTCTTCAGGAAGTCCTGGAGGTCCTTCCACTCGCCCTTGCCGGGCGTCCCGCCGAAGGCCTGCGGGGCCTGGTCGGACATGTCGAAGCGGAAGTCGTCACCGGACGCGATCAGCGCCTTGGCGATCTTCTGCTGCACCGCGTTCGGGTACGCCGAGATCGGCACGTTCTTGTTCGGCGAGAGGTAGCCGCCGAGCTTCGCCTGGATCGTGGCCGCGTCCGGCGAGGCGAGGAAGGTGACGAGGGCCTGTGCCGCCTTGGAGTCCTTCAGGATCACCGCCGCGTCACCGCCGGAGACCACCGGCGCGCCCGCGCCGACCGCGGGGAACGGGAACACCTTGGCGTCCGTGCCCACCTTCGCCTTGGTCTCACCGATGTTCACCTGCACGAAGTCGCCCTCGTAGACCATCGCGGACTTCGGCTGGTCGCCGCCGGTGAAGGTCTGGGTGACGGACTGCGGGAACTCCGTCTGCAGCGCTCCCTTCTGACCGCCCGCCAGATAGTCCTTCCTGCCCCAGATCTCGGCGAGCGTGGTCAGTGCCTGCTTCACCGACGGATCGGTCCACTTGATCTTGTGCTGGGCGAGCTGGTCGTACTTCTCCGGCCCCGCCTGCGACAGGTACACGTTCTCGAACCAGTCGGTCAGCGGCCAGCCGTCCGCGCCGGCCACCGAGAACGGGGTGACACCCGAGTCGTACACGGCCCGCGCGGCGGTCAGCAGGTCCTTCCAGGTCTTCGGCTCCTGGGCGCCCGCGTTCTCGAAGACCTTGGCGTTGTACCAGATCAGCGACTTGTTGGCGGCCTTGTAGTAGACGCCGTACTGCTTGCCGCCGACCGTGCCGATGTCCTGCCAGCCCTGCGAGTAGTTCTTCGCCAGCTCCTGCTGGGCCCCGGCCCCGAGCGGCTTGGCCCAGCCCTTCTCGACGGCCTGCTTGATCGCGCCGGGCTGCGGCAGCAGCGCCACGTCCGGCGGCTGGCCACCGGCGATCTTCGAACCGAGGAAATTGATGATGGGGTCCTGCGCGGGAACGAAGGTGACCGTGGCGCCGGTCCGCTTCTCGAACTCGGCCAGGACCTTCTTGAAGTTGGCCTGCTCCCCGCCGGTCCAGACGGCGGCCACCTCCAGGTGGGCGCCGTCCAGCTTCGGCAGAGTGACGGTGGAGCCGGTGGCCCCGCTGCTCTTGTCCCCGTTGTCCTTCTTGTCGTCGTCACCGCCGGAGCAGGCGGAGAGCGCGAGCGCTCCCGTCAGCAGTGCGGCGAGTGTGGTGACGGCCCTGTGTGACCGGAACGTGCTGCTCTTGCTGCGCATCACTTCCCCGTTCGTCGTTCTCCGTTGAACGTTGTTGAACGTCAGAACTCTGTCCCGTGCGGTCCGGTGTACGCCGGGCCGCGACGGGTGGGCAAGAGCGCCTGCGGTGTCCACCGGCTCATCGTGACCGGCTCGTGACCAGGGGTGCATGCCCCCGGATCTATGACGGCACGCGGGCCGGGGGCCGGCCGGGGAGGGGCCGGGTTCGCCTGGAGGGGTGACGGGGTTCCGTCAGAGCAGGGAGGGCACCTCCGCCGCCGCGACCTCACGGGCCGCCCGCTCCACCGCGCTCGCCAGCAGCGCCAGGTCGGTCGGGCCGTTGCCCAGCTCCCGCACGGGCCGGCGGGCCGGCGGGTCGCCCATGCGCTCCCAGTCCAGCGGGACGACCGTGGGCCGCTGGGTCGCGGTCCGCGGGATACGGCCCGTCACCCGGCCGCCCTGGAAACCGGTGGCCCGCCCGTCCGCGTACACCAGCGTGCCCCGGCCCGGCGCCGGCTGGTCCGGCCCCGGCTGCGGGGCGTCCAGCGTGACGCGCAGCGCGGCCCGGCGCGCCGGCTCGGACTCCGCCGTACGGCCGCCGGTCCCGGCCGCCGCCACCAGCTGGACGCCGAGCCGCTCGCCCTCCCGGGCAACCGCCTCCAGCGCCCGTATCACCGATCCGGCGGCGGGCCGGCCCGGCGAGCCGAGCGCCGGGGAGACCAGTGCGTCCAGGTCGTCCACGACCACCACCAGCCGGGGCAACGGCGCCACGGCCGCGGCCCGCTGCCGGGCGGCGGCACCCGGCCGCAGCCGCAGGGTCGAGCTGGGGGGCGTCTCGATGTCACCGCAGGAGGACGCGGCACCGGGGTGGGGCGTGCGCTGGGCGACCAGCCGGCCGGACACCTCCTGTCCGGCGTGCCACTGGGCGAAGTCGGTCCGGCCCAGCAGCTCCGCCCGGCGCTTCAGCTCGGCGGCCAGCGACTGCGCGAACTCCCGCATGCGGACCGGGTCGTTGGCGATGAGGTGCGTGGTCACATGCGGTATGTCCGTGCACACGCGCAGGCCCTCACCACGGCCGGCGCCCGTGCCGACCCCGTCCCGGCCGTCGAGCAGGACCATGGCCAGCCGGTCCGGCCGCTCGGCGGCGGCCAGCGAGGCGACCACGGCCCGCAGCAGTTCGGTACGGCCGCTGCCGGCCGGCCCCTCGATCAGCAGATGCGGCCCGTCGGCCACGAGATCGACGGTGACCGGTCCGCGCGGCCCGGCCCCCAGCACCGCGCGGGCCCGCCCGCCCAGCGACCGGGTGTCGTCGGCCGCGTCGGCCCAGCGGGCCATCAGCGACGCGGGGGTGGCCCGGGCCAGCCCCAGCTCGTCCAGCAGCCGGGCCGACTGGGGCAGCGGCACCGCCACGCGCGCGTGGTGCTCGCCGGCGGGGCCGTCCGGACGCAGCGGTGCGAGTGCCCGCGCGAACCGCTCGGCCCAGGCGGCGGAGACGGCGTCGACGGTGGCGGGCGAACCGGGGCCGACCGGACCGCCCGGCGCGACCCGCGTCAGCCGCAGCGTGGCGGCGACGTCCCCGCCGAGCAGCGCCACGGCACCGCAGTGCCGGAACGTGGGCGTCACCGCGCAGGCGGCCTCGTACGTCTCCGCCACCGGGGAGGCCGGCGACGCGGTCGGGGTCTCGGCGAGACACACCACGTGGACCCCGGCGCGGGGCCCGGCCACGGCCAGCCGCGCGAGCGCGTCCCGCAGCGCGGCCCCGCCGGGGTCCCCGTCCACGACGACCACGGTGAACGGTCCGCCGAAGCCGCCGCCGGCACCGGAGGTCTCCCTGGCCCAGGAGGGGCGGCGGGCGGGGGGCTCGGTGTGGGCGGGGGAAGCGGCGGGTGCGCCGGGCGTGCCGGGGCCGGCGGGGCGCACCGCGTGCCCCGGGCCGCCGTAGGTCCCGTACGCCTCATGGGTCCCCTGGGGCCCGTCGTAGGTCGCGGGGGAGGGGTCCGGTCCGTGGTGGATGCCGGTGCCGGACGGGGCCGGGGCGGCCGCGTCGCGCGCAGGCGCCGGGTGGGCCGTCGCGCGGCCCGTCGCCGCGTGGTCCTCCACCCGGCGCAGCAGTTCCTGTGTGCGGGCCGCCGCCTGCTCACGGTCGTAGGCCAGCAGCAGCCGGCAGTCCTGGCCGTGGCCCGGACGGACGTGCGGGAGCCAGCCGAGCCAGGCCCACTCGGCGGTACGGTCCGCCACCGGCCGTGCGTGGTCCGCGCTGATCAGCACGATCTCCAGCAGGTCGGGGGAGTGCAGCGCGGCGAGCTGGGCCAGCACCGCGCGGGCCAGCCCGGACAGCCTCGGGCGCGGACCGGCCAGACCCAGCGCGCCCGCCTCCCGCAGCGCGGCCGTCACCGGCACCGCCGGCAGCAGGCCCGAGCCGTCCGGCGTGCTCCGGTCGGCCGTGCCGAGCCGTACGGTCAGCGCCTCGGGGTGTCCCGGCCCGCGCTCCCACAGCCGGGGCCCGGGGCCGAGCGCGGTCAGCAGCAGCGCGGCCGGGTCCGGCCAGGTCTCCGGCTGCCGTGGGGCGTCGTCCGGCGGGGCGCCGCCGGCGGGCGCGGCCGTACCGTCGTACGCCTGCGGGCCGGACGGCTGCTCCCCGCGCCCGCCGGCCAGCCGGCGCGCCCAGGCGCCGAGCCCGCGCCGCCGGACACCGTGCGGGAGGCCGGTGCCCCCGAGCGGGGTGCCGTCGCGCCCGCGCGCCCCCGTGTCCTCGGCACCGGTCCCGGCGATCCCGGACCGGCCCGCGTGCGTGTCCGCGCCGGACACCGGGCGGAACGCGCCGGCCGAGCCACCGCCGGGACTCTCCACGCCCGGCGCGCCCGCCTGCCCCGGCACGACGGGCGACTGCCCGCGCCGGTGCTCCCGGGCCCCGGCGTCCCAGCCGGCGGAGCCGTGGGGGTCGTAGGCGTGCCGGGCACCGCCGGAGGAGGCCCACGCACCGGAGTGCCCGCCGGCGGAAGGCGCCGCGCCGTGCGGGTGCCCCGCGCCACCGGCAGCCCCTCCGGCCTCACCGGCACCGCTCACTCCGGAGGAGGGCGTCCGTGCGGGCGGCACGGCGGCACCGGCCCCCGGCGGACCCGCGTCCGACGGGCCCCGCTCCTCGCCCACGGCGACCCGTACGCACCCCTCACCGTCGGCCATGGTCCGCACCCGCATCCCGGGTCCCCCGGACGGAGTCACCCGCAGGGCGGACTCTCCGATCCGCAGCAGGCCCCCGGCGGGCACCCGTACCGGCCGCTCCGTCACCCGTACGCCGTCGAGGGACGTGCCGTTGGTGGAGCCGAGGTCGGCGACCGAGACCCGGCCGTCCGCGCCGACGGTGACCACGCAGTGCAGACGGGAGACGTCGGGGTCGTCCAGCGGGACGTCGGCGTCGGCGGAGCGGCCGACCGTGATCCGGCCGCCGTGCAGCAGATGGACCCCGCCCGCGTCGGGGCCGGCGACCACGTGCAGCCGGGTCGGCGCGTCGTCCAGTTCGGGATGCGGCTCGGGGGCCGCCGGGGCGCCCAGGGACAGCACGGCGCCGTCGACCAGCGGAGGCTCGCCGAGCGTGCTGCGGCGCGGGTCGAGCCGCTCGGTGCCCGCGTACAGCACCACGGACGCGCCGCCGGCCTCCCGCCCCGTGCCGCCCTCCGCGGTGACCGCCCCGGCCAGCGCCGACGCGACCGCGGCCAGCTCCGTGCCCGCGGGAGCCGTGACCAGCACGTCGCGGCTCGCGGCGCGGCCCCGCTGCGGGGACGGGCCGAGCGGGTCTACGACGGTCAGCCGGATCTGCATCGGCGTCAGCGGTCCCTTCTGCGCGGATCTGCGCGGGCGCGGACTTCCCCCCACCCCCGCACGAGCACGTCGGCCAGCAGCCACTGAAGGCATCCCAGGGAGCTGCTGCACGCATCCTCGCACCTGCCACCGACAACGCGCCCGTGACCCGGGCAGAAGTGATCTTGATTGGTCGGCTCTGCCCCCAAAAATGCCTGACCAACACGTCACAGGTGATCAGTTGAGATCGGTCACGTCGGTCCCCGGCAACCGGCGGACCGGGCCGCGCGTCTTCCCGTCGAGCCAGCGAACGTGCTCGGGAACGCGTACGTGGTGCCGTGGAGCACGGCCTACAGTGGGTCGGAACACCGGAACGCAGGCAAGCGAAGCAACAGCGACCAGCAGGGAGCGCGAGACGTGCGGCCAGTCGGCAGCAAATACCTGCTTGAGGAACCGCTCGGACGCGGTGCCACAGGCACCGTCTGGCGTGCCCGCCAGCGTGAGACCGCGGGCGCCGAGGCGGCCGTGCCCGGACAGCCGGGGGAGACCGTCGCGATCAAGGTCCTGAAGGAGGAGCTGGCGAGCGACCCGGACATCGTGATGCGCTTCCTGCGCGAGCGCTCCGTGCTGCTCCGGCTCACCCACCCGAACATCGTCCGGGTCCGCGACCTGGTCGTCGAGGGCGATCTGCTGGCGCTGGTCATGGACCTCGTCGACGGCCCCGACCTGCACCGCTACCTGCGCGAGAACGGCCCCTTCACCCCGGTCGCCGCGGCCCTGCTGACCGCCCAGATCGCCGACGCCCTCGCCGCGAGCCACGCCGACGGCGTCGTCCACCGCGACCTGAAGCCCGCCAACGTGCTGCTCATGCAGCACGGCGGCCGGATGCACCCGATGCTGACCGACTTCGGCATCGCCCGCCTCGCCGACTCCCCGGGCCTGACCCGCACCCACGAGTTCGTCGGCACGCCCGCGTACGTGGCGCCGGAGTCCGCCGAGGGCCGCCCGCAGACCTCCGCCGTCGACGTCTACGGCGCCGGCATCCTGCTGTACGAGCTGGTCACCGGACGTCCGCCGTTCTCCGGTGGCTCCGCCCTCGAGGTCCTGCACCAGCACCTGAGCGCCGAACCGCGCCGCCCCTCCACCGTCCCCGAGCCGCTGTGGACGGTCATAGAGCGCTGCCTGCGCAAGAACCCGGAGGAGCGGCCGAGCGCGGAGAACCTCGCGCGCGGGCTGCGGGTCGTCGCCGAGGGCGTCGGGGTGCACGCGAACGCCGCGCAGATCGCCGCCGCCGAGGGCGTCGGCGCGCTGCTCGCCCCCGACCCGGCCCCCGCCGCGGTCCCGGGCGTCCCCGGTGCCGCCGACCCCACCCAGGTCCTGCCGACGAACGCGCCGCAGGGGGCGTACGACCCGAATGCCGCCACCAGCGTGCTGCCGCACACCGGCGGCCCGGCCGGCGCCGCCGACCCCACCGCCGTACTGCCGAACACGGGCGCGGCGGACCCGACGGCGGTCCTGCCGCCCGTCCCGCAGGGGCAGCAGGGGCAGTACGGCCAGCAGGGGCAGCAGGGGCAGGGCGAGCAGCCGCACCCCTGGCAGAACCAGCTGCGGGCCGCCCGCGACCGCAACGAGCAGACGCAGATCCAGTACCTGGGCCCGGACGAGGACCCGCTGCGCCGCCGCCCCCAGCGGCAGGTGGCCCGCCCCCAGCAGCAGCCGCGCCCGGCCCCGCAGGGCCGTCCGCAGCAGCCGCAGCCGCGCGGCCGGCAGCAGGGCGCCGGGTACGGCTATCCGCAACAGCAGCCCCAGCAGTACGCCCCGCCCCAGGAGCCCCGGCAGCCCCAGCGGTACGCGCCTCCCGCCCCGCCGGAGCCGCAGCGGCCCGCGCGGGAGCCACGGGAACCCCGGCAGCGCAGCGCCAACCGGATGAAGATCCCCGGACTGGGCTGCCTGAAGGGCTGCCTGTTCACGATCGTCATCCTGATCGTGGCGAGCTGGCTGGTCTGGGAGCTGACCCCGCTGCAGGACTGGATCGGCACCGGCAAGGGCTACTGGGACCAGATGTCCGACTGGATCGGCAAGGCCGGTGGCTGGATCAAGGACCTCGGCGGTTCCGGCAGCGGAAACTGACCGCTGGTTCGGAGATTTGTCGACATCTGCCGGGTGATTTCCGTCTCCGCGGTGAAGGTTGGCTCGTCGGACGCGTAGTTTTGGCGACAACACGCGTCTGTAGGAGCAGTCTTGGCACGGAAGATCGGCAGCCGGTACACCGCGAACCAGATCCTGGGGCGGGGAAGCGCCGGGACGGTGTGGCTGGGCGAGGGACCGGACGGCCCCGTCGCCATCAAGCTGCTGCGCGAGGACCTCGCCTCCGACCAGGAGCTCGTCGGACGCTTCGTGCAGGAGCGCACCGCGCTGCTCGGTCTGGAGCACCCGCACATCGTCACCGTGCGCGACCTGGTGGTCGACGGCAACGACCTGGCCCTGGTCATGGACCTCGTGCGCGGCACCGACCTGCGCACCCGGCTGGAGCGGGAGCGGCGGCTCGCCCCCGAGGCGGCCGTGGCGATCGTCGCCGACGTCGCCGACGCGCTGGCGGCGGCCCACGCGGCCGGGGTCGTCCACCGGGACGTCAAGCCCGAGAACGTCCTGCTCGACATGCGGGGCCCCATCGGGCCGGGCGGTTCCCACCCCGCCCTGCTCACCGACTTCGGCGTCGCCAAGCTGATCGACTCGCCCCGGCGGACCCGCGCCACCAAGATCATCGGCACGCCGGACTACCTGGCACCGGAGATCGTCGAGGGCCTGCCGCCCCGGGCCGCCGTGGACATCTACGCGCTCGCCACGGTCCTGTACGAGCTGCTGGCCGGCTTCACGCCCTTCGGCGGCGGCCACCCGGGCGCGGTCCTGCGGCGGCACGTCACCGAGACCGTCGTACCGCTGCCCGGCATCCCCGAGGAGCTGTGGCAGCTGCTGGTGCAGTGCCTGGCCAAGGCCCCGGCCTCCCGGCTGCGCGCCTCCGAGCTGGCGGCGCGGCTGCGCGAGCAGCTGCCCACGCTGGCCGGGATGCCGCCGCTGGACGTGGACGAGCCCGACCCTTCCGAGGACGGCGCGGAGGAGTCCGTGCCGTCGGCCCCGCAGGGCGAGCCGGTACGGCGGCGGGGGGCGGTGTCCCTGGTCCCAGGGGCCAAGCCCGACTCCAACCGCGACACGCACACCTCGATGCGGGTGCCGGGGCCGGACGAGCTGGCGGGGGGCGCGCACGGGACCGCCCGCGTGCCCCGGGCCAGCGGCGCGCCCCGGCCGGGCTCGGCCCGCCACCGGGCCGCCGTGCGGCGGCGCCGGGTGACGCTCGGGGTGGCCGGGGTGGTGGTGGCCGCCGCCGTGGCCGTCGGCGCCTGGCTCGCCTCCTCCGGCGGGGACGACGACCAGCCGGCCCCGGGCACCCACAGCACGTCGGCCCCCTGACCCGGGCCCGGCCCGCCTCCCGTCCGGCCCGGTCGGCCGGGAGGCGGGCAGGGTCGCTTGCCACAGCCGTTACGCTGGAAGGCGTGGCAGTCGTCGATGTATCCGAAGAGCTGAAGTCCCTCTCCTCGACCATGGAGTCGATCGAGGCCGTCCTGGACCTCGACAAGCTGAGGGCAGATATCGCCGTGCTTGAGGAGCAGGCGGCGGCCCCGTCCCTGTGGGACAACCCGGACGAGGCGCAGAAGATCACCAGCAAGCTCTCCCACCTCCAGGCCGAGGTCAGGAAGGCCGAGGCGCTGCGCGGCCGGATCGACGACCTCGCGGTCCTCTTCGAGATGGCCGAGGAGGAGGACGACCCGGACACCCGCGCCGAGGCCGAGTCCGAGCTGGTCTCGGTGAAGAAGGCGCTGGACGAGATGGAGGTCCGCACCCTCCTGTCCGGCGAGTACGACTCCCGTGAGGCGCTCGTCAACATCCGCGCCGAGGCCGGTGGCGTCGACGCCGCCGACTTCGCCGAGAAGCTCCAGCGCATGTACCTGCGCTGGGCCGAGCAGCACGGATACAAGACGGAGCTGATCGAGACGTCGTACGCCGAAGAGGCCGGCATCAAGTCGACCACCTTCGCCGTGCACTCGCCGTACGCCTACGGCACCCTCTCCGTCGAGCAGGGCACGCACCGCCTGGTGCGCATCTCGCCCTTCGACAACCAGGGGCGCCGGCAGACCTCCTTCGCCGGTGTCGAGGTGCTGCCCGTGGTCGAGCAGTCCGACCACGTCGAGATCGACGAGTCCGAGCTGCGCATCGACGTCTACCGGTCCTCCGGCCCCGGCGGCCAGGGCGTCAACACGACCGACTCCGCGGTCCGCATCACGCACCTGCCCACCGGCATCGTGGTCTCCTGCCAGAACGAGCGGTCGCAGATCCAGAACAAGGCCACCGCGATGAACGTCCTCCAGGCCAAGCTGCTGGAACGGCGCCGGCAGGAGGAGCAGGCCAAGATGGACGCCCTCAAGGGCGACGGCGGCAACTCCTGGGGCAACCAGATGCGTTCGTACGTGCTGCACCCGTACCAGATGGTCAAGGACCTGCGCACGGAGCACGAGGTGGGCAACCCGGAGGCCGTGTTCAACGGCGAGATCGACGGCTTCCTGGAGGCCGGGATTCGCTGGCGCAAGCAGCAGGAGAAGTAACTTTGTCGACATGACAACTGCCGCCCCGCAGGCGGCAGTTGTTCGTTCTCCTGGGTTTTACGTCACACTCACAGGCTTCTACTCCCCGCAAAGGCCACTCCACCGGACATTGCGCCCGCAACGCCCTTGACGTTGCTGTGAAAACTCGGAAGGGTGAGGCGCGGCATGCGTACCTTGGGGCGCATGTGAACCGGGGGATCGAGTTGACGCCACTTCGTCACCAGCTGCCTCCGTCGATCACGGCACGCCCCACGCGCCGCCTCATTGACGAACAGCTACTGGGGGTAGCAACCATATGACGAAGAAGACGCGGATCCGGGTCGCGCGGATAGCCGCCGGCGCCGTGATCGCGGCCGGTGCGTCGCTGACGGCCGCCGGCGCGGCTTCCGCGCTGGACCTCGGTGTCCAGGCCGGTCCGATCAGCCTCGGCGTGAGCGGTGTCGGCGCCGACGGCGGCAACACGGACGGTGGCACCGCCGACGGCGGCGCCACCATCGGCGTGACCGAGGGCACGACCCTGGGGACCGACGGTGGTGGCAGCGCGGACGGCGGGTCAGGGACGAACGGTGACACCGGTGACTCCGGCACCACCGGTGACAGCGGTACCACCGGTGACAGCGGTACCACCGGCACCAGCGGTGACACGGGTACGACCGGTACTACGGGCGACACAGGCACCACTGGTGACTCCGGCACCACCGGTACTACTGGCGACACCGGCACCACGGGTACTACGGGCACGACCGGCACGACCGGCACTACGGGCACGACCGGTACCACCGGCACGACCGGCACCAGTGGTGACAGCGGCACTACGGGCACGACCGGCACTACGGGCACGACCGGCACCACGGGCACGACCGGCACCACGGGCACGACCGGCACCAGTGGTGACAGCGGCACGACGGGTACGACCGGCACCACCGGTGACACCGGTACGAGTGGCACCACTGGCACGAGCGGTGACACCGGCACCTCCGGCACTACCGGCAACAACACCATTCCCGACGGCGGCAACAACAACGTCCCGCAGGACGAGGGCTCCTCGGCGCTGACCGACACCGGCTCCGACACCTCGGTCCAGGGCGGCGACAAGCAGCTCGCCGAGACCGGTGCCGGCCAGACCGCGTTCCTGCTCGTCGGCGCCGCGACGATGATCGCCGGCGGCATCGGCTTCCGCATCCTGCCGCGCCTGGTGAGCGGCCGCGGCGCCGCCGCCTGACCGTATCCGCGAGGTCACGCACGGCACACGCGTAAGGGCCCGGAGCCTCGGCTCCGGGCCCTTGTGACGCTTTCCGTCAGGCCGTCTGGTGCGCCAGCAGCGCCACCGCGGCGATCAGCACCGCCAGCAGCGCGATCAGCGCCATCGGGTTCAACCCGCCCAGGCCCTGGAAGAAGCCCTCCTGCTGCAGTCGCTCGCGGTTGGCACGGCACACCGGGCACCGGCCCTCGCTCACGGGCGCCGCGCAGTTCGCGCACACCAACCGGTCGTACGTCATGCGCTCGCCCTCCTTGCACCGGCCATCACATGCACAACGCTCACGGCCACGAGAACGTTCCCCCGCGTTCCCGTCGTCCTTCGTTTCCCTTCCACTGTGCCAGGTTCCCGCGGCGCGTGCGCGGGGCCTCCGGGAACGGGGCGCGGGAAGCGGCCGGTACAAAAACGTACAAGTCTTGCCAACCTCAACCCGCGACTGCGCCGGCACGCCCGGTTCGCGTATGGTCACGCTCATCTACCCCCGGCGACCCGTGGTGCATCCGTGATCCGATTCGACAATGTCTCCAAGGTCTACCCCAAGCAGACCCGCCCCGCACTCAGGGATGTCTCCCTGGAGGTGGAGAAGGGCGAGTTCGTCTTCCTCGTGGGGTCCTCCGGCTCCGGAAAGTCCACCTTCCTGCGGCTCATCCTCCGCGAGGAGCGGTGCAGCCACGGCCAGGTGCACGTGCTGGGCAAGGACCTCGCGCGGCTGTCCAACTGGAAGGTGCCGCAGATGCGCCGCCAGCTGGGCACGGTCTTCCAGGACTTCCGGCTGCTGCCGAACAAGACGGTCGCGGAGAACGTGGCCTTCGCCCAGGAGGTCATCGGCAAGTCCCGCGGCGAGATCCGCAAGTCCGTGCCGCAGGTGCTCGATCTCGTCGGGCTCGGCGGCAAGGAGGACCGCAGGCCCGGCGAGCTGTCCGGTGGTGAGCAGCAGCGCGTCGCCATCGCGCGCGCGTTCGTCAACCGGCCGAAGCTGCTGATCGCCGACGAGCCCACCGGCAACCTCGACCCGCAGACCTCCGTCGGCATCATGAAGCTGCTCGACCGCATCAACCGGACGGGCACGACCGTCATCATGGCGACGCACGACCAGAACATCGTGGACCAGATGCGCAAGCGCGTCATCGAGCTGGAGAAGGGCCGCCTCGTCCGCGACCAGGCCCGCGGCGTCTACGGCTACCAGCACTGACCGCACCAGCACCCAGTTCCGGAAAGGCCTGAAGAACCCGCCATGCGCGCCCAGTTCGTCCTGTCGGAGATCGGTGTCGGTCTCCGCCGCAATCTGACGATGACCTTCGCCGTCATCGTCTCCGTCGCCCTGTCCCTGGCCCTGTTCGGCGGCTCGCTGCTGATGAGCGACCAGGTGAGCACCATGAAGGGCTACTGGTACGACAAGGTCAACGTCTCGATCTTCCTGTGCAACAAGCACGACGCGGAGAACGACGTCCACTGCGCCAAGGGCGCGGTCACCGAGGACCAGAAGAAGCAGATCCTCGCGGACCTGGACAAGATGCCGGTCGTCGAGAAGGTGACCTACGAGTCGCAGGACGAGGCGTACAAGCACTACAAGGAGCAGTTCGGCAACTCTCCGCTGGCCGGCTCGCTGACGCCGGACCAGATGCAGGAGTCGTACCGGATCAAGCTCAAGGACCCGCAGAAGTACCAGGTGATCGCGTCCGCGTTCAACGGGCGGGACGGCGTGCAGTCGGTGCAGGACCAGAAGGGCATCCTGGACAACCTCTTCCAGCTGCTGAACCTGATGAACCGGGGCGCGCTCGGCGTGATGGCGATGATGCTGATCGTCGCGCTCCTGCTGATCGTCAACACCGTGCGCGTCTCGGCGTTCAGCCGACGGCGGGAAACCGGGATCATGCGCCTGGTCGGTGCCTCGGGCTTCTACATCCAGGCGCCGTTCATCGCCGAGGCCGCGGTCGCCGGACTCATCGGCGGCGGCCTCGCCTGCATCGCGCTCGTGGTCGGCCGGTACTTCACCATCGACCACGGCATGGAGCTGTCCCACAAGCTCACGCTCATCAACTTCGTCGGCTGGGACGCGGTGTTGACCAAGCTGCCGCTGATCCTGGCCACCAGTGTCCTGATGCCGTCGCTCGCCGCGTTCTTCGCCCTGCGCAAGTATCTGAAGGTGTGACGCATGCCAACGGGGTCGTACGGGCTTCCGGCCGTACGGCCCCTTCGCGTTGCCCTAGACTCGCCGCCATGTCAGGCCGTGACCTGTTCTGTCAGCCCCGCCGCGTCCGCCGTGGGGCCACCCTGACATTGGTCTTCGCCGGTGTGCTGATCGCCGGTGCCGCCACCGGCTCCTTCCCGGAATCCGACGTTCCGGCGCGGAGGTCCGCCGCCGGCCCCGCGGGCCCGACCGCCCGGCACGAGGCCGTCGAGAGGGCCGCCGCGGAGGCGATGGCCGACGGCAAGTCCCCGATGGAGGCGGCGGAAAGGGCCGTCAGCCGCAGCGGGGACCGCTGGGCCGCGGTCTACTCCGAGGGCGAGTACGAGGAGTTCCAGGACGCGCTCGACGGGCGGTACACCGGTGTCGGCCTGTGGGCGCGGCAGGAGGCGGACGGCGGGATCGAGGTGACCCGGGTGCAGTCCGGCTCGCCCGCCGCCGACGCCGGGATCAGGGCGGGCGACCGGTTGCGCAGCATCGACGGCAGGAAGGTCGACGGGCGCCCGGTCACCGAGGTGGTCGCCCTGCTCCGCGGCGACGCCCTGCGCGGGGTCGGCGACGGCGCCCCGGCCGGTACGACGGTCACCCTCGGCCTGGAGCGCGGCACGCGCGCGTGGACCGAGACCCTGCACCGGGCCCGGCTGTCCACCGACTCCGTGACCGTGCGCCGGCTGCCCGACGGCGTCACCGTGCTCAAGGTCGCCGCGTTCACCAAGGGCTCCGCCGACGCGGTCCGCGAGGCGCTGCGCGCCGTCCCCGCCGACGGCCGCACCGTCCTGGACCTGCGGGGCAACTCCGGCGGCCTGCTCACCGAGGCCGTGGACACCGCCTCCGCCTTCCTGGACGGCGGCCTGGTCGCCACCTACGACGTCGACGGCGCCCAGCGCGCCCTGCACGCGGCCTCCGGCGGTGACACCAGCCGCCCCCTGGTCGTCCTGGTCGACGGCGGCACCATGAGCGCGGCCGAGCTGCTCACCGGGGCCCTCCAGGACCGGGGCCGCGCGGTGGTGATCGGCTCCCGCACCTTCGGCAAGGGCTCGATCCAGATGCCGACCGAGCTGCCCGACGGCTCGGTGGCCGAGCTGACCGTCGGCCACTACCGCACCCCTGCCGGCCGCACCGTGGACGGCCGGGGCATCACCCCCGACCTGGAGGCGGGGCCCGAGCAGGCCCTGCCACGGGCCGAGACGGTCCTCACCGGGCTGGGCGACCCGTCGTAGCCACGCGTAATCGGCTGTACGCACACCCCCTGTGTGGTGCGAAAATGGTGGGCACTATGAGCAAGGGAATGTACGTACCGAAGGAGTCCCAGCCCAAGCAGGGCGGCGGGGCCGACAAGGCCAGGGACGGCGAGAAGGGCGGCAAGCGCAAGATCGTCGCCCAGAACAAGAAGGCCCGCCACGACTACGCGATCATCGACACCTACGAGGCCGGGCTCGTGCTCATGGGCACGGAGGTCAAGTCGCTGCGCGAGGGGCGGACCTCGCTGACCGACGGCTTCGTCCAGATCGACCGGGGCGAGGCGTGGCTCTACAACGCCCACATCCCCGAGTACCACCAGGGCAGCTGGACCAACCACTCCGCGCGCCGCAAGCGCAAGCTGCTCCTGCACCGCGAGGAGATCGCCAAGCTGGAGTCGAAGGCCCAGGAGACGGGACACACGATCGTGCCCCTGGCCATCTACTTCAAGGACGGCCGGGCGAAGGCCGAGATCGCCCTCGCACGGGGCAAGAAGGAGTACGACAAGCGGCAGACGCTGAGGGAGCAGCAGGACCGGCGGGAGGCGGACCGGGCGATCGCGGCGGCCAAGCGCAGGCAGCGCGGCCACTAGCCGGCCGACGGGCCGACGGGCCTTCTTCCCGACGGGCCTTCGGGCCGACGGGAATAGGCTGGCATCGTCGGGCGTTGGTCACGTACGATGGCAGTGCACTCCACAGAGGGTGTGCGAACCCTCCTCGGAGGGGTTTGAAAAATCAACATGGGGATGATCGGTTTCGACAGCGGCTGTCGAAGCAGGGGAAGCGTGTCGAGGAAGCGGCAATGATCTCGTAAACCATATGTCGCAAAAAATAATCGCCAACACCAAGCGCGATTCCTTCGCCCTCGCTGCCTAAGTAGCGACTTGCGAAGTGTCAGCCCGGGGCTGTTCCCGACCCGGATCCTGGCATCAGCTAGGGAACTAAACCTCTAGACCCGGTCACGGGGTGTAGAGGGAAACCAAACAGTGACTGAGCCCGTCGGAGACTTGTCCGCGTGATCTCCGGGGCCGAGAAAATCGCAGCGGACTGCACACGGAGAAGCCCTGATTCCGCACCGTTGGACGCGGGTTCGATTCCCGCCATCTCCACGAGGCCCCTTCGGGGGGCCGACCCCATGTGGGCGAAGGCCCCGTCGCTTCGAGCGGCGGGGCCTTCGTCATGGGGTGGTCCTGTCGGCGCGGGTGAGCGTGGCCACGCCGAGGGCGAGGGCGGCGGCGGCCACCGGTGCGGCGTACGCGGTGGTGGGGGAGAGGTGCTCCGCCGCCCAGCCGCCCGTCGCCGAACCGCACGCGATGCCGGCGAGCAGGCCCGTCACCATCAGACTCATCCCCTCGTTGAGCCGGTCGGCCCGGGTCCGCCGCTGGACCAGCGTCATCGCCGTCACCATCGTCGGCGCCGTCGCCATCCCCGCCACCAGCAGCGCACCCGCCAGCGCCGGCAGGGACCGGGTGCCGGCCGCGAGCCAGGGCAGGGCCATGAGCCCGGCCATCGCCGCCAGACACCAGGACAGGCGCGCCCTCGCCGGCTTCCGCGCCCCGTACACCAGGCCCGCCGCGCACGAGCCCGCCGCCTGGAGCGCAAGCACCGCACCGGCCGCCGCGCGGTGCCCCTGCGCGTCGGCGTAGGCGATCGTGACGACCTCCATGGAGCCGAACACCGCGCCGGTCGCGATGAAGCACGCCAGCAGGGGCGGGATGCCCGGGCTGCGCAGCGGCGAGGGTCCCTGCGAGCGGGGCGTCGGCGGCGGCTCGGTCGCCCGCTGGGCGAGGAACACCAGCGTGCCGGCGAGCAGCAGCACCGCCCCGGTGAGCGTGCCCGCCTCCGGGAAGAACGTGCCGGTCAGGAAGGACGCGAGCACCGGCCCGAGCATGAAGCACAGCTCGTCCGCTGCCTGCTCGAACGCGTTCGCCGTGTGCAGCGCGCCGGGCTCGTCCCGCAGCAGATGGGCCCAGCGGGCGCGGGACAGGCCGCCGATGTTGGGGGTGGCCGCGGTGCCGGCGTAGGCGGCGAACAGGGTCCAGTCCGGGGCGTCGTAGCGGACGCACAGCAGCAGCGCGAGGCTGCCCAGCACGGATACGACCGTGGCCGGCAGCGCGACCCGGGCCTGCCCGTGCCGGTCGACCAGCCGGGCGAGCCAGGGACCGGCCAGCGCGGTCGCCGCGAGCCCCGTCGCGGTGACGGCACCGGCCAGGGCGTACGAGCCGCGGGAACCGGCGATCATCACGACCGCGCTCACGCTGAACATGCCCATCGGCAGGCGGGCTAGGAGGTTGCCGGCGGTGAAGGCACGGGTGCCGGGGAGACGGAACAGGCGGCGGTATCCACCGGCGTGGCCGCTCCTGCCGTCTGTTCGGCTTCTTCGGACGTCTTGGGCGGTCTCTTGGGGCATGGCTCAACGGTCGCCGGGAGCGGATCACCGGGTCCAACACCTTCTGCGCCCCGATCCACGCGTCCGCGTTGTAAATTCGCCGCCATGTCCGCCCCCGCCGCCCACATAGACCCCCGCCTGCTGCGGTCCTTCGTCGCCGTCGCCGAGGAACTGCACTTCACACGGGCGGCGGCCCGGCTGTACGTCGCCCAGCAGGCGCTCAGCCGGGACGTACGGCGGCTGGAACGGGAGCTGGGCGCCGAGCTGTTCGTACGGACCACCCGGCAGGTCACGCTGACCCCGGACGGCGAACGTCTGCTGCCGCACGCGCGCCGGGTCCTCGCCGCCCAGGACGACCTGCTCGCCGCGTTCGCCGCCGGCCAGGCCCGCCCGCTGCTGGTCGACCTCAACTCACCGGGCCTGGCCACCGGTCGCCGCGTACTGCACCGGGCCCGTGAACTCGCCCCGGACTGCGAGCTGATGGCCCGCTACGAGAGCGGCCTCACGGGAGCCGCCGCCGAGTTGCTCACCGGCCGCCTGGACGTCTCCTTCGGCCGGTTCGCCGGACTGGACGCGGCGCTCCGCTCCGGCCTGGAGCAGCAGCCGGTGCGGTACGAGCCGATGGCCGTCGTGCTGCCCGACGACCACCCGCTGGCCGCGTCGGCGCGGGTGCCGCTGTCCGCGCTGGCCGGCGAGACGGTGTACGCCGGGGCCGGGAACCCGCGTACCCGCGAGTGGACCGACCTGGCCCTGCGCCTCTTCCAGGACCGCGCCATCCGGCTCGCCCCGCCGCTCCCGCTGGCCGTCGGTGACGAGGAGTTCGGCCGCATCATGGCGAAGACCCGCAATCCGGTCCTGGCCGTCGTGGACTTCCCGCCCATGCCGGGGACGGTACGACGGCCCCTCGTCGATCCCGTCCCGCTGTCGCCCGTCTCCCTGGTCTGGCGCAAGGGGCTGGTACATCCCGGATTGACCGCCCTGCGGACGGCGGTGGCCGAGATCGCTCGGGTGGAGGGGTGGTTGCGGCGGCCCGCCGACGGTTGGATTCCGGCCATGGACGAGGACGTCATGAACGGCGTGTGACGTAGGGGCACGGGCGTCCGCGCGTACCCGGTCCGGCACGTTGCACTCCTCCGCGTGCGTTACATTCTTGGCCCGGGCACAGGGTGATAGTGGAACCCTCGGGCCGGGTGGGCGTCGGGTCCGGTCGACGGGTGCCCGGGATCGTGAGAGCGCCCGTGACTGTCCCGTGGGGGGATGAACGCGCGTGGAAAAGTGTCCTGAAGACGCCCAACCCGAGGGGCGAGAGATGGCGTCCGATGGGCGCGGTGAGCCGATGGGCGGGGGCGACGAGCGGATGAATTCGGACGCACGGGTTGCGCAGGTCGCGGCCTCCGGTGCGGGGGCCTTCGGCGACTCCGGCGTCGGTGCGGGGGCCGTCGGCGTCTCCGGTGCCGGGACCGGCGAGGCGTCCGGGGCTGTCGGGACCGTAGCCGAGTCGGCCGGGTCCGCCGGTCTCGGGGAGCCGGGCGACTCCGCGCGGTCGGCGGGGACTGAGGCGGAGGGTGCATCCGGGGCGTCCGCCGAATCGGAGCGGCCCGCTGGACCGGCCGAGCCCGCGGATGCCATCGAGGCCGGCCAGCGCGCCGGGTCTGCCGAGGCCGGCGAGCCCGCCGCGCAGGAGCCCTCCAGGGCCTCCACCGGCACCGTCGAGGCCCCGGCGACCGGCTCCGCCCCCACGCCCGCCCCCGCCCTCACCCCGCAGGACGAGACCGTCCAGCTGGGCGACGTACGACTCGGCGCCGTCGGTGCGGAGTCGGCCGTACGGGACCCCCGTGGCTCGGACGGGCCCGTCTTCGTGGACGAGTCGGGCCGTCGCAGCCGCCGTTTCCGCCGGCTCGGCGTGGCCGTGGCCGTCGCCTGTGCCGGTTACGCCGCCGTCATCGTCGCCACCCTGCTGTCCGGCGACTCCGCCGCGCCCTGGCTGCCGGTACCGGGCCAGCACGAGGACAAGCCGGCCGGCCAGGTGGACACCTCACCGCTGCCCAGCGTCTCCACGACCCCGGCCCCGCCGGGAGCCGGCACGGTGACCGCACCCGTCGTCGGCGCCGGGGCGGGCGCCACCGCCGTACCGGCCGGCGGAGCGCCCACCGGCGCCGACGCCTCCGCGTCCACCGGGCCGGACGGCGGCGGCACCGCCTCCGCGCCCGCCGCCGACGCCGGGACCACTGGTTCCCCGACCCCGTCGGCCCCGGCCACCGCCGCGTCCCCGGCACCGTCCGGCACCGCCACCGCCACCGCTCCGGCCACCGCTCCGGCGGCCACGCCGACCCCGCCGGGCCGGACCCACACCCCGCCCGGTCACACCCGGCGCCCGCACCCCAAGCTCTCCCTCTGACGACCGGGCGGAACACCCCCAGATGGCCTCACACCCCCGCCGCCGTACCCGGCTGCCGCTGCGCTACCTGCTCCCCCTCCTGGTCCTGGTGGCGACCCTGGCGATGCTCATGCTGCGCGGCTACGTGCACAACGAGATCCTCGCCGACCACCGTGTCCGGCCCGCCGCGGCGAACGACGAGGTTCCGCGGCGCGTCCTGGACGGCGGCCCGGTCATCGACACGCGCGACGGCCGCAGCGACAGCCTGCGCATACCCGGCCACCGCATCGTCCTCACCTTCGACGACGGCCCCGACCCGACCTGGACCCCGAAGGTGCTCGACGTGCTGAAGAAGCACCACGCGCACGCGGTCTTCTTCGTCACCGGCGCCATGACCTCGCGCCACCCCGAGCTGGTCCGGCGCATGGTGGCCGAGGGCCACGAGGTGGGCCTGCACACCTTCGGCCACCCCGACCTGTCGTACCACTCCACCCGGCGCATCGACTGGGAGCTGTCGCAGAACCAGCTGGCGCTCGCCGGGGCGGCCGGGATCCGCAGCTCGCTGTTCCGGCCGCCGTACTCCTCCTCCGCCGACGCGATCGACAACCGGTCCTGGCCGGTGACGCGGTACATCGGCAGCCGTGGCTATCTCACGGTCGTGGACGACACCGACAGCGAGGACTGGCGCAAGCCCGGCGTCGAGCGGATCATCCGCAACGCCACGCCGCACGGCGGCCGGGGCGCGGTCGTCCTCATGCACGACTCGGGCGGCGACCGGCACCAGACCGTCCAGGCGCTCGACCGGCTCCTGCCCCGGCTCCAGCACCAGGGCTACACCTTCCAGACCCTCACCGGAGCGCTGCGGGCCCCGAGCGCCGACACCCCGGTCACCGGGCTCGGCCTGTGGAAGGGGAGGGCGTGGATCTTCCTGGTGACGGCGTCCGACGACATCACCACGGTCCTCGTCGCCGGACTCGCCGTCGTCGGCTGCCTCGTCTTCGCCCGGTTCGGCCTGATGCTGCTGCTGTCCGGCGCGCACGCCCGCCGCACCCGGCGCCCCGGTTTCCGCTGGGGCGGGGAACCGGTGACCGAGCCGGTGTCGGTGCTGGTGCCGGCGTTCAACGAGGCCAAGTGCATCGAGAACACGGTCCGTTCGCTCATGCGCAGCGAACACCCCATCGAGGTGCTGGTCATCGACGACGGCTCGGCGGACGGCACGGCCGACATCGTCGAGGCGCTGGACCTGCCGGACGTACGGGTGATCCGCCAGGCCAACGCGGGCAAACCGGCCGCGCTCAACCGGGGCCTGGCGCACGCCCGTCACGAGCTGGTCGTGATGATGGACGGCGACACCGTCTTCGAACCGGCGACCGTCCGCGAACTCGTCCAGCCCTTCGCCGACCCGCGCGTCGGCGCCGTCGCCGGCAACGCCAAGGTCGGCAACAAGAACCGGCTCATCGGCGCGTGGCAGCACATCGAGTACGTGATGGGCTTCAACCTCGACCGCCGCATGTACGACGTCCTGCGCTGCATGCCGACGATCCCGGGTGCGGTCGGGGCGTTCCGCCGCTCGGCGCTGCAGCGGGTCGGCGGCATGAGCGACGACACGCTCGCCGAGGACACCGACGTCACGATGGCCCTGCACCGCGACGGCTGGCGCGTGGTGTACGCCGAGAAGGCCCGCGCCTGGACGGAGGCGCCCGAGTCGGTCCAGCAGCTGTGGTCGCAGCGCTACCGCTGGTCGTACGGCACCATGCAGGCCATCTGGAAGCACCGCCGCGCGGTGTTCGACCGGGGTCCGTCGGGCCGCTTCGGCCGCGTGGGCCTGCCGCTCGTGTCGCTCTTCATGGTCGTGGCCCCGCTCCTGGCTCCCCTGATCGACCTCTTCCTGGTCTACGGCCTGGTCTTCGGCCCGACGGCCAGGACGGTCCTGGCCTGGTGCGCGGTGCTGGCCGTCCAGGCGCTCTGCGCGGGGTACGCCTTCCACCTCGACCGCGAGCGCCTCACCCCGCTCCTCTCCCTCCCCCTCCAGCAGATCCTGTACCGCCAGCTGATGTACGTCGTCCTGCTCCAGTCCTGGATCACCGCCCTCACCGGCGGCCGGCTGCGCTGGCAGAAACTCCGCCGCACGGGCGGGGTGGCGGCACCGCCGACCGAGCGCCCGCCGGTGCCGGAGGCGACACCGGCCGGCTGAAGCCGCCCCCTACTCCTGATGGGTCACGGCGTCCTTCTGCAACTGCACCGCCGCCAGCAGGCTCAGACCCGGCTCGGCCTGGCGCAGTGCCTTGACGGCGGCGACGGAGGCGATGTCCCCGGTGAAGCCGACGTCGGCCAGCCGGGCGCGGACCCAGTCGGCACGCAGCCGTCCCTCACTGGCGCCGGCGGTGGCCCCGACGAGCGCGACGGCCCGCTCCAGCCCCGCGCGCTCCTCCTCCGAAGCCCCGTCCAACGCCTCCCGCAGCGCCGCCCCGACCAGGTCCGAGTCCCGGATCACCAGCACCAGATCCTGCTTCCTGCCGAACCCCGCGAATCCCTTCATACGACCAGGGTGAACGCCGCGAGCCGCCGTCTTCAAACCACTTGAGCAGTTCCAGAGGCTCGAGCCGCTCCCGGCGCCGCGGGGCAGGGGAGGTGGCCGGGACCGAGGTTCGGGGAACAGGTCACGACAGCCAGCGACAGGAAGGAGGGGCGCTTCAGTAGACCGGCGGAAGCGACCCAGGGCCTGCTGAAGCGCGCACAGACGGACGCACCGTCAGGCAGTTCAGAACACCCTGCCGGGGGTATGGAGCATTCTGCTGGCTCAGCCCTGAGGAGCACGGGGAGTGCAAAAGGTGCAAATACGGCAGGGTAAGGCGAATCCGTGCACCGAAGATCCGGAATGCGATCCAATCCCGCGAGCGGAAAGCATGGCTCGAAGGAAGTCGGACGCGGGCGAGGTGCTTGTGACCGTGAGTGCCACGGCCGCCACGTGGGCCTTGGCGCCGTTCATTCAGTCGATGGCCTCCAAGGCTGCGGACGGGGCATACCAAACGGTCCGCGCATGGCTCGGTTCCTTCGTAATGCCGCAACGTCAAAGGGGGAGAAGGGGTGCAAGGCCGACCGTCGTCGTACTGCGGTCGGGAGACGGCAAGTTGAGTCTCGTGTGCGAACTCAATTTGCCCGATGAGGCACTGCAGGCGCTGCCTGCGGCCATCGAGAGGCTGAAGGACTGCGACGCGACCGTGGTGTCCATCAGCATGGAGTGGGACAGCCGTCGGCAGAAGTGGGTCTGCTCCTTCAGCCGTGACGTTCGGACAAAGCACGGAGCGACGGGCTAGCGACGTCGGGGGTGGTGTTCGGGAAGGAGTGATGTTCCTGGCAGATGGGTTGTCGACCGAGATCGACCTGTCTGCCAGGAGGGTCCTCCGTCTCGAAGCGGATACGGCCGGCTGCGGTGGCGTTCCGACCGTCGTCAGCCAAGCGGCGGTCTTGCGCGACTCCGGCTGATCTCGTCCTGCCTGGAATCCGCCAGCTAACGGCTGGATGAAGTGGTCACAGACGGCCTTCCGGCTGTCCGGACTGATCCTCCCCGATTCCGGCAATCGTCAACGCGAAGCGGCCGAGGAGTCGGCTTGCGCCGCGTACAGAAGGAAGTCCGCCCAGGTCGAGGGGGCGAGTGTGAGGTGGTCGGCGGTGGGGGTCTTGGAGTCGCGGATGTGGATGGTGGTGGGGGTGGTGGCTATCTCCACGCAATTGGAGGCGTCGCCGCTGTAGGTGGATTTCTGCCAGGTCAGTTCGGGCATGGCGTGGTTCCTCAGAGGTCTTGTGCGATGCGGTGGATGATGTCGCGGGACGCTTCGGGGCGGAGGGCGCTCGCCTCCATGTGGTCCACCACCGCGCGGTACTTGTCCAGTTGAGCTTCTCCGTCGAGAAACTCACAGCCATGGTGGGTGTCCAGCTGCACCGTGTCGAGCTGGGGCACCGCTCCGGCGACGTAGTCGATTCCCTGGCCGGTGCCGTGGAAGCTCGCCTTGCCGAAGGGGATGATCCGGATGGTGACGTCGGGGAGTTCGCTCATGCTCAGCAGGTGTTCGAGCTGAGCGGCGGCTACGTCCCGGCCGCCGAACCCCATTCTGAGCGCCGCCTCGTGAATGGTCGCGGTGTACGGGGTGGGACTCTCCCGGTGGAGGATGCTCTGCCGCTTGATGCGGTGGGAGAGGCGGTGCTCGATCTCGTACTGCTGGAGCGGCGGGAAGACCGTGCGGAACAGCGCCCGGGCGTGGTCGGTGGTCTGCAGCAGAGCGGGGATGTGGATGACGAGAGCCACCCGCAGCCCGGCGGCGTGGTGCTCCAGTTCGGCCAGGTCGATCAGGCTGGCGGGCAGGTGATCACGGTACTCGTCCCACCAGCCGCGCGTGCGTCCGCCGGTCATCGCCGCGAGGGCCTCCACCAGGGCGGTGTCCGCGCAGCTGTAGGTGCGCGCGAAGGTGCGTACTCGGTCGGCGCTGACGGCGTAACGGCCCGACTCGATGTTGCTGATCTGCGCCTGCTTGAGGCCGAGCAGTGCCGCGGCGGCCGTAGTCGTAAGCCCTGAGTGCTCCCTGAGCTTGCGCAGTTCGGCGCCGAGGCGCTGCTGACGCAAGGTGGGGGTGGTGCTGGGCGGCACTGATTCCTCTCTCGTCGTCGTGTACGCCGTGAGTCACCCACAGGAGGGAACTATCAACCGTTCCCTTCGATCGATGTCAATTATGACATCCCTGCGCTCTATGGTGATGCTGCGTTGCTCAACTCCCCGCGCCCACAAGCCGGAAGCGCACCTGTACCGCAGGCAAAGCCACCGCCCGGCGCGACCAGTTGAGCGAGCCCGTTCCCTTCTCTCACCGGAGGTCTTCATGGGCACCGTATCCCTGCCCGACACCTGGGTGTACGCCCTTCGGCTGCCGCATGATCCCCGCGCGGCACGCGTCGCACGCATGACCGTACGGGCCGTGCTGAACGGGCACGGCAGACACGAAGTCCTCGACGCCGTCGAACTGCTGACGTCCGAGCTGGTCGGCAACGCCTACCGGCACACCGCCGGCCCCGCCTCCCTCCGGCTCACCGCCCTCGCGGACGGCCGGCTGCGGGTCGGCGTCTGGGACAGCCACCCGCGCGTCCCGGCGCCTTTCGGGGATCCCCCCTGGGACCGTGTTCCGGCGGCTCCGGTGGACGCCGAGGCCGGGCGCGGACTGCACCTCGTGCAGGAGTACGCCGACTCCTGGGGCGGCCTGTCCCTGGCGGACAGCCCGCTGGACCGGGGCGCGGGGAAACTGCTGTGGTTCGAGGTGGGCGGGGCACCGCTGCGCCGGACGCCACGTCGCTGTCCGTGATGCCCAGTACGGTGGGGTGCAGGAAGCCGAGCATGGGCGCACGGAGGAGCCGCGGCGTGACCACACAACCGGACCACAGTCACGAGCTGATCCCGCGCCCCGAGGGCACCCCGGCCGCGGTTCGCGTCGCGCTGGCGCGCATCGCCCCGCATCGCCTGGGCGAAATGGAACAGCACAAGGAACAGGCCCTGGGGGCCGCCCTCCAGGACGGCAAGATCGGCCACCTTCAGTACTGGCTCAGCTACTGGCAGGCACAGGTGGAGATCGAGCGGCGGCCCGAGCTGCGTTCCCGCTACCAGGCCGCCCTCGTCGCCGTGCACAACGCCGGCAGCCGGGACGACCCCGGGTTCCGCACGGCGATGGCAGAGCTCCGCACCGTCGAGACCGAGGCCCGGCAGGCGGTGTCCGCGTGACGTGGCGGTGGGAGTACGACCCGGACGAGGCGTACGTCATCGGCGGCGCTCCACCCGCCTTCGTGGCCGAGGTCGAGAAGCAGGCCGACGAGCTGGTCCGCGCGGCAGCCGCGTTCTACCTCGACGGCACCTCGTACCAGGAGGCGGCCCCCGAGGGGAACGTCTCGCACGTGCCCGGCGGGTTCTTCCTCTATCTGATCGTGCCGCGGCACGAGTGCCTCTACGTCCACCAGGCCACCTACCTGTGAACAGGGCCCGGACGACGCCTCACGCGTCCGCGTACTTCGCGTCCGCCGCCGGGTCCAGGGCCAGGCGGTAGCCCCGCTTCACCACCGTCTGGATCAGCTTCGGTGCGCCGAGGGCCGTGCGGAGGCGGGCCATCGCCGTCTCGACGGCGTGTTCGTCGCGGCCCGCGCCGGGGAGGGCGCGCAGGAGGTCGGCGCGGGGGACGACCCAGCCGGGGCGGCGGGCCAGGGCGCGCAGCAGGGACATGCCGGCCGGGGGGACCGGCTTGAGGTCGCCGTCGACCAGGACCGCGTGACCGCGGATCTCCACCCGGTGCCCGGCGACGGGCAGGGACCGGGCGCGGGCCGGGAGTTCCTGGCACAGGAGCTGGACCAGGGGGCCGAGGCGGAAGCGTTCCGGCTGGACCGTGTCCACCCCGCGGGCCTGGAGGGGGATCGCGGTGACCGGGCCGACGCAGGCCGGGAGGACGTCGTGGGCCAGGGCGGACAGCAGGTCGTCCAGCAGGCCGCGGTCCTCCGCGCGGGAGAGGAGGGAGGCCGCGGCGGGGGCGCTGGTGAAGGTGAGGGCGTCCACGCCACGGGTGACGGCCGCGTCCAGGAGGCGGTCGAGCGGGCCGAGGTCCTCGGGGGGCATCCAGCGGTACACCGGGACGGGCACCACGTCCGCCCCGGCGGCCCGCAGCGACTCCACGAAACCGGGCAGGGGCTCCCCGTGGAGCTGTACGGCGACGCGGTCGCCGTCGACGCCCTCCTCCAGGAGCCGGTCCAGGACCTCGGCCAGGGACTCCGAGGACGGCGACCATTCCTCGGTGAGGCCCGCCGCGCGGATCGCGCCCTTCACCTTGGGGCCGCGGGCCAGCAGGCGGACCCCGCGCAGCCGGCCCAGCAGCTGTTCGCCGAGGCCCCAGCCGTCCGCGGCCTCGACCCAGCCCCGGAAGCCGATCGCCGTGGTGGCGACCACGACGTCCGGCGCCCGGTCGATGATCTCCCGCGTGGCGGCGAGCAGTTCGCCGTCGTCCGCGAGCGGCACGATCCGCAGGGCGGGGGCGTGCACGACGGTGGCGCCGCGCCGCTGGAGCAGGGCGCCCAGTTCCTCCGCCCGGCGCGCGGCGGTCACGCCCACGGTGAACCCGGCGAGGGGGCCGTGCTCGGGATGCTGTTCTTCGTCGTACATGGGCCCTCCTGGCTGACCGGCGCGCCGACCGAGCCTGTCAACGATGCGTGACAGGCTCGGTTCCGCTCGATGTCACCGGTGTTACGTCACACCTCGGCGTAGCCGAGCCGGGCCTTCGCCTCCGATGCGGTGGTCGTGGCCGGGACCCGCGCCGCCGTACGGCGAAGGTATACGGCCCAGGTGACCACGAAGCAGACACCGTAGTAGGCGAGGAAGGCGACGAACGCGCCGGTGCCGGAGCCGTAGGAGAGGAAGGACTGGCGGAAGGCCAGGTTGATGCCGACACCGCCGAGCGCGCCGACCGCGCCGATCAGGCCCATGGAGGCGCCGGACAGCCGCCGGCCGTGGGCGACCGCCGCCTCGCCCTCCAGGCCCTCGGCCAGCGCCTTGGCGTGGAAGATGCCGGGGATCATCTTGAACGTCGAGCCGTTGCCGAGCCCGCTGAGCACGAACAGGACGACGAAGACGGACACGAACAGCGGCAGCGACTCGCGCATGCCGGCCACGATGAGGACGGCGGTGGCGGCGGCCATGCCGACGTAGTTCCACAGGGTGATGCGGGCGCCGCCGTAGCGGTCGGCGAGCCGGCCGCCGAGGGGGCGGACGAGGGAGCCGAGCAGCGGGCCGATGAAGGTGAGGTACGCCGCCTGGAGGGGCGTCCGGCCGAACCCGTTCGTCAGCACCTGGCCGAAGGCGAAGCTGTAGCCGATGAAGGAGCCGAAGGTGCCGATGTAGAGCACGGACATGATCCAGGTGTGGGCGTCCCGGGCGGCGTCCTTGGCCGCGCCGGTGTCGTTCCTCACCGAGGACAGGTTGTCCATGAACAGCGCGGCGAGCACGGCGGTCACGACGATCAGCGGGATGTAGATGCCGAGCAGTACGCGCGGGCCGCCGCTCGCGCCGATGACGGCGAGGGCGACGAGCTGGATGACGGGGACGCCGATGTTGCCGCCGCCCGCGTTGAGGCCGAGGGCCCAGCCCTTCTTCCTGAGCGGGAAGAAGGCGTTGATGTTGGTCATGGAGGAGGCGAAGTTGCCGCCGCCGATGCCGGCCAGCAGGCCCACCAGCAGGAAGGTGGAGTACGACGTCCCCGGCTCCATCACCACGAACGCGGCGACGGTCGGAACCAGCAGCAGGCTCGCCGAGACGATCGTCCAGTTGCGGCCGCCGAAGACGGCCACGGCGAAGGTGTACGGCACCCGGACCACCGCGCCGACCAGCGTGACCACCGACGTCAGCAGGAACTTGTCGGCGGGCGTGAGGCCGTACTCCGGGCCCATGAACAGGACCAGGACCGACCACAGGGTCCACACGGAGAAGCCGACGTGCTCGGACAGGACGGAGAACCAGAGGTTGCGGCGGGCGGTCCGCTCCCCGGTCGCCCGCCAGAACGCCTCGTCCTCCGGATCCCAGCGCTCGATCCAGCGGCCACTGCGACGGGTTGGGGCTGGGCCTGTCATCACGCCTCCACGGTGCTCCGGCTGCTCGGTCTGCCGACCGCTGACTCAGCCCGAAGGTAGGCAGGACGCGTTTCCGGCCTGTGGCTGCGGGTGACCGTGTTGGAACGTTGCTCTCACTCGGCGGGGGAACAGCCGGTGAGGCACGCCTCCGGCCCGGCGTTCCCCGGGATCCCACCGCGAGCGTGGCGCAAGGGGTTCCGGTGTCCCCTCCGCGCGGGCACTGTGGGGGAGACCCCGCACGGTTCTGCCCAGGCGGTGACTGTCCCATGGCACTCGGTAGCGCCCCCTCCGCGCCCGCGCCGCGGTTCGACGCCGGACGGGTGTGCCTGGACCTCCTCGCGACCACGCATCCGGGCGAACGGCTGGACGGCGTCGGCGCGCTGTGCGCGTGGATCGGGCGTGCCGGGCTCGTGCCCGACGGTACGGCGCTCGGTCACGCCGACGCCTCCTGGCTGAGCGGGTTCCGGGAACTGCGCGGATGCGTACGGGTGTTGGTGCGCGGGCCGGGCCCCGGGAACCCGGCGTCCTACGGGCGGGCGCTCGGGCGCGTGAACGAGCTGGCCCTCGGTGCGACCCCCGCGCCCGTCGCCGTGCCCGTGGAAGGGGGCGGGCTGGTGCGCGAGTTGGCCGGGCCGCCCGGCTCCGCCGCGCTGCTCGCCCTGGTCGCCCGGGACGCCGTCGAGTTGCTCACCGACCCCGTCGCGCGGGCCGCCGTACGGCAGTGCGAGGGGGACGACTGCCCCCTGCTGTACCTGGACACCTCCCGCGGCCGGCGCCGGCGCTGGTGTTCCAGCGAGGCGTGCGGCAACCGGGAGCGGGTCGCCCGGCACCGGCGGCGGGCGGCGCTGGCGCGGGCCTGAGGGTGAAGTGATTTCTGCAACACCGGGTTTGGGTGCCCCGTACACGGGAATCTTCCGGCGACCTCGCCCGCGTGTCGGAGATGTGAAGATCGAGCGGTGGGAATGTGCGCGCATGTCCCGCTCGTCACGTCAGCCTCAAGAAATCTGTCACTCCGGTTTGAACACCGGGCCGCCCCCGTCCGTACGGGTGGGCGAGCGACCGACTGGGGGAACCCCCGGACACCGGAGGTGGGCGTGCGCAAGGATGCGGCCGTGGCCAATGAACGTGGAGCGAGGGCCCGACATCGCATGTCCTCACAGCCCTCGGAGCCGGATGAGGAGCTGATGCGCGCGCTGTACCGGGAGCACGCCGGACCCCTGCTCGCGTATGTCCTGCGGCTGGTCGCCGGTGACCGGCAGCGCGCCGAGGACGTCGTACAGGAAACGCTCATCCGTGCCTGGAAGAACGCCGGTCAGCTCAATCGGGCGACCGGTTCGGTACGCCCCTGGCTGGTGACGGTCGCGCGCCGCATCGTCATCGACGGCCACCGCAGCCGGCAGGCCCGGCCGCAGGAGGTCGATCCGTCGCCGCTGGAGGTCATCCCCGCGGAGGACGAGATCGACAAGGCGCTGTGGCTGATGACGCTGTCGGACGCGCTCGACGACCTGACCCCGGCCCACCGGGAGGTGCTCGTCGAGACGTACTTCAAGGGGCGTACCGTCAATGAGGCGGCCGAAACACTGGGCATACCGAGCGGAACGGTACGTTCCCGGGTGTTCTACGCCCTGCGGTCGATGAAGCTGGCACTGGAGGAGCGGGGGGTGACGGCGTGATGAGCAGCGGGTACGGGGGGATGCAGGGATTCGGACCGGGTGGTCCGGGTATGTCTGGGCCCATGAGCCCCAGTCAGGGATCTTCGGTGCCGAGCGAGCACGAGACTGTCGGCGCCTACGCCCTCGGGATTCTCGACGACGCCGAGGCAACCGCTTTCGAGGCGCACCTCGCCGGCTGCGAGTGGTGCGCCCAGCAACTGGACGAGCTGGCCGGGATGGAGCCGATGCTGGCCGCGCTCGCGGACCTGCCGGGCTCCGGCAGCACGCCCGCGATCGGCGAGTCGCTGTCGGCCAGACCGAGCCCGCGGCTGGTGGAGAAGCTGGTCGACGAGGTCGCCGAGAAGCGCGCCCAGAAGCGCCGGCGCGGCTTCTACATGATCGCCGCGACGGCAGCGCTGATCATCGCCGGACCGCTGGCCGCGGTGGCGGTGAACGGCGGCTCGGACGGCGGCGGGCAGGTCACCGCGACGCCGGCCCAGGCGACCTTCCGCACCATGTCCGACAAGAAGTCCGCCACGGACGCGTCGACCCACGTCAGCGCCACCGTCGCCATGGCGGGGAAGGACTGGGGCACCCAGGCGGTGCTGGAGCTGAAGAACGTCAAGGGCCCGCTGAAGTGCTCCCTGGTCCTCGTCGCCAAGAACGGGCAGCGCGTGACCATGTCGTCGTGGTCCGTGCCCGACTGGGGGTACGGCGTCCCGGACGCCAAGACCGAGCAGTCGAAGCAACCGCTCTACATCGGCGGGGCCGCCGCCTTCCAGCCCAACGAGATCGACCACTTCGAGGTGGTGACGTTCGAGGGCAAGAAGCTCGTCCAGGTGGACGCGTAGCCGACGTAGCTTCCACGGGCCCCCTTCGCGTACGGTTGACGGCTGCCCAGCACGTCAGAAGGGGGCCCGGTGGCCGCTCAGGTTCAGCAGTCCGCGGTCGGCTCGGTACAGGACGCACCCGATTCCGTCCGCGACCGTGAGATCAGCGTCGAGCAGGAACACCTGGACCGGGTGTACCAGCGCCTGGAGGAGAAGATCCACGAGGCCGAGTTCCTGATGCACGACGCGGCCAAGCGCGGCCAGGTGGGCACCCCGGGCGCGCTCGCCGAACGGGACGCCCAGGTCTTCCGGGCCGGCATCCACCTCAACCGGCTCAACAACGAGTTCGAGGACTTCCTCTTCGGGCGGATCGACCTGCTGCCCGGCAAGGACGGCAAGAAGGGGCCCGACGGGGCCTACACGGCGGTCGAGCCGGCCGAGGGGGCCGTGCGGCCGGACAACACCGCCGACATCGCCGAGACGCTGCACATCGGCCGCATCGGCGTCCTGGACCAGGACTACTCGCCGCTGGTCATCGACTGGCGCGCCCCCGCCGCCGCCCCCTTCTACCGGGCCACCCCCGTGGAGCCGGGACGGGTGGTGCGGCGCCGGGTCATCCGCTCCAAGGGCCGCCGGGTCCTCGGCGTGGAGGACGACCTGATGCGGCCCGAGCTGACGGCCTTCCTCGACGGCGGCCGACTGCCCGTCATCGGCGACGGCGCCCTGATGGCCGCGCTCGGCCAGGCCCGCGGCCACACCATGCGGGACATCGTCTCGTCCATCCAGGCCGAGCAGGACATGGTCATCCGGGCCCCCGCGGCCTCCATCACCTACGTGGAGGGCGGCCCGGGCACCGGCAAGACCGCCGTCGCCCTGCACCGCGCGGCCTACCTGCTCTACCAGGACCGCAGACGCTACGCGGGCGGCATCCTCATCGTCTCCCCGACCCCGCTGCTCGTCGCCTACACCGAGGGCGTGCTGCCCTCGCTCGGCGAGGAGGGCCAGGTCGCGATCCGCGCGATCGGCTCGCTGGTCGACGGCGCGCAGGCCACGCTGTACGACTCCCCGGCCGTGGCCCGCGCCAAGGGCTCGTACCGGATGCTGAAGGTGCTGCGCAAGGCCGCCCGGGGCGCCCTGGAGCTGGGGCCGGCCGCCGCGGCGGGCGACACCGTCACCGGCCCGCCCGCCCGGCTCCGGGTCGTCGCCTTCGGGCGCCGGCTGGAACTGGAGGCCGACGAGCTGGAACGTATCCGCCGTACCGCCCTCGGCGGCACCGCACCCGTCAACCTGCTCCGCCCGCGCGCCCGCAAGCTGCTCCTGGACGCCCTGTGGGACCGCTCGGGCGCCGCCGCCCGGCACACCGACCCGGAGCTGGCCGCCGAGCTGCGCTCCTCCTTCGACGAGGACGTCAGCGGCGAGGACTCCTTCCTCGCGTTCCTCGACGCCTGGTGGCCCGAGCTGACCCCGAAGGCCGTGCTCGCCGCCATGGCCGACGAGAAGCGGCTCGGCCGCTGGGCCCGGCGGGTCCTCAACCCCGGGGAGGTCCGCAAGGTCGCCCGCTCGCTCAGGCGGGAGGGGTACTCCGTGCACGACGTCGCCATGCTCGACGAGCTCCAGGCGATCCTCGGCGCCCCGGCCCGGCCGCGCAGGAAGCGGGAGCTGGACCCGCTGGACCAGCTCACCGGCCTTGAGGAGCTGATGCCGGTGCGCGAGGAGTCCCAGCGGGAGCGGGCCGAGCGGCTGGCGCAGGAGCGCACCGAGTACGCGCACGTCATCGTGGACGAGGCGCAGGACCTCACGCCGATGCAGTGGCGCATGGTCGGCCGCCGCGGCCGGCACGCCACCTGGACGGTCGTCGGCGATCCGGCGCAGTCCTCCTGGTCCGACCCGGACGAGGCGGCCGAGGCCCGTGACGAGGCCCTCGGCACCCGGCCCCGGCGCCGCTTCCAGCTCACCGTGAACTACCGCAACCCGGCCGAGATCGCCGAGCTGGCCGCCCGGGTGCTGGCGCTCGCCATGCCCGGCTCCGAGGCCCCGTCGGCCGTACGGTCCACCGGTGTCGAGCCGCGCTTCACGGTCGTGCGCGACTCGCTGGAGAAGACCGCGCGCGCGGAGGCCGAGCGGCTGCTCGGACTGGTGGACGGCACGGTCGGCGTGGTCGTCGCGATGAACCGGCGCGAGGAGGCGCGGCGCTGGCTGGCCGGGCTCGGCGACCGGGTGGTGGCCCTCGGCAGCCTGGAGGCCAAGGGCCTGGAGTACGACGCGACGGTCGTCGTCTCGCCCGCGGAGATCGCCGACGAGTCGCCGGCCGGCCTGCGCGTGCTGTACGTGGCACTGACCCGGGCCACCCAGCAGCTGACGGTGGTGTCGGGGGAGCGGGACGAGCCGGACGCGGCAGGTGTCCCGGACCTGCTGAGGGACTGAATCCGCGGTCCGGGAATGGCCTTACGGGATCCGTTTGTTAGCCTTGGTGTGGCACCGGCCCGATCCAAGCCCCCGGGCCCAACCTTCGTCCCTCAGAGGGACCACTTGCCGCGAGGCGAGCATGGCGGGTCGGTGTCATAGCGTGTGAGAGACCCACGTCACCACAGTGACGTGGGTCTCTTTCTTTGCCCCGCGCGCCTCTTTCCCCGGCTGATCGATTCTCGTATGGTGGAAGTCGCTTTCCGAAATCGATACCTGCCGGGGAACCCCGCGTGAACACAACGTCCGTAACCCGGGGCGAGTACCACGTACTCAGCGGTAGGTGCGACGATCGGACGGCACAACTAGCGACACGGTGAAAGCAGAGGAAGTCGGCCATGGCAACGGCGCCCAGCGTCTCCTACTCGATGACGATCCGGCTGGAGGTGCCCGCGAGCGGAACCGCCGTCTCGCAGCTCACCACCGCCGTGGAGTCCTCCGGAGGCTCGGTGACCGGCCTCGACGTCACCGCGTCCGGCCACGAGAAGCTCCGCATCGACGTCACCATCGCGGCCACCTCGACGGCCCACGCCGAGGAGATCGTCGAGAAGCTGCGCGGCATCGAGGGCGTCACGCTGGGCAAGGTCTCGGACCGTACGTTCCTCATGCACCTCGGCGGCAAGATCGAGATGGCGTCGAAGCACCCCATCCGCAACCGTGACGACCTCTCCATGGTCTACACGCCCGGTGTGGCCCGGGTCTGCATGGCCATCGCCGAGAACCCCGAGGACGCCCGCCGCCTCACCATCAAGCGCAACTCCGTTGCGGTCGTGACGGACGGCTCCGCCGTGCTCGGCCTCGGCAACATCGGCCCCAAGGCCGCGCTGCCCGTCATGGAGGGCAAGGCGGCCCTCTTCAAGCGCTTCGCCGGCATCGACGCCTGGCCGATCTGCCTGGACACCCAGGACACCGACGCCATCGTGGAGATCGTCAAGGCGATCGCCCCCGGCTTCGCCGGCATCAACCTGGAGGACATCTCCGCGCCGCGCTGCTTCGAGATCGAGGCCCGGCTGCGCGAGGCCCTCGACATCCCCGTCTTCCACGACGACCAGCACGGCACCGCCATTGTCGTGCTCGCCGCGCTGACCAACGCCCTGCGCGTCACCAGCAAGGCGATCGAGAACATCCGGGTCGTCATGTCCGGCGCGGGCGCGGCCGGCACGGCCATCCTCAGGCTGCTGATCGCCGCCGGCGTGAAGAACGCCGTCGTCGCCGACATCCACGGGGTCGTGCACGCCGGCCGCGAGGACCTGGTGAACGCCCCGGCCGACTCGGCGCTGCGCTGGATCGCCGACAACACCAACCCCGAGGGCCTCACCGGCACCCTGAAGGAGGCCGTGCGCGACGCCGACGTCTTCATCGGCGTCTCCGCCCCGAACGTCCTGGACGGCGCCGACGTGGCCGCCATGGCCGAGGGTGCCATCGTGTTCGCGCTCGCGAACCCGGACCCCGAGGTCGACCCGGCGGTCGCCCGGCAGACCGCGGCCGTCGTGGCCACCGGCCGCTCCGACTTCCCGAACCAGATCAACAACGTGCTCGTCTTCCCGGGCGTCTTCCGCGGCCTGCTGGACGCCCAGTCCCGCACGGTCAACACCGAGATGATGCTCGCCGCCGCGAAGGCCCTCGCCGACGTGGTGACCGAGGACGAGCTGAACCCGAACTACATCGTCCCGAGCGTCTTCAACGACAAGGTCGCGGGCGCGGTCGCCGGAGCGGTCCGCGAGGCCGCGAAGGCGGCCGGGGCAACCGTCTGATCAGGGCGTGGCGTACTGTGCAGGGGGCTGTGAGCATCACCACGGCGGCCCCCCGCACCGGCGCGTCGTGGAACCCCGCGATGCCGGGTGCGCTCTAGGGTGACGGCCGAGCAGGCGCTTTTCGTGCGACTCCCCAGGGTGTTCTCACGACTCCTACGGGTGCCGGATTGGCTTTCCCGCCGCAGGTAGGGGCAGGATGCTCCCCCAGGGACTTAGTCCCAGGGGGCACCCCCAAGGGCGCGAGCGCATCGGCATCGCAGTGCCTCGGGCGGCTCCGCCGCGTGGCACACCCCAACGGCAAGAAAAATACGGGAGTAACAACATGAACCGCAGTGAGCTGGTGGCCGCGCTGGCCGACCGCGCCGAGGTGACCCGCAAGGACGCCGACGCCGTGCTGGCCGCGTTCGCCGAGACCGTCGGCGAGATCGTCGCCAAGGGCGACGAGAAGGTCACCATCCCCGGCTTCCTGACCTTCGAGCGCACCCACCGTGCCGCTCGCACCGCGCGCAACCCGCAGACCGGCGAGCCCATCAACATCCCGGCCGGCTTCAGCGTGAAGGTCACCGCGGGCTCCAAGCTCAAGGAAGCGGCGAAGGGCAAGTGACCTTGCCCTCCCAGTGCCGACGGGACGGCGCGGGGATCCTCTGAAACAACGGCGATGGGGCGGCACCCGGAACACCGGGGCCGCCCCATCGCCGTACGGAAACCCAGCCGCGCTCGAAGGGCGGCCCCCTGCCATCCGGCGGGGGCCGCCCATTCGTCGTGCGTGACGGCTAGCCGAGCGCCTTGCCCGGCAGCTCGACCTTCGCGCCGAGCTCCATGAGCTTCTCCATGAAGTTCTCGTAGCCGCGGTTGATCAGGTCGATGCCGTGGACGCGGGACGTGCCCTCGGCCGCCAGGGCCGCGATGAGGTACGAGAAGCCGCCGCGCAGGTCGGGGATGACCAGGTCGGCGCCCTGCAGCTTGGTGGGGCCCGAGACGACCGCGGAGTGCAGGAAGTTGCGCGCGCCGAAGCGGCAGGCGGAGCCGCCCAGGCACTCGCGGTAGAGCTGGATGTGGGCGCCCATCTGGTTCAGCGCGGAGGTGAAGCCGAGGCGGGACTCGTACACCGTCTCGTGGATGATGGACAGGCCCGTGGCCTGGGTCAGGGCCACCACCAGCGGCTGCTGCCAGTCGGTCTGGAAACCGGGGTGCACGTCCGTCTCCAGCGCGATCGACTTCAGCTGGCCGCCCGGGTGCCAGAACCGGATGCCCTCGTCGTCGATCTCGAAGGCACCGCCCACCTTCCGGTAGGTGTTCAGGAACGTCATCATCGAGCGCTGCTGGGCGCCGTGGACGTAGATGTTGCCGTTGGTCGCGAGCGCCGCGGAGGCCCAGGAGGCGGCTTCGAGGCGGTCCGGCAGGGCGCGGTGGGCGTACCCGCCGAGCTTCTCCACACCGGTGATGCGGATCGTGCGGTCGGTGTCCATCGCGATGATCGCGCCCATCTTCTGCAGCACGCAGATGAGGTCCTCGATCTCCGGCTCGACGGCCGCGTTGGACAACTCCGTGACGCCTTCGGCCAGTACGGCCGTCAGCAGCACCTGCTCGGTCGCGCCCACGGACGGGTACGGCAGCCGGATCTTCGTGCCGCGCAGCCGCTGCGGGGCCTCCAGGTACTGCCCGTCGGCCCGCTTCTCGATGGTCGCGCCGAACTGCCGGAGCACGTCGAAGTGGAAGTCGATGGGCCGGCCGCCGATGTCGCAGCCGCCGAGGCCCGGGATGAAGGCGTGGCCGAGGCGGTGCAGCAGCGGGCCGCAGAAGAGGATCGGGATGCGGCTGGAACCCGCGTGGGCATCGATGTCGGCCACGTTGGCGCTCTCGACCCGCGTCGGGTCGAGCACCAGCTCGCCGGGCTCATCGCCCGGGCGGACCGTCACCCCGTGCAGCTGGAGCAGGCCGCGGACGACCCGCACGTCACGGATGTCCGGAACATTGCGCAGTCTGCTCGGTTCGCTGCCCAGCAGGGCGGCGACCATGGCCTTCGGCACGAGGTTCTTCGCACCGCGGACACGGATCTCGCCCTCCAGCGGGGTTCCGCCGTGGACAAGCAGGACATCGTCGTTGACGGTCATGAATCTCGCGTTCCGATGAGTTGGTCAGGGGCCGGCCGATCACTGTGCGCACGGGCCGGGAAGACAGGGTAATCGCCGATCACCCCCCGCCCGTAAGTCCACGGACCGCCCAGCCGCGTCATGGCTGTGTCACAACACGAACCGTTCCCTGCCGGGCACATGGGGTCACCGGCGCGGAGACGTGCGCCGGGGACGCTCCCGTACGCCCTGAGCTGCCTTCACTCCCGTGCCCCCGATTGGCTCCCCACACCGGGGGAAGATGCGGGATCATGTCTGGCATGACCGAGGTGTCCTCGCTCACAGGGCGGCTGCTCGTGGCCACCCCCGCCCTGGCGGACCCGAACTTCGACCGTGCGGTGGTGCTCCTTCTCGACCACGACGAGGAGGGCTCCCTCGGTGTCGTCCTCAACCGGCCCACCCCGGTGGGCGTCGGCGACATCCTGGAGGACTGGGCCGACCTCGCCGGTGAGCCCGGCGTCGTCTTCCAGGGCGGCCCCGTCTCGCTGGACTCGGCGCTCGGCGTCGCCGTGATCCCCGGCGGCGCGAACGGGGACGGCGCGCCGCTCGGCTGGCGGCGGGTGCACGGCGCGATCGGACTGGTCGACCTGGAGGCACCGCCGGAGCTGCTCGCCTCCGCCGTCGGCTCGCTGCGGATCTTCGCCGGGTACGCCGGCTGGGGCCCGGGCCAGCTGGAGGACGAGCTGGTGGAGGGCGCCTGGTACGTCGTGGAGTCCGAGCCGGGCGACGTGTCCTCCCCGGCCCCGGAGAGACTCTGGCGCGAAGTGCTGCGCCGCCAGCGCAACGAGCTGGCGATGGTGGCCACGTACCCGGACGACCCGTCGCTCAACTGATGCCTGCGAGCTTCAGTACCCTTGCTGGTATGAGCACTCTTGAGCCCGAGCGCGGGACTGGTACGGGGACCCTCGTAGAGCCGACGCCACAGGTGTCCCACGGCGACGGCGACCACGAGCGCTTCGCCCACTACGTCCAGAAGGACAAGATCATGGCGAGCGCCCTCGACGGCACCCCCGTCGTGGCGCTGTGCGGCAAGGTCTGGGTGCCGGGCCGCGACCCGAAGAAGTACCCCGTCTGTCCCATGTGCAAGGAGATCTACGAGTCCATGGGCAGCGGCGGCGACGAGGGCAAGGGCAAGGGCGGCGACAAGTAGGCCGCGCCCCCTCCGCCCGCGGACGGTGAGGTCCCCGGGGCGCGCGTGCGGCGCGTCCCGGGGATCTTCGCGTTCCCCGGCCGCCAACTGGTCCAGACCTCTTGTGGGCTCCTCGCGCAGTGCCTAGCCTTCGGGGCGACGGAGTACCCGTGGAGCGGGCGGCACGAGCGTTGCGTGAGGCGCGACGCCGGGAGGGGCTGATGTCGTGGAACTGATTCCGGCGCCGCGCGCGATCCAGGACCGGCAGGGGTCCGCCGTACCCTTCGGGCCCGGCACCACACTGTGGGCCGGCGAGGGCACCGAACGCACCGAACGCTGGCTGCGCGCCACCCTCGGCGCTGCCCTGGGCCTGCCGCTGCGCCCCGGGCTCCGGGACGCCCGCGACGGCGTACGGCTGCTGCTGGACGACACGCTCGAACCGGAGGCGTACCGGCTCACCGCGGGCGACGGGGGCGTGGAGATCCGCGGCGGCGGGCCCGCCGGCGTGTTCTGGGGCGCGCAGACCCTGCGCCAGCTGCTCGGCCCCGACGCCTTCCGGCGCGCCCCGGTGCGCCCGGACACCGCCCCCGGCGTCCCGTACCAGGTCATCGAGGACGCCCCCCGGTTCCGCTGGCGCGGACTGCTCCTCGACGTCGCCCGGCACTTCATGCCCAAGGAGGGCGTGCTGCGCTACCTGGACCTGATGGCCGCGCACAAACTCAACGTCCTGCACCTGCACCTGACGGACGACCAGGGCTGGCGCATCGAGATCAGGCGCTACCCGCGGCTGACCGAGATCGCCTCCTGGCGCGCGCGCACGAAGTTCGGCCACCGGGCCTCGCCGCTGTGGGAGGAGAAGCCCCACGGCGGCTACTACACCCAGGACGACATCCGCGAGATCGTCGCCTACGCCGCCGAGCGGCACATCGCCGTCGTCCCCGAGATCGACGTGCCGGGCCACTCGCAGGCCGCCATCGCCGCGTACCCCGAACTCGGCAACACCGACGTCATCGACACCACCGCCCTTGCCGTCTGGGACAACTGGGGCATCTCGTCCAACGTCCTGGCCCCGACCGACGCCACCCTGCGGTTCTACGAGGGCGTGTTCGAGGAGGTCCTGGAGCTGTTCCCCGCGGACGCCGCCGCGTTCTCGGAGTTCGTCCACGTAGGCGGCGACGAGTGCCGCAAGGAGCAGTGGACCGAGTCCGTCACCGCCAAGACGCGGATCACGGACCTCGGCCTCGCCGACGAGAACGAGTTGCAGTCCTGGTTCATCGGGCACTTCGACGCCTGGCTCGCCGCGCGCGGGCGCCGCCTCATCGGCTGGGACGAGATCCTGGAGGGCGGTCTCGCGCCCGGCGCCGCCGTCTCCTCCTGGCGCGGCTACGGCGGCGGCGTCGCCGCCGCGCGGGCCGGCCACGACGTGGTGATGTGCCCCGAGCAGTACGTCTACCTGGACCACCGTCAGGCCCCGGGCGAGGACGAGCCCGTGCCGATCGGCTTCGTGCGCACCCTGGAGGACGTCTACCGCTTTGAGCCCGTGCCGGACGGGCTCACCGGCGAGGAGGCCCGGCACGTGCTGGGCACCCAGGCCAACGTGTGGACCGAGGTGCTGGAGGACGCCGCGCGCGTGGACTACCAGGCCTTCCCCCGGCTCGCCGCCTTCGCCGAGGTCGCCTGGAGCCCGCTGCCGGCCCCCGCGGACCGGGACTACGCCGGCTTCGAACGCCGGATGGCCGCCCACTACCGGCGACTTGACGCCCTCGGCGTCGCCTACCGGCCGCCGGCCGGACCCCGCCCGTGGCAGAAGCGCCCCGGCGTGCCCGGCCGCCCGATCGAGGGGCCGCCCCCGAACAGGTGACAGCGCGGGGCCGGCCCCGGACGGGCAGAAACCCCGGCAGCATCACCGAAGAGTGGCAATCCGCGCACACCGGCGATGCCGTGCGAAAACGGCCACCACCCTGGTGGGGTGGGCGAATGCCTCCTAGCGGACCCCTGCGTCCGGGCGTCGCGAAGATGTGCCAGAGTTGCGTCGTCCG
>NZ_JBEYRP010000030.1:0-86840 GCF_040704085.1 Streptomyces sp. NPDC047841
GTACGACGCGGGCCTCGGAGGTGGCAGCCACCCCCGAGGCCCGCGTCGTACCGGCGGCCGGCGGACGTTCAGCCGTGCACGCGGATCGACTGCGCCGGGCACAGGTCGGCGGCCTGGTGGACCGACTCGTGGTGATCCGCGGCCGGCTCCTCCCGCAGCACCAGGACGAGGCCGTCGTCGTCCTGGTCGAACACCTCGGGGCTGAGCATCGCGCACTGGCCCGAGCCCACGCACCGGTCCCGGTCGGCGGTGACACGCATGAGGGGGACTCCGTTCGGGTCGGCCGTCACCAGGTGACGGGGAGTTCGTAGACGCCGTAGACCATGGCGTCGTCCTTGAAGCGCAGTTCCTCCGGCTCGGCCGCCAGCCGCAGGCCCGGGACGCGGCGCAGCAGCGTGCCGTAGACCGTCTCCAGCTCCACCCGGGCCAGGTTGGCGCCGATGCACTGGTGGATGCCGTAGCCGAACGCCAGGTGGCTGCGGGCCTCCTTGCGGCGGATGTCGAGGGTGCCCGGGTCGGGGAAGACGGACTCGTCGTGGTTGGCGGCGTTGTTCAGGGCGAGGATGCCCTCGCCGGCGCGGATGGTGACGCCGCCGACCTCGATGTCGTCCACCGCCACCCGTGCCGTGCCGGAGTCCGAGATGGAGAACACCCGCAGCAGCTCCTCGATGGCGTTGGGCAGGAGCGCGGGGTCGTCCCGCAGCGCCGCCATCTGCTCGGGGTGCTGGAGCAGGGCCAGCACCCCCAGGGCGATCATGTTGGCCGTCGTCTCATGGCCGCCGACCAGCATCAGCCGGGCCATCGTCACCACGTCGGCGTGGTCGGCGACCTGCTCGGCGCGGTTCTTCTCCAGGAACCGGCTGATGAGGTCGTCGCCCGGCTCGTTCTCCTTGAGGGTGACGAGCTTGTCGAGGTACGCGTCCAGGGCCTGCACCGCCGCCCCGTACTCCGCCGGGCTCAGATCGTGGTTCATCATCGCCGCCGACCACTCCTCGAACTGCGCGTGGTCCTCGTAGGGCACGCCGAGCAGTTCGCAGATGACGAGGGACGGCACCGGCAGCGCGAGCGCGGTGACCAGGTCCACCGGGCCGCCCTTCGCCAGCATCGCGTCGACGTGCTCGTCCACGATCTGCTGGATGCGCGGGCGCAGCTCCCTCACCCGCCGCGCGGTGAACTCCGGTATGAGCATGCGCCGCTGGGCGGTGTGCTCCGGCGGGTCCATGTTGAGCATCATCAGCCGGACCTGTGCCAGCATCTCCTCGGGGATGTGGAACTGGTGCGGGTAGCCCGGCAGTTTCAGGTTGGAGCTCACCCGGCTGTCGCCCAGCACCTGCCGGACGTCCTCGTGCCGGGTGACCAGCCAGGCCGGCTTGCCGTTCACCTTCAACGCGGCGCGCGAGACGGGTTCCTCCGCGCGCATCCGGGCGTACTCGCGCGGCTCGCTGAACGGGCAGGTGCGCCGCATCGGGAACCGCTGGAGCGGCTCATCCGTCTCGGGCAGGGCGTCGGCGGACTGGGTCATGGCTGCCTTTCGGAACGTGTCGGTGACGGAAGCGGGGTACGGGGGCGGGGTCGCGGTGTCACCAGGTGACGGGCAGCTCGTACAGGCCGTAGACGATCGCGTCGTCCTTGAACCGCAGCTCCTCGACCGGGGCGGCCAGGCGCAGCGTCGGCACGCGCCGCAGCAGCGTCGAGTACACGACGTCCAGCTCCATGCGCGCCAGGTTCTGCCCGATGCACTGGTGGACGCCGTAGCCGAACGCCAGGTGGCTGCGGGCCTCGCGCCGCACGTCGAGGCGGTCGGGGTCGGGGAACACCCGCTCGTCGTGGTTGGCCGCGTTGTTCAGCGGCAGGATGCCCTCGCCGGCCCGGATGGTCACCCCGCCGAGCTCGATGTCCTCCAGGGCGACCCGGGCGGTGCCCGCGTCGGAGATGGAGAAGAAGCGCAGCAGCTCCTCCACCGCCTTCGGCATCAGCTCGGGCTCCTCGCGCAGGGCGGCGAGCTGCTCGGGGTGCTCCAGCAGGGCCAGCACACCCAGGGCGATCATGTTGGCGGTGGTCTCGTGCCCGGTGACCAGCATCAGCTTGGACATGCTGACGATGTCGGAGTGCTCCACCGCCGGCGTCTGCCGGTTGAACTCGATCAGCCGGCTGATCATGTCGTCGCCGGGCTCGCTCTCCTTGGCGGTGACCAGCCCGTCCACGTACCGGTCCAGCTCGTAGTGCGCCAGGCCCCGGTCCTCGTCGCTGATGTCGTGGTTCATGATGGCCCACGCCCACTCCTCGAACCGGCCGTGGTCCTCGTAGGGCACGCCGAGCAGTTCGCAGATGACGAGGGACGGCACCGGCAGCGCCAGCGCGGTGACCAGGTCGACCGGACCGTCCGCGCCCTTGGCGAGCATCTGGTCGATCTGCTGGTCCACGATCTGCTGCACCCGGTCGCGCAGCTCGCGCATCCTGCGGACGCTGAACTCCGGCGCCAGCATGCGGCGTTGCACGGTGTGGTCCGGCGGGTCCATGGAGAGGAAGGTCAGCGGCACCGACTGGAGCGTCTCCTCCGGGACCGGCACCTGGAGGGGATATCCGGGCAGCTTCAGGTTGGCGCTGACCCGGGAGTCGCCCAGGATCTTCTTGTACAGGTCGTGGCGGGTGACCAGCCAGGCGGGCTTGCCGTTCACCTTCAGCCGGGCCCGGGAGACCGGCTCGGTCTCGCGCAGGTCGGCATAGGCGGCCGGCGGGCTGAAGGGGCAGGCCCGCCGCATCGGGAACTGCGGCAGCGCGGCCCCGTCGGCCGGTTCGGCAGGTGCAGTCATCATGTCCTCATCGCACGGAGGGAGCGGGACACGCCGGTATCGGAGCGGGTCCGGGCCCGGCGCCGGTGCGGCGCTGTCAGCCGCCCCTCGCACGCTAAGCAGCCACGACCGGGGCCCCAACCCCTAGGCGCCCCTAGGCACCGCTGCCCGTGACATGCGGGTGCGCGCGAGGCGGCCCACGGCCGGGGACGGCTGCGGCTCCCGGCGACGGGACCCGCTGCGGGCGCCCACCGTGGACGGCCATGCCGCTCGGCGATGCACCGGCCCTGGGGGAGGTGGGCGCGGTCTGTGTGGGTGGGCCGGCTGCTGGGTGGTGTGGGGGCCGTGGGCAAGGGCGGACGCGGTCGGTTGGGGTGAGTTCGCTTCCGGTGGTGGGCGGGTCGTGGCCGAGGGCGGGCGCCTTCCGTGTGGGTGAGCTCGCCGCCGGCGGGGTACCGCAGGGTGGGCGCGCTCCGCGTGGGCAGGCATCCGACGGGCGCCGGGACGTGCCGGCCGGGGGCGCGCGTCCCGGCGCTCACCCCGGCGCTCACCCCGCCGCTCATCCGGTCGCGCGGAGCCGCACGGTCCGGTTCCTTGGGGCACGCCGCGGCTCGCGGACGGCCGTCGCCCCGCCGCCCGGCGACCCCCTAGGCACCGCCCTCCCGGACGGACCCCGCCTAGGGGCGGTTAGGGGTCCGGCGGCGACGCGGCGGCGGTTAGCGTCGGCTGCGGAACACGGGCAGAGGCACCGCGGACCGGACAGGGGTACGGACCCCGCCGCCCCGGCTCTCCCGGTCCCGGCCGGCGTCCCGTCCCCGGCCGCCGCCGACGTCCCGCAGCCGAGCAGAGGTGATCAGCGTGTCCCCGGATCCCAGCGCGAAGGGCACCGTCCCCTTCGGGGAGTACCGGACCTGGTACCGGGTGACCGGTGAACTCGGCGCGGGACGCCCGGCGGTCGTCACCGTGCACGGCGGCCCCGGCAGCACCCACGACTACCTGCTGCCGCTGGCCCGGCTCGCCGAGGACGGCTGGCCCGTCGTCCACTACGACCAGCTCGGCAACGGCGGCTCCACCCATCTGCCCGACAAGGGCGCCGAGTTCTGGACCGTCGAGCTGTTCGAGAGGGAACTCGCCAACCTGGTGGAGCAGTTGGGGATCGGCGACGACTACGTGCTGTTCGGCCAGTCCTGGGGCGGCCCCCTGTGCGCCCGGCACGCCATGACCGCCCCGGCCGGTCTGCGGGGACTGGTCATCGCCAACGCGCCCGCCTCGTACCCGATCTGGCTCCAGGAGATGGCCCGCCTGCGCGCGGAGCTGCCGCCGGACGTGCAGGAGGCGCTGCTGCGGCACGAGGCCGCCGGCACCTACGACAGCGAGGAGTACCTGGCCGCGATGCGGGTCTTCTACGACCGCCATGTGTGCCGCGTGACGCCCTGGCCCCGGGACTTCCTGTCCTCCTTCATGGAGATCTACAACGACCCGACCGTCTACTACGCCATGAACGGACCCAACGAGTTCCACGTCATCGGCTCTCTCAAGGACTGGTCGATCGTCGAAGACCTGCACCGCGTCCGCACGCCGACCCTGCTGATCAGCGGCCGCCACGACGAGGCGACGCCGGCCGTCGTCCAGCCGTACCAGGACGGCATCCCCGGAGCGCGCTGGGAGATCTTCGAGGAATCCAGCCACCTCCCGCACCTGGAGGAACCGGAACGGTTCTTCGCGGTGATGACCGACTTCCTCAAGAGCCTGTGACATCCACGCGTCCGTGAAAGGGGGCGGAGAACCCGCCATGGCACACGACACCGCGCTCGTCTTCCCCGGCATGGGCCCCGTCCCGTTCGCCGAGGTCGGCAGGTTCATGGTGGCCAACCCCTTCGCCCGGGACCTGGTCGCCGTCGCCGACGAGGCACTCGGCTATTCGCTCGTGGACGCCTTCCGGACCTCCCCGGGCGACTACTCCGAGGCCGCCCAGGTCGCCTTCCTCGTCAACTGCCTGGCCTGCGCCCACTGGGCCCGGGACCACCTCGGCGTGGAACCCGGCATCGTCGCCGGGCCCAGCTTCGGCGAGAAGGCCGCCCTCGCCTGGTCCGGCGCCCTGGAGCTGCCCGACGCGATCCGGCTGACCGCCGAGATCGCCCGCTGCCTGGAGGAGTACTTCGCCGAGGAGCACCAGGACAAGGTCACCCTGTCCTTCGTCCGCGCCCCCCGCGACGGACTCGACGCGATCCTCGCCGACCTCGACGCGGAGGGGGAGTGGCACGAGATCTCCTGCCACGTCGACGACGGCTTCTACATGCTGTCCCTGTCCGAGCACCGCGTGGAGTGGATGCAGCAGCGGCTGCGCGCCATCGGCAGCCTCCCGCTGTACACCATGCGGCCCCCCATGCACGCCTCGGCCTTCCGTTCACTGCGCGACAAGGCCGCGCGCGAGGTGGTGTCCCGCTACACCTTCGCCGACCCCGAGCTGCCCGTCGTCGCCGACCAGGACGGCAGGCTGCTGCACACCGGCGAGGAACTGCGCACCATGCTGCTCGACGGCTTCGACCACGCGATGAACTGGCCGAGCGTCACCACGGCCCTCAAGGACGCGGGCGTCCGCCGCCTGTGCGTCGCCGGGCCCGACAGCCTCTTCGGCCGGGTTCCCAGCACGACCCGCCAGTTCGACGTCGTCGCCGCGCAGCCGCGGCTGGCGATGACCCCCCGGCGCCGCTCGCGCGCCGCCTGACCCCACCCGACACGTTGGAGGCACCCATGTGGGACGACCGGTTCGAACAGATACTCCGCCCCTTCCTGCCGTTCCTTCCGCCGCAGGAGGAGCTGACGCCGGAATCCGACCTGAAGGACCTCGGCCTGGACTCGCTCGGCACCGTCCAGCTCCTCGGCACGCTGGAGGAGGACTACCAGGTCCGCTTCCGCGACAGCGCGCTGACCATGGACACCTTCCGCACCGCCGGCGTGCTGTGGGACACCGTGCACAGCATGCTCCAGAGCACCGCGAGCTGACGGGACGGCCACCGTGCACCCCACCATGGACGGCACGCTGTCCGGCCGGTTCGCGCGCGGCCTGGCCCTCGCCCCGGACCGGCCCGCGCTGCGCGCCGACGGCGTCGAGCTCACCTACCGCGAACTGCACGAACGCGCCCTGCTCCTGGCCGGCTCGCTGCTGGCCGGGCTTCCCGGGCGGCAGCCCGCCGTGGGGGTGCTCGCCGGCAAGGGACCCACGGCGTACGCGGCCCTGCTGGCCGGCCTGTACAGCGGTGTCACCGTCGTACCCCTCCAGCCGGCCTTCCCCGCGGCCCGCACCCGGCAGATGATCGAGGCCGCCGGGGTCGGCGCGCTGCTCGCCGACGACGACGCCCTGCCCGCCCTGACCGCGCTGCACGAGGCCGGTGTCACCCTGCCGACCCTGTTCGCGCCCGGCGGGCACCCCATGCCGGCGCTCGCCGTCGACCCGGACAGCGCCCTCAAGGCGCCCCTGCCGGCCCGGCCCTCCGACATCGCCTACGTGCTGTTCACCTCCGGCTCCACCGGCCGGCCCAAGGGCGTTCCGGTCACCCACGCCAACACCGCGCACTACTTCCGCCTGCTCGACGAGCGCTACGACTTCGGGCCGCACGACGTCTTCTCGCAGACCTTCGACCTCAACTTCGACTGCGCGATGTTCGACCTGTTCTGCGCCTGGGGCGCCGGCGCCGCAGTCGTACCGGTCCCGGCACGGGCGTACGCGCACCTGCCGGAGTTCGTGGCCGAGCAGCGGATGACCGTGTGGTTCTCCACGCCCAGCGCGATCACCCTGGTGCGCCGCACCGGCGGGCTCGCGCCGGGCGCGCTGCCGTCGCTGCGGTGGAGCTTCTTCGCGGGGGAGGCGCTCAGCTGCAAGGACGCCGAGGACTGGGCCGCCGCCGCACCGGGCGCCACCCTGGAGAACCTGTACGGCCCCACCGAACTCACCATCACCGTCACCGCGCACCGCTGGACGCCCGGCCGGTACCTGAACGACATGGTGCCCATCGGCGCCGTCCACCCCGGCCACGCGACGCTGCTGCTGGACCCCGCCGGCGCGCCCACCGCCGGGGACGAGGGCGAACTGTGCGTCGCCGGGCCCCAGTTGACCCCCGGCTACCTCGACCCGGCCGACGACACCGGACGGTTCCTGGAGCACGACGGCCACCGCTTCTACCGCACCGGCGACCGCGTCCGGCGCGCCGGTGACGGCGGCTGGCTCTACCTCGGCCGCCAGGACGCCCAGGTCCAGGTGCACGGCGTGCGGATGGAACTCGCCGAGGTGGACGCCGCCGTGCGCACCTGCCCGGGCGTCGAGGACGCCGTGACCGTGGCGGTGCCCGTGGACGGCACGGTGGAACTGGCCGTCTTCCACACCGGCGAGCCCCTGCCACCGTCCCGGCTCGCCCGGCACCTGCGGGAGCTGCTGCCGGCCGGGGTCGTCCCGCGCGCCTTCCACCACCTGGACGCGCTCCCGCTCAACTCCAACCGCAAGACCGACCGCAGGAAGCTCGCCTCCCAGGCCACGGCCATGCGGCAGGCCACCGGGGCGGGACGCACACACGAAAGGCGGCAGGAGTCGCAGTGAACGGTCAACCCACAGCCCAGGCCCGTACCGACGCCCGGGTCCACGACCTGCTCGACGAGGCCACCGCCGAGCGCCCCGACGCCCCGGCGGTCACCGACGGCACGGGCCGCTGGACCTACCGGGAACTCGCCGCCCACAGCCACGCCGTCGACGCCTGGCTGGAAGAGCGCGGCATCGGCCACGGCGACCGGGTCCTCGTCCAGCTGCCCAGCACCCGCGAACTGGTCGCGCTGCTGTACGGCACCGCGCGCCGGGGCGCCGTCCTGGTCCCCGTCAACACCGGCATGAAGGACTACCACCTGCGGTCGGTCGCCGAGAACGCCGACCCCGCGCTGGTCGTCGTCAGCGACCCCGCCGTCGACCGGATCACCGCCCTCGCCGGCGGCGTACCGGTCCTCGGCCTCGGCGAGGCGTGGCGGGAGATCACCGCGCTGCGGGTGCGGGGCGCCCGCTCCGGCGGAGCGGACGTCGACCCCGAGGACATCGCCGTCCTCGTCTACACCTCCGGCTCCACCGCCGCCCCGAAGGCGGTCATCTGCCCGCACGGCCGGATGGTCTTCGCCACCGAGGCCATCAACCTGGAACTCGGCTACCGCCCCGACGACGTGGTGTTCTGCCGCTTCCCCATCTCCTGGGACTACGGCCTGTACAAGGTGCTGCTCACCGCGGCCGGCCGCTGCGAGATCGTGCTCGCCGACGGCGAGTCCGACCTGGTGCTGCTGCGCCGCATCCGCGAGACCGGCGCCACCATCGTGCCCATCGTGCCGTCCCTGGCCACCATGATCTGCGCCCTCGCCGAACGCGAACCCGGCCGGGAGTCCCGGGTGCGCATGTTCACCAACACCGGTGCCGCGCTGCCGAAGTCCACCGCCGACGGGCTGCGCACCGCGTTCCCCGGCGCCGAGGTGGTCATCCAGTTCGGGCAGACCGAGTGCAAGCGCGTCTCCGTGCTGCCGCCCGCCCACCAGGACGCCAAACCGGACTCGGTCGGCCGCCCGCTGCCCGGCACCCGCGCCTTCGTCGTGGACGACGACGGCAACGCGCTGCCGCCGTGGCAGACCGGCGAGATCGTGGTCGAGGGCCCGCACGTCATGCCCGGCTACTGGCGCGCGCCGGAACAGACCGCACGCGCCTTCCGGCCCGCGCCCGGCGGCGGACTGCGGCTGCACACCGGCGACTTCGGCCATGTGGACGAGGACGGCTTCCTGTACTACGAGGGCCGCCGCGACGACATGTTCAAGCACAAGGGCGTGCGCATGAGCACCACCGAGATCGAGAGCGCCGCCACCGACGTCCCCGGCGTCCGCGCCGCCGCCGTCCTGCCGCCCGCCCCCGGCCGCGACCTCGCGGTGTTCGCCGAGGGCGACATCGACCCGCACACCCTGCTGAAGGAGCTGTCCCTGCGGCTGGAGCCCGCCAAGGTGCCCGGCGTGAGCCGCGTCGTGGCCGAGCTGCCGCTGACCCCGCACGGCAAGCACGACCGCAAGCAGCTCGCCCGCCTCCTGGAAGGAACCACCCCGTGACCGGCCCCACCGAGCTGGCCGAACGCTTCGGCACCCCGTCCTACGTGTACGACCTGGACCGGGTGGCGGCGGCCCGCGACGACCTGTTCGCCGCGCTGCCCGACGAGGTCGAGGTGTTCTACGCCGCCAAGGCCAACCCGCACCCCGAACTGCTGCGCGAGCTGCGCTCCGGCGGCGCCCGCGGCTGCCGTGCCGAGATCAGCTCCGTCGGCGAACTCGACGCGGCCCTGCGGGCCGGCTTCCCCGGCGACCGGATCCTCTACACCGGCCCCGGCAAGACCACCGGGGAACTGACCGAGGCGCTGACGCGCGGTGTCCGCCTGTTCTCCACCGAGTCCTACGGCGACCTGTGCCGCGTCGGCGAGACCGCGCTCGGACTCGGCGTCACCGCCGACTGCCTGATCCGGGTCAACAACGCCACCGGCGCCGCCGCCACCAGCATCCGCATGACCGGCGTCCCCTCGCAGTTCGGCTTCGACAGCGAGACCCTGCCCGGCCTCGCCGCCGCACTGCGCGAGGTACCCGGCACCAGCATCGCCGGACTCCACTTCTTCCCGCTGAGCAACGCCAAGGACGAGGCCAGCCTCGTCGCCGAGTTCCGCCACACCATCGCCACCGCCGCCGCCCTCCAGGACGCCCTCGGCGTCGCCTTCCGCTTCCTCGACATCGGCGGCGGGTTCGCCGCGCCCTACGCCGTGCAGGGCGAGCGGCCCGTCTACGGCGGGCTCCGCGACGCCCTCGCCGAGGCACTGGACGAGCACTTCCCCGGCTGGCGGGACGGCGCCCCGCGGATCGCCTGCGAGTCCGGCCGCTACCTGGTCGCCGACAGCGGCACCCTGCTGACCTCCGTCGTCAACGTCAAGGACAGCCGCGACACCCGCTACCTCGTCCTCGACGCCGGCATCAACACCTTCGGCGGCATGTCCGGACTCGGCCGCATCCTGCCCGTGTCCGTCGAACCGCACGAGTCCGTCGGCGCGGACGGCACCCCCGCGAGCCTCGCCGGGCCCCTGTGCACCCCGGGCGACCTGCTGGGCCGGAACGTCCCGCTGCCCGACCTCGCACCGGGCGACGTGCTCACCGTGCCCAACGCCGGCGCCTACGGCCCCACGGCCAGCCTGCTGATGTTCCTCGGCCGGCCCGCACCCGCCGAGATCGTCGTCCGCGGCGACGCCCTCGTCTCCGTCTCCCGCATCCAGCACACCCGCACCTACGACCACGGACAGGCCCTGTGATGAGCCCCTTCCCGACCGCCCCCGCCCCCGGCGACCAGCCCGTGCTCGTGGCCGGCGGCATCTCCGACTCCCACACCTGGAACCTCGTCTACCTCCAGCTCCTCCTGGAGGAGCACGGGCACCGCGTGGTCAACCTCGGCCCCTGCGTCCCCGAGGACCTGCTCATCAGCGAGGCCCTCGCGCACCGCCCGGCCCTCATCGTGATCAGCAGCGTCAACGGCCACGGCTACCACGACGGCATGCGCACCGTCACCCGGCTGCGCGAACAGCCGGAACTCGCCGGTGTGCCCGCCGTCATCGGCGGCAAGCTCGGCATCGCCGGCCCCTGCGGCGACGACGAGGTGGCCGCGCTGCGCGCCGCCGGCTACGACGCGGTGTTCGACGACAGCGCCGAGGGCGTCGCCGCCTTCCGGCGGATGCTCGACACGCTGCCGCAGCGGGCCCTGGTGTGACCGGCGTCGGGTTCGGCGCGTTCGTGCGCCGGGCTCACGACGCCGGCCACCTGGTGGTCCAGCCCCGGATGGGGATGAGCAGCCCGGCACGGATGCGGGCCGGGCTGCTCGCCACCCGGGGCGCCGCGGCGACCACCGTCGGCACGATCACCCTGGACAGCTACACCCGGGTCGGCGACCTGGAGTCGGCCGGACTGGCCGTCCTGGAGGGCGTCGCCCTCAACGGTTACCCGATCGTGAGCCACGAGACGACCACGACCCTGAACGTCCTCGACGGGATCCACGGACCCGACTTCCCGGTCCAGGTCCGGCACGGCTCGGCCGCGCCGCAGGACATCTTCCGGGCGCTGACGGCCGTCGGACTCGACGCCTCCGAGGGCGGACCGGTCTCCTACTGCCTGCCCTACGGCCGGGTCCCGCTGCGCGAGTCCGTCGCGCACTGGGCCGTCTCCTGCGAACTGCTAGCCGCCCAGCGGGACTCGGGCGGCGAACCGCACCTGGAGACCTTCGGCGGCTGCGTCCTCGGCCAGCTCTGCCCGCCCGCCCTGCTCGTCGCGGTCAGCGTGCTGGAGGCACTGTTCTTCCGCCGGCACGGCATCCGCAGCATTTCCGTGAGTTACGCCCAGCAGACCGACCCGGGCCAGGACGCCGAAGCCGTGGCCGCATTGCGCAGCCTGTGCGCGCGACTGCTGCCGGACACCGAATGGCACGTCGTCGTCTACGCCTACATGGGGCTGTTCCCGGAAACCGAGCAAGGCGCCTACCGGCTGCTCGGGAAAGCCGCCGAACTCGCCGTCGCCAGCGGCTCCGAACGGCTCATCGTGAAAACCGTCGCGGAATCCCGCCGCATTCCGTCGGTCGAGGAGAACGTCGCCGCCCTCGAATACGCCGCGACCGTCGCCGCGCGTACGCCCCGCGCCCCGCTCGACGGCACCGCCACCCAGACCTACGCCGAGGCGTCGGCGCTGGTGAACGCCGTACTGGAGCTGGACGACGACCTCGGCGCCGCGCTGCTCACGGCGTTCGCCAGGGGACTTCTCGACGTTCCCTACTGTCTGCATCCGGACAACGCCGGATTCAGCCGGAGTTACATCGCCGCGGACGGCCGGCTGTGCTGGTCCGACATCGGCAGGATGCCGCTGAACGGTGTCGCCGACGTACGCCCGGCCCGGGCCATCACCTCCGCGGACCTGCTCGACTCGCTGTCCTATGTGCGCCGTTCGTTCGACCGGCACCACCCCGGGGACAGATCGCCGGTCGAGGTGCCGGCCCCTAGGGGTGCTTAAGGGTGTGGCCTTTCTGGGGCCGTCACTACGGTGTGGAAAAAGGAGAGGAAAACCGGTGTCGGCCGAAAGCGGAGATGCGTGGATGAACGGGCCCGGAACCGACTCAGCTCTGGCACGGCGGCTCGCCACGGCCGTACCGTCCCAGCACCGCAGGCTGGTGACCGAACTGGTGCGCACCGCCGTGACCGAGGCGATCGAAGCGGCCCGGCCGGGCACGGTGGACGGCCTCGACCCGGCCGCCCCGTTCGCCGCGCAGGGACTCGACTCCCTCGCCGCCGTCGACCTGCACCGGCGGCTGACCGAGCGCACCGGGCTCGACCTGCCGGTCGGTGTCGCCTACGACTGCCCGACCGTGTACGACCTCGCGGCCCGTCTGCTCGTCGAGGCCCACGGCCGGGCCGACGTCCCCGACGAGCCGGCCGCCGACGGCAGCGCCGACGAACCCGTCGCGGTCGTCGGCATCGGCTGCCGCTTCCCCGGCGGCGTCTCCTCGCCCGCCGACCTGTGGCGGCTGCTCACCGAGGGCGGCGAGGTGCTGTCCGGCTTCCCGCAGGACCGCGGCTGGGACCTGGACGCCCTCTTCGACGAGGACCCCGAGGTGCCCGGCAGCGCCTACGTCCGCAGCGGCGGATTCCTCGACACCGCCACCGAGTTCGACGCCGACTTCTTCGGCATCAGCCCGCGCGAGGCGCTCGGCATGGACCCCCAGCAGCGGCTCGTCCTGGAGACCTCCTGGCAGGCCCTGGAGGACGCCGGCATCGACCCCACGGGACTGCGCGGCACCCCGGCCGGCATGTTCTTCGGCGCCGAGGTGCAGGAGTACGGGCCGCGTCTGCACGACGCCCCGGACGGACTCGACGCCTACCTGCTCGCCGGGAACGCGAGCAGTGTCATCTCCGGCCGCGTCGCCTACGTGCTGGGCGCCGAGGGACCGGCCGTCACCGTCGACACCGCGTGCTCCGCCTCCCTGGTCGCCGTCCACCTGGCGTGCCGCTCGCTGCGGCAGGGCGAGTCCTCGCTGGCGCTCGCGGGCGGTGTCGCCGTCATGGGCGGCCCCGGTGTGTTCACCGCCTTCAGCCGGCAGCGGGGCCTCGCGCCCGACGGCCGCTGCAAGGCGTTCGCCGCCGCGGCGGACGGCACCGGATTCGCCGAGGGCGTCGGTGTGCTCGTCCTGGAGCGGCTGAGCGACGCGCGCCGCAACGGACACCGCGTCCTCGCCCTCGTGCGCGGCTCGGCCGTCAACCAGGACGGCGCCTCCAACGGCCTCACCGCGCCCAACGGCACCTCCCAGCAGCGGCTCATCCGCCGGGCACTCGCCGACGCCGGCCTCACCGCCGCCGACGTCGACGTGGTCGAGGCGCACGGCACCGGCACCCGGCTCGGCGACCCCATCGAGGCGACCGCGCTCCTGGCCACCTACGGCCGGGGCCGGCCCGCCGACGCCCCGCTGCTGCTCGGCTCGGTCAAGTCCAACCTCGGCCACACCCAGGCCGCCGCCGGCGTCGCCGGCATGATCAAGACGATCCTCGCCATGCGGCACGGCCGGGTACCGGCGACCCTGCACGTCGACGCCCCCACCCCGAACGTCAACTGGGCCTCCGGTGCCGTCGAACTCGTCACCGAGGAACGCGCCTGGCCGCAGACCGGCCGGGCCCGGAGAGCGGGCGTGTCCTCGTTCGGCGTCAGCGGAACCAACGCCCACGTCATCCTGGAGGAGCCGGACCCCGCGGACGCCGGTCCGCCGCAGGGGCCGCGGCCCGGGGCGCGGAACGCCGGGTCCGTGCCCGCCGGCACCCCCCTGCCCTTCGCCCTGTCCGCCCGCGGCGAGGCCGCCCTGCGGGCCCGTGCCGCCGAGCTGCTGCCTCTCGTGGACGAGACCGACCCCCTCGACCTCGCCCACTCGCTGGCCACCACCCGGGCCGCCCTCGACGACCGGGCCGTCCTCGTCGCCGCCGACCGCGACGAACTGCGCACCGCACTGGAGGACCTGGCCTCGGGAGCCACCCCGCTCACCGGGCGCGTCGACGGCGAGCTGGCCTTCCTGTTCACCGGGCAGGGCAGCCAGCGGATCGGCATGGGCCGCGAACTGGCCGCCGCCCACCCGGTGTTCGCCGACGCCCTGGACGAGGTCTGCGCCCACTTCGACCTCCAGCTCGACCGGCCGCTGGCGGACGTCCTGTTCGCCGCGCCCGGCACCCCGGAGGCCGAGCTGCTGCACCGTACCGAGTACGCGCAGCCCGCCCTGTTCGCCGTGGAGGTCGCCCTCCACCGGCTCCTGGAGAGCTGGGGCCTCGTCCCGGACCAGCTCGCCGGGCACTCCGTCGGCGAGATCGCCGCCGCGCACGCGGCCGGCGTGCTCACCCTCCAGGACGCGACGATCCTGGTCGCCGCCCGTGGCCGGCTCATGCAGCGCCTGCCCGAGGGCGGCGCGATGGTCGCCGTACGCGCCGCCGAGGACGAGGTCGCGCCGCTGCTCACCCCGCGCACCGGCATCGCCGCCGTCAACGGTCCCGCCTCCGTCGTGGTCTCCGGCGACGCGGACGACGTCGGGCGCATCGCCGCCGAACTCGCCGCGCGCGGCCACGACACCAAGCGGCTGCGGGTCAGCCACGCCTTCCACTCGCCGCTGATGGAACCGATGCTGGACGCGTTCCGGCGCGTGGTGAACGTCCTCGACTTCGCCGAGCCGCGACTGCCGGTGGTCTCCACCGTCACCGGCGGGCCCGTCACCACCGAGCTGTGTGACCCCGAGTACTGGGTGGAGCACGTACGCGCCCGGGTCCGCTTCCACGACGCCGTCCGCACCCTCGCCGACGCCGGGGTCCGCACCTTCCTGGAGGTCGGCCCCGACGCCGTGCTGACCGCGATGGGCCCCGACTGCACCGACGTACCCGGCGCCGCCTTCCTGCCGGTGCTGCGGCGCGAGCGGCCCGAGGCCCGCGAAGCCGTCGGCGCGCTCGCCGCCGCCCACGCCCGCGGCGTCCCCGTCGACTGGCGGCGGCACTTCACCGGCCTCGGCGGGCGCCGGACCGACCTGCCGCCCTACCCGTTCCAGCGGCGCCGCTTCTGGCTGGAGCAGCGCGCCGCCACCGACGCCGCGGGCCTCGGCCAGCTCCCCGCCGGCCACCCGCTGCTGGCCGCCGTGGTGGCCGTCGGCGCCGAGGGCGTCGTACTGACCGGGCGGCTGTCCACCCGCACCCAGCCCTGGCTCGCCGACCACGTCATCGCCGGACGGGTGCTGTTCCCGGGCACCGCCTTCGTCGAACTCGCCCTGCGCGCCGGCGAACACGCCGGCGCGCACACCCTGGAGGAACTGACCCTCGGCGCCCCGCTCGTGCTGCGCGCCGACGAGGACGTCGCCGTCCAGGTCGCCGTCGGCGAACCCGACGAGGCCGGCCGCCGCCCCGTCACGGTCCACACCCGCGCCGACGAGGCCGCCCCCTGGACCCAGCACGCCGCCGGCGTCCTCACCCCCGCCGCCCCCGCCGCCACGGCCGGCCTGACCGAGTGGCCCCCGCCAGGCGCCCGGCCGCTCGACACCGCCCGCGTCTACGCGGACCTCGCCGACCAGGGCTACGGGTACGGCCCCGCCTTCCAGGGCCTGCGCGCCGCCTGGCGGCACGGCGACGACGTCTACGCCGAGGTCGCCCTGCCCGAGGAAGCCGCCACCGACGCCGCGCAGTTCGGCCTGCACCCGGCCCTGCTGGACGCGGCCCTGCACGCCGCCGACCTCGATGCCCCGCCGCGCCCCGAGGTCCTGGTGCCGTTCGCCTGGAGCGGCGTCACCCTGCACGCCACCGGCGCCCGGGCCCTCCGCGTCAGGATCACCCGCGCCGGCGGCGACACCATCGCCCTGCGCCTCGCCGACGCCACCGGCGCCCCGGTCGCCGACATCGAGGCCCTGACCTCCCGTCCCGTACCGGCGGGCGACGTCCTGTACGCGGTGCGGTGGTCGCCGTACCCCCGCCCGGCGACCACCGCACCACCCCTGCGCACCGCCGTCCTCACGGACTCCGCGGACGCCCTGCTCGACGGCCCCGCCCCGGACGCCGTCGTCCACCGCGTGCCCGGCCCGGCGGACGCCGACGCCACCACGGCGCGCGCCCACGTCCACCACGTCCTGCGGCTGCTGCGCACCTGGCAGGAGGACGAGCGCCTGGCCGGCACCCGGCTCGTCGTCGTCACCCCGCCCGGCAGCCCCGCCCACGCCGCCGTCCGCGGCCTGGTCCGGTCCGCCCAGGCGGAGAACCCCGGCCGCTACGTCCTCGTCGAGCACGAGCAGCTCCCCGGCGACGCCGACCTGCGCCAGGTCCTCGCCACCGGCGAACCCGAACTGTCCCTCGCCGACGGCGCGTTCAGCGTGCCCCGGCTGACCGCCCAGCCCGCCGGAGACCACGCCGCCCCCGACTGGGGCACCGTCCTCGTCACCGGCGGCACCGGCGGCCTCGGCGCGCTGCTCGCCCTGCACCTGGTCCGCGCCCACGGCGTGCGCCGCCTGGTGCTCGCCGGCCGCCGCGGCACGGCCCCCGCCCTGCACGCCGAACTCACCGCGCTCGGCGCCGAGGTGACCGTCGCCGCCTGCGACGTGGGCGACCGCGAGGCGCTGCGCCGGCTGCTCGCCGAGCACCCCGTCGACTCCGTCGTGCACGCGGCGGGCACCGTGCGCGACGGCGTCGTGGACACCCTCACCGACGCGATGGTGGACGAGGTCTTCCACGCCAAGGCGCTGGGCGCCTGGCACCTGCACGAACTGACCCGGGACCGCGACCTCGCCCACTTCGTGCTGTTCTCCTCCCTCGCCGCCGTCCTCGACGGCCCCGGCCAGGGCAACTACGCCGCCGCCAACGCCTACCTCGACGCCCTCGCCGCGCACCGCGCCGCCCTCGGCCTGCCCGCCACCGCGCTCGCCTGGGGCCTGTGGGACACCGACAGCGGCATGGGCGCGGCACTGGACGAGGCCGCCCGCGAGCGCATCGCGGCCTACGGCGTCCCCGGCCTGTCCGCCGCCCGCTCCCTGGAGCTGTTCGACGCCGCCGTCCGCTCCCGCGCGCCCCACCTCGTCCCCGTCGAGATCGACGCCGCCGCCGTACGCCGCCGCTCCGACGGCGTACCGCCGCTGCTGACCGGCCTGGTCCGCCCGGTCACCCGCCGCGCCGCCGCCGGCGCCGCTCCCGCCACCGCCACGGACGGACAGCTCGCGGCGCTGCCCGCCGCCGACCGCGACCGCGCCCTGCTCGACCTGGTGCGCACCGAGGTCGCGGCCGTCCTCCGGCACGACGGGCCGTCCGCCATCGACCCCGGCCGGGCCTTCACCGACCTCGGCTTCGATTCCCTGGCGGCCGTGGAGCTGCGCAACCGGCTGGGCACCGCCACCGGGCTGCGGCTGCCCGCCACCCTCGTCTTCGACCACCCCACCTCCCGCGCCCTCGCCGAGCACGTCCGCGACACCCTCTTCGGCACCGGCCCGCAGGACACCAAGGCCGTCGCCGCCCGCACCGCACCGGACGACGACCCGATCGCCATCGTCGGCATGAGCTGCCGCTACCCCGGCGGGGTCCGCTCCCCGGAGGACCTGTGGCGGCTCGTCGCCGACGGCGTCGACGCGGTCGGCGGTTTCCCCGCCGACCGCGGCTGGGACACCGAGGCGCTGTACGACCCCGAGCCGGGCACCCCCGGCCGCACCTACACCCGCGAGGGCGCCTTCCTGTACGACGCGGCCGAGTTCGACCCCGGCTTCTTCGGCATCAGCCCCCGCGAGGCCACCGCCATGGACCCGCAGCAGCGGCTGCTGCTGGAGGTGTCCTGGGAGGCGCTGGAGCGCTCCGCCATCGACCCGCAGCGGCTGCGCGGCTCGCGCACCGGCGTGTTCGCGGGCGTCATGTACCACGACTACGGCACCTGGCTCGCCGAGGTGCCCGAGGACCTCGCCGCCTACCTCGGCAACGGCAGCCTCGGCAGCGTCGTCTCCGGCCGGGTCGCCTACGCCCTCGGCCTGGAAGGACCGGCCGTCACCGTCGACACCGCCTGCTCCTCCTCCCTGGTCACCCTGCACCTGGCGGCGCAGGCGCTGCGGCAGGGCGAGTGCGACCTCGCCCTGGTCGGCGGCGTGACCGTCATGTCGACCCCGGACACCTTCATCGACTTCGCCCGGCAGCGCGGGCTGGCCGCCGACGGCCGCTGCAAGTCCTTCGCCGCCGCGGCCGACGGCACCGGCTGGGGCGAGGGCGCCGGCGTCCTCGTCGTGGAACGCCTCTCCGACGCGCGCCGCAACGGCCACCGCGTGCTCGCGGTGGTCCGCGGCTCCGCCGTCAACTCCGACGGCGCCTCCAACGGCCTGACCGCGCCCAACGGCCCCTCCCAGCAGCGCGTCATCCGCGCCGCGCTGGCCGCCGCCGGGCTCGGCCCCGCCGACGTCGACGCCGTCGAGGCGCACGGCACCGGCACCACCCTCGGCGACCCGATCGAGGCCCAGGCGCTGCTGGCCACCTACGGCCAGGACCGCGCCGAACCGCTGTGGCTCGGCTCGGTCAAGTCCAACATGGGGCACACCCAGGCCGCCGCCGGCGTCGCCGGTGTCATCAAGATGGTCATGGCGATGCGCAACGGGGTCCTGCCGCGGACCCTGCACGTCGACGCGCCGTCCCCCCAGGTCGACTGGGACGCCGGCGCGGTGCGGCTGCTCACCGAGCGGCGCCCGTGGCCCGCCCCCGGCCGGCCGCGCCGCGCCGGTGTGTCCTCCTTCGGGATCAGCGGCACCAACGCCCACGTGATCCTGGAGGAGTTCCCCGAGCCCGAGCCCGCCGAGCCGGACCCCGCCACCGCCCCGCCGCTGCTCGCCCTGCCCGTCTCCGCCCGCTCGCCCGAGGCCCTGCGCGGCCAGGCCCGGCGCCTGCGCGAGCTGACCGGCGCCACCGCGGCCGACCTCGGCCTGGCCCTGGCCACCACCCGCGGCACCCACCCGCACCGCGCCGTGCTCCTCGCCGGCGGCGACGACGAGGCCGCCGCCGCGCTGGACGCCCTGGCCCACGGCACCGAGGCTCCCGGGCTGCTCGTCACCGGCTCCGCCACCGACGGCACCCTGGCCTACCTGTTCTCCGGCCAGGGCGCCCAGCGCCCCGGCATGGGCCGCGACTGGTACGACGCCTTCCCCGTCTACGCCGAGCACTTCGACCGCGCCGCCGCCCTCTTCGACAAGCACCTCGAACGGCCCCTGGCCGAGGTCGTGTTCGGCGACGACCCGAAGACCCTGGAGCAGACCGCCTACACCCAGGCCGCGCTGTTCACCACCCAGGTCGCGCTCTACCGGCTGCTGGAGTCCTTCGGGCTGCGCCCCGACTGGCTGGCCGGCCACTCCGTCGGCGAGTTCGCCGCCGCGCACGTCGCGGGCGTGTGGTCGCTGCCGGACGCCGTCACCGCGGTCGCCGCCCGCGGCCGGCTCATGCAGGCGCTGCCCGAGGGCGGCGCGATGACCGCCGTACAGGCCACCGAGGAGGAGGTGGCCGCGCTGCTGGACGGACGGTGCGGGATCGCCGCCGTCAACGGCCCCCGCGCCGTGGTCGTCTCCGGCGACGAGGACGCCGTCGCCGAGGTCGCCGCGCACTTCCCGACGGCCCGCCGGCTGCGCGTCTCGCACGCCTTCCACTCGCCCCGCATGGAGCCCATGCTGGCCGCGTTCCGGGAGGTCATGACCGGCATCGAGGCCGGCGAACCGACCGTGCCGATCGTCTCCACCCTCACCGGCGCCCCGGCCACCGCCACCGAACTCGGCTCCGCCGGCTACTGGGTACGGCACGTGCGGCAGACCGTGCGCTTCGCCGACGCCGTCACCACGCTGGCCGCGAAGGGCGCCGGCACCTTCCTCGAACTCGGCGCCGCACCCGTGCTCACCGCCCTCGGCCCCGACTGCCTGCCGGACGCCGCGGAGACCGCGTTCGTCCCGGCCGGCCGCAAGGACACCGACCCGCTGCCCGGCCTGCTGACCGCCCTGGCCACCGTGCACACCCGCGGCTTCGACGTCGACTGGGCGGCGCTCTACGCGTCGTACGAGGGCCGCCGGGTCGACCTGCCCACCTACGCCTTCGAGCACCGCCGGTACTGGCTGCCCACGCCCGCCGTCGCGGCCGGCGACGCCGCCGGACACGGGCTCGCCGCCGCCGGCCACCCGCTGGTCAGCGCCCGCCTGGACCTGCCCGGGGACGCCGGGGTCCTGCTCACCGGCCGGATCTCCGCCGCCACCCACCCCGTCCTCGCCGAACACGCCGTGCTGGGCACGGTCCTGGTGCCCGGCGCCGCGCTGGTCGACCTCGCCCTGCACGCCGGCCGCCTCACCGGACGCCCCGTCGTGGAGGAGCTGACCCTCCAGGCCCCGCTGGTGCTGGCCGCGGACACCGCCGTCCACCTCCAGGTCGCCACCGGACCCGACGGCACCGTCGAGATCCACTCACGCCCCGAGAACGCCCCGGCGGACGAGGGCTGGACCCGGCACGCCACCGGCACCCTCACCGGCTCCGCCACCGCGCCCCCGCCCCCGCCCGGTGCCTGGCCGCCGCCCGGCGCCACCCCGCTCGACGTCACCGGCCTCTACCCGCGCCTGCACGCCGAGGGGTACGACTACGGGCCCGTCTTCCGCGGGGTCAAGGCCGCCTGGCGGCACGGCGACTCACTCCTCGCCGAACTCGAACTCCCCGACTCCGCACGGCAGGACGCCGCCCGGCACACCCTGCACCCGGCCCTGCTGGACTCCGCCCTGCACGTCACCTCCCTCGCCGACGGCGAACCGGGCGAGACGTCCGACGGCATCGCCCTGCCCTTCGCCTGGACCGGCGTCGCCGCGCACGGCCAGGGCGGGCTCACCGCCCGCGTCCGTGTCACCCCCGGCCCCGACGGCACCCGCATCGACCTCGCGGACGGCGAGGGCCGGCCCCTCGCCACCGTCGAGTCCTACGTCACCCGGCCGGTCACCGCCGACCGGCTCACCCAGCGGCAGCGCCACCTCTACGCCGTCACCGACGAACCGCTGCCCGAGACCGCCGGACGCCCCGGCCGCCGCACCTGGGCGGTCCTCGGCGACGACGACCTCGGCCTCGGCGTCCCCGTGCACGCCGGCCTGGAAGCACTCGGTACCCCCGTGCCCGACGTGGTGATCCTTCCGGTCGGCGCACCGCCCGCCGACGGCGAACGGCTGCCGGGCGCCGTGCGGGCCGTGCTCGACCGCACCCTCACCACCCTGCGGGCCTGGACGGCCGACGACCGGTACACCGGGTCCGTGCTGGTGGTCCTCACCGGTGGCGGCCTCGCCGACGCCGCCGTGCACGGTCTGGTGCGGGCCGCGCAGGCCGAGGACCCCGGCCGCATCCTGCTCGTCGCAACGACCGGCCCCGACGCCCCCGTACCGGACCGGGCCGCGCTCGCCGCCCTCCTCGACTCCGGGGAACCGGAGGTCCGCTGGCGCGACGGCCGCGCACACGCCCCGCGCCTGGTGCGCGCCGACGACTCCCCGGCACCGGACCGCCCGTGGGGCACCGTCCTCGTCACCGGCGGCACCGGCGGACTCGGCGCGCTCGTCGCCCGGCACCTGGCCGCCCGGCACGGCGTCACCCGCCTGGTGCTCACCAGCCGCCGCGGGCCCGGCGCGCCCGGCGCCGCCGGCCTGCGCGCGGACCTGGCGGAACTGGGTGCCGAGGCGGAGATCGTCGCCTGCGACGTGTCCGACCGCGCGGCCCTCGCCGCCCTGCTCACCGCGCACCCCGTGGACAGCGTCGTCCACACCGCCGGCGTCCTGGACGACGGCCTGGTGGCCTCCCTGACCCCGAAGCGGCTGGACACCGTGCTGCGGCCCAAGGCGGACGCCGCCTGGCACCTGCACGACCTCACCCGGGACCGGGAACTGTCCCGCTTCGTGCTGTTCTCCTCGGCCGCCGGCACCCTCGACGCCTCCGGCCAGGGCAACTACGCCGCCGCCAACGCCTTCCTCGACGCGCTGGCCGCCCACCGCGCCGCACTCGGCCTGCCCGCCACCTCCCTCGCCTGGGGACTGTGGTCCGGCGGCGGCATGGGCGCCACCCTCGACCAGGCCGGCGTCCAGCGCATCGAACGCTCCGGCATCGGCGCGCTCGGCCCGGACGAGGGACTGGAGCTGTTCGACGCCGCCGTGGCCACCGGCAGCCCCGCCCTGGTACCGGTACGGCTGGACACCGCGGCCCTGCGCCGGCGCGGCGACGACGTCCCGGCCGTGCTGCGGACCCTGGCCGGCGTCACCGCCCGCACGGACGGCGACGACCCGGCCCGCACCCTGGGCGAGCGGCTGGCCGGACTCCCCGCCGCCGACCACGAGCACACCGTCCTGGAGGCGGTCCGCACCGAGGTCGCCGCCGTCCTCGGCCACGCCGGACCGTCCGCCGTCGAACCGCGCCGCGCCTTCACCGAACTCGGCTTCGACTCGCTCGCCGCCGTCGAACTGCGCAACCGGCTGAACGCGGTCTGCGGACTGCGCCTGCCCTCCACGCTGATCTTCGACTACGCCACCCCGGCGGCCCTCGCCGGCCACCTCCTGGAACGGCTCCTCCCGGACACCGCGCCGGACGCCGAGCCCCCCGCCCCCGCGCACGGCGACGACGAACTGCGCGCCCTGATCTCCCGCATCCCCGTCGCCCGCATCCGGGAAGCCGGCCTGCTCGACAGCCTGCTGAAGCTGTCCGAGCGGGCCCCGGCCCCGGACCCCGCCCCCGCCGACCGCGCCCTGGACATCAAGTCCATGGCCGTCGCCGACCTGGTGCGCGCCGCGCTCGACCGCAGCGCCACCCAGTGACACCGCCCCGGTGCCGGACGACGCGCCGCGTCCGGCACCGGGCCACCCGTACCGGCGCACCTCCACCGCGTCACCAGCGCCGCCGAACCAGCAGGGAGCGACACCGACCGTGGACACATCCGTCGAGCAGATCGTCGAGGCGCTGCGCGAGTCATTGCTCGAGAACGAGCGGCTGCGCCAGCAGAACGCCCAGCTCACCGAGACGGCGCAGGAGCCCGTCGCGATCGTCGCCATGAGCTGCCGCTACCCCGGCGGCGTCACCACCCCCGAACAGCTGTGGGAACTGGTCGACACCGGCACGGACGCCGTCGGCGACTTCCCCGCGGACCGCGGCTGGGACGTCGAGGGCATCTACGACCCCGACCCCGACGCCCCCGGCAAGACGCATGTGCGCGAGGGCGGGTTCCTGTACGACGCGCCGCGGTTCGACCCCGGCTTCTTCGGCATCAGCCCCCGCGAGGCCATCGCCATGGACCCGCAGCAGCGGCTGCTGCTGGAGACGTCCTGGGAGGCCTTCGAACGCGCCGGCATCGACCCGCACACCCTCAAGGGCAGCCGCACCGGCATCTACGCCGGCGTCATGTACCACGACTACGGCAGCTGGCTCACCGAGGTACCGGAGGGCGTCGAGGGCTACCTCGGCAACGGCAACCTGGGCAGTGTCGCCTCCGGCCGCGTCTCCTACACCCTCGGCCTGGAAGGCCCCGCCGTCACCGTCGACACCGCCTGCTCCTCCTCGCTCGTCGCCCTGCACCTCGCGGTGCAGGCACTGCGCACCGGCGAGTGCGACCTCGCCCTCGCGGGCGGCGTCACGGTCATGTCCACCCCGGACACCTTCATCGACTTCTCCCGCCAGCGCGGGCTCGCGCTGGACGGCCGCTGCAAGTCCTTCGCGGAGGGCGCGGACGGCACCGGCTGGGGCGAGGGCGCCGGCCTGCTCCTGCTGGAACGGCTCGGCGACGCCCGGCGCCACGGCCACCGCGTCCTGGCCGTGGTGCGCGGCTCCGCCGTCAACCAGGACGGCGCCTCCAACGGCCTGACCGCCCCCAACGGCCCCTCCCAGCAGCGGGTCATCCGCGCCGCCCTCGCCGACGCCCGCCTGGAACCCCGCCAGGTGCACGCCGTCGAGGCGCACGGCACCGGCACCCCGCTCGGCGACCCGATCGAGGCCCAGGCCCTGCTCGCCACCTACGGCCAGGGCCGCGCCGAACCGCTGTGGCTGGGCTCGGTCAAGTCCAACATCGGGCACACCCAGGCCGCCGCCGGTGTCGCCGGCGTCATCAAGATGGTGATGGCCATGCGGCACGGCCGGCTGCCCAGGACCCTGCACGCCGAACAGCCGACCTCCCAGGTCGACTGGGCGGAGGGCGCCGTCGAACTGCTGAGGGACGCCCGCGACTGGCCCGCCGACGGCGAGCCCCGCCGCGCCGCCGTCTCCTCCTTCGGCATCAGCGGCACCAACGCCCACGTCATCATCGAGGCCGCCCCGGAGCCCGAGGCCCGCGCGGAGGACCCCTCCTGGACCGGACCGCTGCCGCTGGTGCTGTCCGGCCACGGCGAACAGGGCCTCGCCGCCCAGGCCCGCAGCCTCCTGGACCACCTCACCACCGGCACCGACCCCGTCCCCGACGTCGCCCACACCCTCGCCACCGGACGCGCCGCGCTCACCGAACGGGCCGTCGTCACCGGCGCCGGCCTGCCCGCCCTCACCGCGGGCCTGACCGCCCTCGCCGAAGGCGGCACCGCGCCCAACGTGGTACGCGGCAGGCCCGCGGCCGAGTCCCGGATCGCCTTCGTCTTCCCCGGACAGGGCTCCCAGTGGGCCGGGATGGCCGCCGACCTGCTCGACACCTCGCCCGAGTTCGCCGCGCGCATGACCGACTGCGCCGCCGCCCTCGCACCCGTCACCGACTGGGACCTCATCGAGACCGTGCGGGCGCGGCAGCCGCTGCAGCGGGTGGACGTCGTCCAGCCCGTGCTGTGGGCGATCATGGTGTCGCTCGCCGAGGTGTGGCGCGCCCACGGCGTCCGGCCCGCCGCCGTCATCGGCCACTCCCAGGGCGAGATCGCCGCAGCCTGCGTGGCCGGCGCGCTCTCCCTCGCCGACGGCGCCCGCGTCGTCGCCCTGCGCAGCCAGGCCATCGCCCGCGAACTCTCCGGCCGCGGCGGCATGATGTCGGTGGCGCTGCCCGAGGCCCGGGTGCGCGACCTCATCGCCCGCTACGACGGCCGGGTCTCGGTGGCCGCCGTCAACGGCGCCTCCTCCGTGGTGCTGTCCGGGGACGCCGACGCCCTCGACGAACTCCGGGAGACGATCGTGGCCGGCGGCGACCGCGCCAAGCGGCTCCCCGTGGACTACGCCTCGCACTCCGCGCACGTCGAGTCGATCAGGGAGCGGCTCCTCGCCGACCTGGCGGGCATCCAGGCCCGGCCCGCCGAGGTGCCGTTCTACTCCACCGTCACCGGCGCCCGGCTCGACACCACCCGCCTCGACGCCGGCTACTGGTACACCAACCTGCGCCAGAGCGTGCTGTTCGAGCCCACCACCCGCACCCTGCTCGACGCCGGGTACGGGGTGTTCGTGGAGTGCAGCCCGCACCCCGTGCTGCTGCACAGCATCGAGGAGACCGCCGACGCCGCCGGCGCCGACGTCACCGGCCTCGGCTCGCTGCGCCGCGACGACGGCGGCCCGGAACGCGTGCTGACCGCGCTGGGCGAGGCCTTCGTCGCGGGCGTCCCGGTCGACTGGTCCGCCGTGTTCGACGGCATGCCGGTCCGCCCCGCCGACCTGCCCACCTACGCCTTCCAGCGCGAGCGGTACTGGCTCGGCCGGTCCGCCGCCACCGGTGACGTCACCGCCGCCGGCCTCGACACCACCGGCCACCCGCTGCTGGGCGCCGCCGTCCCGGTCGCCGAGGGCGGCACCCTGTTCACCGGCCGTCTCTCCACCGCCACGGCCCCCTGGCTGGCCGACCACGCCGTGTCCGGCACCACCCTGCTGCCCGGCACCGCCCTGGTCGAGCTGGCGCTCGGCGCGGGCCACGACCTCGGCTGCGGACACCTCGCCGAACTGACCCTCCAGGCACCGCTGCCGCTGCCCGAGCGGGGCGCGGTCCAGCTCCAGCTGCACGTGGCCGCCGCCGACGAGGGCGGACACCGCGCGCTGACCGTCCACTCCCGCCCCGAGGGCGCCGACGACACGGCCTGGACCCTGCACGCCACCGGCCTGCTCGCCCCTCGGGCCGCCCCGCCGTCCTTCGACCTGACGGCCTGGCCGCCCCGGGGCGCGCGCCCCGTACCGGTCGAGGACGCCTACGACCGCCTCACCGGCCTCGGCTACGACTACGGGCCCGCCTTCCAGGGGCTGCGCGCGGTCTGGCGGCGCGGCGACGAGACCTTCGCCGAGGTCGAACTGCCGGTCGAGCGCGAGGGTTTCGCCCTGCACCCGGCCCTGTTCGACGCCGCCCTGCACGCCGACGGCCTCGCCGCGGACGGTTCCCCCGCCGACGGCCAGGTCACCGCCCGGCTGCCCTTCGCCTGGACCGGGGTCTCGCTGTACGCGGCCGGGGCCACCGCCCTGCGGGTCCGGCTGCACGGCGGTGAGACGCTCTCCATCCAGCTCGCCGACCCCACGGGCGCCCCGGTCGCCGAGGTGGAGGCCCTCGTCTCCCGGCCCGTCGACCCGGCCGCCCTCACCCAGGCCGCCCGCCCGGACGACCTGTACCGCCTGGACTGGCCGGCCCTGCCCGTGCCCGAGGCGTCCGCGCCCGGCTTCGCCGTCCTGGACGAGCACGGCCCGGCCGCGCTGGACACCGTGCCTGCCTGGGTGGTGCTGCCGGCCGGCGACCCCGACCCGGTCGCCGGCGCGCGCCGGGCGACCGAGCGGGTGCTGGCCGCCGTACAGGACTGGCTGGCCGACGAACGCACCGCCTCCGCACGGCTGCTGGTGCTCACGCGGGGCGCCGTCGCGGTGGGGGAGGAGGACGTCACCGACCTGGCGGGGGCCGCCGTGTGGGGCCTGGTCCGGGCCGCGCAGGGCGAGCACCCGGAGCGGTTCGTGCTCGTGGACGGCGCCGACGCCGACGCCGCCGTGGCCGTCGCGGCGGCCACCGGTGAGCCCCAGCTCGCCCTGCGCGACGGCACCGTGCACGTGCCCCGGCTCGCCCGTGCCACGCCGGCGGGACAGGCGCCCGCCCTCGACCCGGACGGCACCGTGCTGATCACCGGCGGCACCGGCGTGCTCGGCGCCTTGGTCGCCCGGCACCTGGTCGCCGCGCACGGTGTGCGCCGCCTGGTGCTGGCCGGGCGCAGCGGCACCGCCGCCGACGACTTCGCCGACCTGGACGCGGACGTCGTCGTGGCCCGCTGCGACGCCGCCGACCGCGGCCAACTGGCCCGGCTCCTCGCCGGCGTACCGGCCGGGCACCCGCTGACCGCCGTCGTCCACCTCGCCGGTGTCCTCGACGACGGACTGGTGACCGACCAGACGCCCGAACGCCTGGACGCCGTACTGCGCCCCAAGGCCGACGCCGCCTGGCACCTGCACGAGCTGACCCGCGACCTCGGCCTCGCCGCGTTCGTGCTGTTCTCCTCCGCCGCCGGCACGGTCGACGGCGCCGGACAGTCCGGCTACGCCGCCGCCAACGCCTTCCTCGACGCGCTCGCCGCCCACCGCAGGCACCAGGGCCTGCCCGCGCACTCGCTGGCCTGGGGCTTCTGGGAGCAGCGCACCGGACTGACCGCCCACCTCACCGACGCCGACGTGGCCCGCATGGCCCGCGCGGGCGTCCGGCCCCTTGCCACCGAGGAGGGCCTGCGGCTGCTCGACGCCGCCCTGGGCGCCGCCGAGCCGCTGCTGCTCCCGGTCGGCCTGGACCTGGCCGTCCTGCGCCGTGCCGGCGACGTCCCGGCCGTGCTGCGCGGCCTGGTGCCCGTGCGCGCCCGCCGTACCGCGGCCTCCCGCGCGGAGACCGGGTCGCTCGCCGACCGGCTGGCCGCCCTCGGCCCCGCCGAACGCGACGCGGCCCTCACCGAACTGGTCCGCACCCACGTCGCCGCCGTCCTCGGCCACGGCGGCGACATGACACTCGACCCGCGCCGCTCCTTCCGCGAGCTGGGCTTCGACTCGCTGACCGCCGTGGAGCTGCGCAACCGCCTCGGCAACGCGGCCGGCCTGCGCCTGCCCGCCACCCTCGTCTTCGACTACCCCGACGCGGGCGCCCTCGTGGGCTTCCTGCGCGGCGAACTCCTCGGGGACCAGGCCGAGGCCGCCGTCGAGGCCACCGCGCGGGAAGCCGACGAGCCGGTCGCCATCGTCGCCATGGCCTGCCGCTACCCCGGCGGCGTCGGCACCCCCGAGGACCTGTGGCGGCTGCTCGCCGACGGCGGTGACGGCATCGGCGCCTTCCCCGCCGACCGCGGCTGGGACCTGGACGGCCTGTACGACCCGGAGCCGGGCAAGGCCGGCCACTCCTCCACCCGCTCGGGCGGATTCCTGTACGACGCCGCCGACTTCGACCCCGACTTCTTCGGCATCGGCCCGCGCGAGGCCCTCGCCATGGACCCGCAGCAGCGGCTGCTGCTGGAGACGTCCTGGGAGGCGCTGGAGCGGGCCGGCATCGACCCGCACTCCGTGCGCGGCTCGCGCACCGGTGTCTTCGCGGGCGTCATGTACCACGACTACGGCAGCCGGCTGCGGCACGTCCCGGAGTCCGTCCGGGACTACCTCGGCAACGGCAGCCTCGGCAGCGTGGCCTCCGGCCGGGTCGCCTACGCCCTCGGTCTGGAGGGCCCGACGCTCACCGTCGACACGGCCTGCTCGTCGTCCCTGGTGGCACTGCACCTGGCCGCGCAGGCGCTGCGGCAGGGCGAGTGCACCCTGGCCCTGGCCGGCGGTGTCTCCGTGATGTCGACCGTCGACACGTTCGTGGACTTCAGCAGGCAGCGCAACCTGGCCGCCGACGGCCACGCCAAGTCCTTCGCCGACGCCGCCGACGGCACGGCCCTGTCCGAGGGCGCGGGCATGCTCGTCCTGGAACGGCTGTCGGACGCGCGGCGCAACGGGCATCCGGTGCTGGCCGTCGTCCGGGGTTCCGCCGTGAACCAGGACGGGGCGTCCAACGGTCTGACCGCGCCGAACGGTCCGTCGCAGCAGCGGGTGATCCGGCAGGCGCTGGCGTCGGCCCGGTTGTCGGCGGCGGACGTGGACGTGGTGGAGGCGCACGGCACGGGTACCACGCTGGGTGATCCCATCGAGGCGCAGGCGCTGCTGGCCACCTACGGCCAGGAACGCTCCGCCGGCACCCCGCTGTGGCTGGGGTCGGTGAAGTCCAACATCGGGCACACGCAGGCCGCCGCCGGTGTCGCCGGTGTCATCAAGATGGTCCTGGCGATGCGCAACGGGGTGCTGCCCAAGACCCTGCACGTGGACCGGCCGTCGGCCAAGGTCGACTGGGACGCCGGACAGGTGCGGCTGCTGACGGAGGAACAGCCCTGGCCCCGCACCGGCCGGCCGCGCCGGGCCGCTGTGTCCTCCTTCGGCATCAGCGGCACCAACGTCCACGCCATCATCGAGGAGGCCCCGGCGGAGGAGCCCGCACCGCACACGGACGCGGCACCGGCCCCGCTGCTGCCCCTCGTGATCTCCGGCGCCACGCCCGAGGCACTGGCCGCGCAGGCCGCACGGCTGCGCGCGGTCGCCGACCGGCCCCTGCCCGACCTCGCCCGCTCCCTGGCCACCGGCCGCGCCGCCCTCACCCACCGGGCCGCCGTCGTCGCCCGCGACCGGGACGAACTCCTCGCCGGACTCGCCGCGCTGGCCGACGGCACCGCCTCCGACACCGTGGTCCGCGGCCGGCCCGCCGACGGCAAGACCGCCGTCCTCTTCACCGGCCAGGGCGCCCAGCGTCCCGGCATGGGCCGCGCCCTCCACGCCGCCCACCCGGCCTTCCGGCAGGCCCTCGACGAGGTCTGCCAGGCGCTCGACGCCCACCTCGAACGCCCGCTGCGGGACGTCATGTGGGCCGAGCCCGGCACCGAGGAGGCCGGCCTGCTCGACCACACCCTCTACACGCAGAGCGCGCTGTTCGCCGTCGAGACCGCCCTGTACCGGCTGCTGGAGTCCTGCGGCGTACGCCCCGACTGGCTCGCCGGGCACTCCATCGGCGAACTGACGGCCGCCCACGTCGCCGGTGTCTGGGACCTGGCGGACGCCGCCCGGCTGGTCGCCGCGCGCGGCCGGCTGATGCAGGCGCTCCCCGCCGGCGGCGCGATGCTCGCCGTCGACGCCACCGAGGAGGAGGTGCGGGAACACCTCGGCCCCGAGGTGTCCGTCGCCGCCGTCAACGGCCCCCGCGCCGTCGTCGTCTCCGGCACCGAGGCCGCCGTCGCCGCCGTCGCCGAGGCGTTCTCCGGCCGCCGCACCAAGCGGCTGCGGGTCAGCCACGCCTTCCACTCCCCGCTGATGGACCCGATGCTGGCGGAGTTCGAGAAGACGGCCCGCGAGCTGCGCTACACGCCCCCCGCGATCCCCGTCGTCTCCAACGTGACCGGCGCACGCGCGAGCGAGGACGAGCTGTGCGCGCCCGAGTACTGGGTCCGGCACGTCCGCGAGGCGGTCCGCTTCGGTGACGGCGTCCGGACGCTGGAGGCCGACGGCGTGCGCACCTTCCTCGAAGTCGGCCCCGACGCCGTCCTGTCGGCCATGGGCGCGCAGGCCGCGGCCGACGCCGAACGGTCGGCGTTCGTGCCCGCGCTGCGCCGCGACCGCGACGAGGAGCGGACCTTCGCGACGCTGCTCGGCACCGCCCACGTGCGCGGTGTGACCGTCGACTGGCAGCGGGTCTTCGCCGGCACCGGCGCCCGCCGCACCGATCTGCCGACCTACGCCTTCCAGCGGCGGCGGCTGTGGCTGGACGACGAGCCCGGCGCGGTCACCGACGCCGGCGGGCTGGGCCAGGCACCGGCCGGGCACCCGATGCTGGGCGCCGCCCTCGAACTCGCCGGCGACGACCGGGTGGCCCTCACCGGCCGGCTGTCCCTCGCCACCCACCCGTGGCTCGCGGACCACGCCGTCGCCGGGGTCGTCCTCGTCCCGGGCAGCGCCTTCGTCGAACTGGCCGTCCAGGCCGGCGACCGCACACAGTGCCCGCGCGTGGACGAACTCACCCTGGAACGGCCCCTGGTCCTGCCCGAGCGGGGCGCCGTCCACCTCCAGGTGGCCGTCGCGGCCCCCGACGCCGAGGGGCGCCGGCAGCTGACCGTGCACGCCCGTCCGGAGGGCGCGGACGGCGAGTGGACCCGGCACGCCACCGGCGTCCTCGCCCCGCACACCGCTCCCGAACCGGCCCCGGTCACCGACTGGCCGCCCGCCGGAGCCGTACCCGTGGACGTCACCGGCACCTACGACCACCTCGCCGGCCAGGGCTACCACTACGGCCCGTCCTTCCGCTGCCTGCGCGGCGCCTGGCGGCTCGGCGAGGAGGTCTGGGCCGAACTCGCCCTGCCCGACGCCGGGGCGGCCGACGGCTTCGCACTGCACCCCGCGCTGCTCGACTCCACCCTGCACGCCATCGACCTGCTCGAAGGCCAGGACCCGACCGTGATGACCCTGCCCTTCTCCTGGGAGGGCGTCACCCTGTACGCCACCGGCGCCACGGCCGTCCGGCTGCGCCTCACCCCGCACGGCACCGACCACATGACCCTGCGCCTGTACGACGGCACGGGCGCCCCCGTCGCCGAGGTGACCGCGCTGCGCGTCCGCCAGGTCACCGCCGAACAGCTGAACGCGGCCGCACCCGCCCCCGGCGACCTGTTCCGGGTCCGCTGGACCGAACTCCCGCTCACCGCCGCCGACCCGGCACCCGAGCCCCGCACCCTCACCGTGGCCACGGACGGCGAACCCGGTGACGACCTGTCCGCGCCGGCCCGGCGGACCGCCGTGCGGGCACTCGCCGCGCTGCGGCGGGACCTCGTCGACGCGCCGGACGGCGCACCGCTGGTGGTGGTGACCCGGTCCGCCGTGGCCGTCCACGCCGACTCCGTGCCCGACCCGGCGCAGGCCGTGCTCTGGGGCATGGTGCGCGCGGCGGCGGTCGAGCACCCCGGCCGGTTCGTGCTCGTCGACACCGACGACGACCCCGCCTCGGCCGCCGTCCTCCCGGCCGCCGTCGCCACCGGGGCACCGGAACTCGCCCTGCGGGCGGGCACGGTGTACGTGCCGGAACTGGCCAAGGCCACGGACGCGGAGCCCGGCCCGGCGCCCGCGCTCGACCCGGACGGCACCGTCCTCGTGACCGGAGGCACCGGCAGCCTCGGCCGGCTGCTGGCCCGGCACCTGGTCACCCGGCACGGCGTACGCCACCTGCTGCTGACCGGCCGGGGCGGGCGGCTGCCCGAACCCGGCGCGCTGGACGACCTGGCCGCCCTCGGCGCGAAGGTGACCGTGGCCGCCTGCGACGCCACCGACCGGGACGCGCTCGCCACTCTGCTGGCGTCCGTGCCGGCCGAGCACCCGCTGACCGCCGTGGTGCACGCCGCCGGCGTCCTCGACGACGGGCTGCTCAGCGACCTCACGCCCGAGCGGCTGGAGGCGGTCATGCGGCCCAAGGCCGACGCCGCCTGGCACCTGCACGAACTGACCCGCGACCTCGGCCTCGCCGCGTTCGTCCTGTTCTCCTCCGCCGCCGGCACCCTGGGCGCGGCCGGGCAGGCCAACTACGCCGCCGGGAACGCCTTCCTGGACGCCCTCGCCGCCCGGCGCCGCGCCGAGGGGCTGCCGGCCCTCTCGCTGGCCTGGGGACTGTGGGACACCGGGGAGGGCATGGCGGCCGGTCTCGGTGAGACCGAGCTGCGCCGGCTGGCCCGCGACGGCATCCTGCCGCTGCCCGCCGACCGCGCGCTGGAGCTGTTCGACCGCGCGCTGACCGAGGCGGGCGCCCCCGGCGCCGACCGCGCCCTGCTGCTGCCGGTCCGCGTCCAGGTCACCGCAGACGCCCCCGCCCTGGTGCGGGGCCTCGCCCCGGCGGCCGTACGCCGCACCGCCCGGGCGGCGGCCACCGAGGCGCCGGCAGCCGCCGAGTCGCTGCCGCGGCGGCTGGCCCGGCTGAGCGCCGCCGACGCGCTGGGGCTGCTGGTGGAGACGGTGTGCGGGCATGTCGCCGACGTCCTCGGACACGGCTCCGGCAGCGCCGTCGATCCCCAGCGCTCCCTGGGCGACCTGGGCGTGGACTCGCTCGCCGCGCTGGACCTGCGCAACCGGCTCAGCGCCGACACCGGCCTGCGGCTGTCCACCACGCTCACCTTCGACTACCCGACCTCCGAGGCCCTCGCCCGGCACCTCTACGAGGAACTGGGCGGGGACACCTCCGGCGATCCGGTCGACGTCGAGGCCGAAGTGGTGCGCCTGGAGGCGCTGTTGGGCACGGCACTGGACTCCGCCGCGCTGGACGAGGAGCAGCGGGCCCGGGTGGCGGCCCGGCTGCGCACCCTGAGCGCGCGCTGGGACGGCACCGGCGAGTGGCGGGACAACGGCACCGGGCCCGCCGGGGACACGGGCCTCGAGACGGCCACGGCCGACGAGCTGTTCGGCATCCTGGACGACGAGCTGGGCAGCTTCAGCTGAGGCACACGCGTGACGGAGCGCGGCCCCACCGGAGGACACCTCCGGTGGGGCCGCGCTCCGTCCGGTGGTACCGGGTGGCGGACGGCGGGCCGCCGGGACCGCTCAGCCCGCGGACGAGTGGGTGCTGGCCCAGCGGTCCGACAGCTTCGGTATGCGGTGGTCCAGCATCTTCGACGGCAGCTCCGAACGGTTGGCCACGTTGAGCTTGCGGTAGACCCGGGTGAGGTGCTGCTCGACCGTGCTGATCGTGACGTGCAGCCGGGCGCTGATCTCCCGGTTGGTGTACCCGAGCGCGGCCAGCCCGGCGACCCGGCACTCCGCGTCGCTCAGGATGGCGGGGCCGGCGTCGGAGTCGGTGCCGTCGGCCCGTACCGGGTCCTCCAGCAGGTGCGCGTCGACCGGCGACTCGATGCGGCACGCCTCGGCCTCCCGCGCCGCCTGCCGCGCCACCAGCCGCGCCCGGGCGTACTCGCCGAGTTCGTAGTGCGCCGCGGACAGGTCGGCGTACGCCTGGGCCAGCGCGTACCGGTCGCCGCACGCCTTGAGCAAGTCGATCGACTCGCGCAGCAGCGAGGCCCGGCGGTGCGGCTTGCAGGTGGCGGCCAGCAGGCGCAGCGCCATCGCCCGGGCCCTGGAACTGTGCCCCCCGGGCAGCCTCAGCTGTTCCTCGGCCCACTCCCGGGCGGTGCGGGCCTTTCCGATCCGCAGGTTGGCCAGCGCCAGGTCGGACCGCCAGGGGATGCCCTTCTGCAGGCTGGGGTTGCCCTCCCGGAGCAGCCGCCCGCAGGTCTCGAAGTCGCCCAGCGCCGCGAAGGGCCGGTCGGTGGCGAGGAAGTGGTGCCCGCGGGCGCGCAGGTACTGGATGCCGAACACGGTGCGGAACATCGGTTCGGGCACGTCGTGCTTGAGCAGTTCCTCGGCCTCGTCGTAGGAGCCCATGGCGGTGTGCGCGGAGATCGCCGTCGACAGCGGGAGGCCGATGAGCACGCCCCAGCTCTCGGCGCGCAGGGTGCCGAGCGCGGTGAGCGCCCCCTGCGAGGCGGTGGTCACGTCCCCCTGGAGCAGGGCGATCTCCGCCCGGATGGAGCCGAGCAGGGCCTGCCATGTCGTCGCCCGGCGTTCCGCGGCCCGCTCCAGCAGTGCCTCGCAGGCCTCGGCGGCGATCGCGGGCCGGTCCGCGTGGGCGACCGCGAGCAGGGACATGGCGACCAACTCCAGGTTGAGGTGGTCCAGTTGGTGGCCCTGGAGGGCCTGGGCGACGGCCGCGGCGGAGTCGTCGGTGGCCTCGCCGCCGATGAGCGCCGCCACTCGGGCGGCCAGCCCGCCGGCACCGGCGTGCGCTTGCCGGCGGCGCGGGTCGAGGCCGGTCACGGGGGCGCCCTTACCGGAGAGCGCCACGCCGTAGAACCACTGCCGCACGAACTCGACCTCGGCGACGATCTGGGCGTCGGCGGCCGATTGCGCGTGGATGAGGGTGGCGACGGCCTGGGCGGCCAGTTCGGTGTCGCCCTGCCACAGCAGGTAGCGCAGGACCGTGGCGGCGTCCCGCATGCTCAGTTCGCCGGCGAGCGCCGCCTCGCGCAGCGGTTCGAGATGGGGAGCGGCCGCCGCCGGGTTGGTGCGCCACTCCGCGCGCGCGAGGGCCACCGACAGCGCGTGGCGTTCCTGTTCGTCGGTGCAGTCGCGCAGGACCAGGCCGAGGTAGTCGGTGCAGCGCTCCACGTCGTCCGCGGCCAGGGCCTGTTCCGCGGCGGTGCGCAGGACGCCCGCGCCCCAGCCCGCCGGGACGAGGTCCGCGAGCCGGAGGTGGTGCGCGACCTCGGCGGCGGGCGCGCCGGACCGGTACAGCATCTGGGCGATCCGGCCGTGCAGCCGGGTGCGGGCGGCGGCCTCCATGTCCTCCAGCACCGCCGCGGCGGCGGTGGGGTGCCGGAAGGCGTGACCGTCCAGCAGGCCGGAGGAGTTGAGGACGTCCACGGCTTCCTGGGTGCCGGCCGGTGTGGTGCCGGCCAGGTCTCCCACGGGGACGGTTCCCGCCAGGGTGCCGAGCGCTGCCAGGGCCCGGGCCACCCGGACGTGTCCCGGCTCGCCGCGGTGCAGCAGGGACAGCACCGCCTGGCGGTAGGCGGCGCCGGCGATGGGCGGGCCGATCTCCGGGGCGAAGTGGGCGCTGTCGTCCAGCAGGGCGTGGACGAGGAGCGGGCTGCCGGCGGTGGCCCGGTGGTAGGCGTCGCGGACGTGTCCGGGCAGGGTCCGGCCGGCCTGCGCGGCGAGCAGTTCGCCGACGCTCGCCGCGGACAGGGGAGCCAGGCGCACGCGCCGGTGGGGCTGGCGGAGCAGCTCCGTGTGCGCGGGCGAGCGGGTCTCGGCGAAGTGCCCCGACGTGGCGCACACCACGAGGACCCGCCGGGAGCGGCCGCGGTGCAGCAGGTGGACGATGGTCTGTAACGAGGCCCGGTCCATGGCGTGGGCGTCGTCCACGGCGACGACCAGGGGCCGGTCGCCCTTGGCGAGACGCAGAAGCGTCTCGGTCGCGTTCTCGTGTCCGTCGGACGCGCCGGCGGGCTGGTGCCCGGCGTCCGCCGGCCGGCGGACGTCCCCCGAGGAGTGCGCCGCCGGCCGGGCGTGGTGTGACATCGCGCACTCCGCCTCGGCGTTGCGGAGCAATTGCCCGGCCAGGCTCATCGGCTGATCTCGTTCAGCCGAACCGGCGGTGGCGGTCAGTATGCGGGCGCCGGTGCTGTTCAGCGTGGTCAGGAATTCATGCACCAGCTGGGTCTTGCCCGATCCTGGACCACCCGTGATGATCACGAGACGGCCGTGTCCTCGCGCGCTGTCAGCGAACGCCTCACCCAAGGCCTGCAGTTCTCGCGTACGGCCGAAAAGGTGCATCGAGGATCCCCCCTAGATTCATTTTTTCGAGCGAGGTGTCGCCCCGTTTCCCCCCGGACGAGGCGGCGTCGTACGACGCGGCGTGGAGAGTTTGTAAGGCGACGGCACTGTCGCAAAGGCGGCGCGCCGGGCTGGCCTGGATTCGGTCGGAATGGCCCCTGACCGGCGGCGAAGAGTATCGCATCGATGACCCGAATGATTTCGGCCAATTTATGGCTGACTTTGGTTCGGATGTTCCCGGCTTTGCTGGTGAAGTACCGAATAAAGATTAGGTGCCCATAGCAGGCAGAAACGCTATCTGTCCAGGCCAACGTTGTCAACTGTCACTCCGGATGGCCTCCTGGCGCACTGCGGGCATGGTCCACCGAGGCGTCCTTTTACAGTCTGTTGAATTACCGGCCGGTTAAAGAAAGGGGCCGGACGCGGTCAATCGTGACATCGGTCACGGGAAAGCGCTTCCGCTGCCCGTTCGGGCACAGACGATTGCCCCGGGGAACCAACTGAGCCCTTTAGGCCGGGACGGTATACGAAGTGGGTGTGCAGGTGTCCCTCCTGTCCCGTGCCCGAGAAGTGCCCTGGTTGCCCGCCACCTCCCGCTTCCGCTGGTCACGCGCGGTTGATGAGCGGCGCCACCCGCTGCGCCCCGGGGACCTGCTCGCCTACGGCGCCTCCGCCGGCCTGCACCACGTCGCCCTCTGCCTCGGCGCCGGAAGGTGGTGGAGGCGCGGCGGTCCGGCACCAGGCTGATGGTCAGTGACGTCCGCCTGGGCGCCGACCACTTCCGCGCGGTCCGCGTCAACACCGGCACCGTCGAGGGGCCCGCCCCGCGCACCTGGGGCTCCGGCGTCCGGGCCGAGGCCCAGCCCTCCGTCCGGGCCGCCCGCGGCTACGCCTTCCCCGGCCCGACGACCGTCCGCGTCGCCTGCCGGAAGCACGCCGAACCCGTCATCGCCGAGGGCTGCACCAACGACGCCTGGTCCTGCCTCCCCGACTACCGCGCCTGGGTGACCGACATCTGCGTCCAGGGCCCGGCCCGGCTGGACGGCGTAGCGGCCCGCGCCGACCGACCCGCCCCGACGGGTCCGTGGGTCAGGGACGCGTGAGGACGACCAGCTGCCGGGTCGCCCGGGTCATCGCGACATAGTGGTCGACGGCCCCTTCGATTCCCTCGCCGAACCTCTCCGGATCGACGAGCACGACCAGGTCGAACTCGAGCCCCTTCGACAGCTCCGGCGTCAGGGAACGGACCCGGGCGGTCGGCCGGAACGCGGGATCGCCGATGACACAGGCGATCCCGTCGGCGTGCGCGGCGAGCCAGGTGTCGAGGATCGCGTCACGCTCGCGGACCGAGCCGTGGACGACGGGGACACCGCTGCCGCGGATGGACGTCGGCACGTTGGCGTCCGGCAGCACGGCCCGGATGACCGGCTCCGCCTCCGCCATGATCTCCTCCGGCGTCCGGTAGTTGACGGTCAGGGACGCCAGCCGGATCCGGTCGAACCCGACCCGGGTGAGCCGTTCCCGCCACGACTCCGTGAACCCGTGCCGGGCCTGGGCGCGGTCCCCGACGATGGTGAAGCTCCGGGACGGGCACCGCAGGAGCAGCATCTGCCACTCCGCGTCGGTCAGTTCCTGCGCCTCGTCCACGACGATGTGCGCGAACGGCCCGGCGAGCAGGTCGGGGTCGGCGGCGGGCAGGGCGCTGTCGTCGACCAGGGAGTTGCGCATGTCCTGGCCGTGCAGCATGACCAGCACGCCTTCGCCGTCGTCGTAGCTGTGGGCTTCCAGCAGATTGTCCACGACCCGGTCCATGCGCTCGCGTTCGGCGGCGAGGGCGGCGGCGTGCCGGCGCTTTCGCCGGGCGGTCTCCGGGTCGCCGAGCCGCTGCCGGGCCGCGTCCAGGATCGGCAGGTCGGACACCGTCCAGGCCTGGGGCTCCGCGCGCTGCAACAGCCGTACCTCCTCGCGGCTCAGCCACGGGGCGCACATCCGCAGGTAGGCCGGTACCGACCACAGGTCCCCGACGACATCGGCCGCCTCCAGCAGCGGCCAGGCGCGGCCGAAGGCGGTCAGCAGGTCCCTGTTCCGCAGCAGCGACCTGCGCAGCAGTTCGGGCGGGGCGTCACCGTCGTGCTTGTCCATCAGGATCGTGAGCAGTTCCTCCCACACCTGCTCCCGCGCCTCGTTGTGCGGAGTACCGGGTTCCGCCGCGTCGAACGCCACGGCCCAGTCGTCGGCGCTCAGCCGGATGTCGGACCAGTGCGTGGTGACCGTCATCCCCTCGGCGGGCGGCTCCTCGTAGAACCTCACGGCCTTCTCGATCGCCCGCACCATGTCCGCGGACGACTTCAGCCGGGCCACCTGCGGATCGGCCTCGGCGACGGCCCCGGCGCCCTCGGCGACCAGGTCCCGCAGGGTGCACGTCTGCACGCCCTCCTCGCCGAGGCTGGGCAGGACGTCGGCGACGTAGGCCAGGTACGGCCGGTGCGGACCGACGAACAGGACGCCGCCCCGGCGGTGACCGAGCCGCGGGTCGGAGTGCAGGAGGTAGGCGGAGCGGTGCAGGGCGACGACGGTCTTGCCCGTGCCGGGGCCGCCGTCCACGACGAGGGCGCCGCGCGAACCCGCCCGGATGACGGCGTCCTGGTCGGCCTGGATGGTGCCGAGCACGTCCCGCATCCGCGGCGACCGGCTGCCGCCCAGGCTGGCGATGAACGCCGACTGGTCGTCCAGCGCGGCGTGCCCGGCCAGCCCGTCCAGGGTGAAGACCTCGTCCCAGTAGTCGGTGATCCGGCCGTCGGTCCAGCGGTACCTGCGACGGCTCACCAGGCCCATCGGCTGGGCGTGGGTGGCTCCGAAGAACGGTTCGGCCGCCGGGGAGCGCCAGTCGACCAGCAGCCGGCGGCCCGCGCTGTCGGTGAGCCCGAGCCGGCCGACGTAGACGGGCTCCCGGCTGTCCGCGCCGACCATGCGCCCGAGGCACAGGTCCAGTCCGTAGCGGCTCAGGGTGCGCAGGCGAGCGGTCAGCCGGTGGATCTCGGCGTCCCGGTCCATCGCCTGGCGGCCCTGGCCGCCCGGCGCCCTGCGCTCGGCGTCGAGACGGCCGGAGAGGTCGGCGATCGACTGCTCCAGACACTCCGCGATGGCCGTGAAGTGCCGCTCGTCGTCGGCGATCAGCGCCGGGTCGGCCTTGGCGGCGAGGCGGCCGGGGAGGTCGAAGACACGGGTGGGCAGGGGCAGTTTCACGTCAGGGGCTCCCTTGTGAGGCCGGTCGTGGCCGTGGCGGGCGGCAGGGCGGTGGGACGGGGTGGGGTGACGGGGTGGGGCGACGGGCGCGCGGCACCTACGCGCGGTGGTCCGTGCGCCGCGTGGCCGCTCCCGGTGCGGGCCGACGGGCTCGGCCGCGCGGCGCCGAGCAGCAGCCCTGCGGCCGCCGGCGCCCCGTCGGCGCGGACCCGGCCGACCAGGTCCGCGACAGAAGTACACGCACTACGTGAATCACCCGTTTCCCTGGCTTCCTGGCCTCGGCGGGCAATTCTGCGCTATGACCGGGGCCTTGCCGCAAGCCCCCCGGTGCGCTATAAGTTAACAGTGGCGAGGAGTGGATGGCTCCTTGCCTTTCCCTTTCTCCGGAACGCCCCGCCCAGCAAGGTGCCGGATGCCCCGCGGTGGGTGATTCTGTAGGAATGCGGGGTGAGCGAGGTGCGCGGCTCCGGGCGGCCTACGCCGCCTCCGGTCGCCGTGCCCTGCGCGTGACACTCGTGGCCGCAGCCGGCTTCTACGCCTTCCGCTACATCGTCGACCGTCCCGTGGCCGCGACCTACGCGCTGTTCACCGTGGTCGCGCTGGGCGGCCTGGCCAGGATCCCGGGCACCGGGCGGCAGCGCGCGGCCGTGATGACGCGCCTGCTGCCGGTGTGCTGGGTGCTGGTGGCCGCGGGCACCTACCTGTCGGTGCGGACCTGGAGCGCGGTCGCCGGCATGCTGGTGGTCGGCTTCACGCTGGCCTTCGCCGCCGTCGGCGGACCCCGCCCGGCGGGCGCGGCGCCGGGCCTCCAACTGCTCTACATCCTCCCCTCCTTCCCGCCGTACGACCCCGGCTCGCTCGGCGACCGGCTGATCGGTACGACGACGGGGCTGGCCCTCTTCGTCGCGGCCGAGGCGCTGCTCTTCCGGGAGCCCGCTCCGCCGCCGTACCGGGAGCGCGTCGCCCGGGCGGCGGTGGTCGCCGAGCGGTGCGCGGCGAAGCTGGCGGCGCACCGGGGCGCCCTGTCCGGCGCCGACGTGCTGACGGCCCAGGAGGTGAGCCAGTCGCTGCGCTCGCTCAACGTGCCCGAGGCGGAGCGCCCGGCGGGCCCCGGGGTGCGCGCTCGCGCCCTCGCCCACACCGGCCTGGCCACCCGCACCCTGCTCGGCAGGCTGGCCGAGCTGCCCCGGCTGCCGCACCGGGGCCCGGCGCCCGAGGTGACGGCCGTGCTGCGGGCGGTGGCGCGCACGGCCACGGCGACCACGAGCTGTCTGCGGACCGGGACGTCCCCCGCGGCACGGCAGAAGGAGCTGACCGCGGCACGCGCGGACCTGTCCGCCGTGTCCGAAGGCCCCCCTGCCACCCCGGCCGGCGCCTGCCTCCCGCCCGACGTCCTGCGCTGCCACGCCGCCGTGCTGGAGATCGCCGACGCGGCGCTGGCCATGGGCGCGGCGGCCGATCTGGCCGTGCGGGGCCGGCACGCCTCGGTGGAACTGCAGCCCGGCCGGTTCTGGTACGCGACCACCCGGGCCCCCGTGCTGTGGTGGCACCGGCTGCGCGGCCACGCCGGGCGCCGCTCGGTGTTCTTCCAGAACGCGGTCCGCATCGCCGTGGCCCTGACGGCGGCCCGGCTGGTGGCCGGGGTGGACACGCTGCCGCACGGCTTCTGGGCGATGCTGGCGACCCTCACCCTGACCCGCACCACCTTGGGCGGCACCTGGAGCACCATCCGCCTGGCGCTCGTCGGCACGCTGGCCGGGGCCCTGCTGAGCGCCGGTCTGCTGATCCTCGCGGGCTCCGACACCACCGTGTACGCCGTCCTGCTGCCGCTGTGGATGCTCCTCGGCTTCACGGTGGGACCGGTCAGGGGCGTGGGATGGGCGCAGGGACTGTTCACCGTGCTCGTGGCGCTGGTCTTCGCGCAGCTCGCGCCGCCGACCTGGCGGCTGGCGGAGGTCCGGGTGCTGAACGTGCTCATCGGCAGTGCGATCGGCGCGGTCTTCGGCGTGCTGGCCTGGCCCCGGGGCGGCCATGAGGAGCTGCGCCGCACGGCCGCGGACCTGCTGCGCAGGGCCGCAGAGATCGTCGTGGCCACCAGTGCCTCGGTGGCGTGCGGCACGGTGTCGCCCCCGCTGTCCAGGGTGCCCGGTCACCGCTGTCTGCAACGTGCCATCGTCCTCGCCGAGTCCGCGTACGCGCAGGTGCAGAGCGAGCCGACGCCGCCCTTCGGAGGCGGCGCGAACCGGGTGCGGCCGCCCGCCGTGGACTGGCAGGCGACGCTGATCGCCGGACACCACACCCTGTGGGGCTCGGCACGGCTGCTGGAGCCGCCGCTCACCCCGCTGAGCCCGGCGGCGGCCCTGTCGGCCGGCATGCTGGGGGAGCGGGTGGCGGGCCGGATGCTGCTCGTCTCGGCGGCGCTGGACCCGGGGGACGACACCCCCGTCGCGGCGACACCGCTGATCGATCCCGCCCTTCCCGGCCTCGCCGCCGAGCCGCCCGGCGCTCCCCGCAGGTACTACGCGACCGTGGCGTGGCTGGACTCGCTCATGACCGACCTGACACGCATCACGTACGCCGCCCCGTGGCACCCCTCGGCGAAGGAGACGGCGGACACCTCCTGAGCCGGGCCGCCGGTGCGCGGCCGTACGGGTCCGGGCACCTCGCCGGCCGCGGACGGCCCTGGTCCCGTGGCGCCCGCCGCCTTCCCGGAACCGGCCGGGGAGGCGGCGGGGCCGTTCGCGTCAGGTGGTGACGCAGCCGATGGAACCGGCGGGGACGTTGTTGCCCGTCGACGTGGCGGTGAAGCCGAAGGTGACACTGCTGTCGGCGGGCACGACCCGGTTGTGGTCCGCGTTGCGGACCGTGACCGTGCCGTCGGTACCGGTGGACAGCGTGCCGTTCCACACGCTGTTGATCTTGGTGCCCGCTCCGGGCTGCCAGGCCACGGCCCACCCGTCGAGCGGCGTGGTGCCGTGGTTCATGACCTCGACGGAGGCCTGGAAGCCGCCGTTCCAGGAGTTCACCACGGAGTACGTGGCCATGCAGGAACCGGTGTGCGGATCCGTGGGAGTCGGCGTGGGCGTGGGTGTCGGCGTGCCGCCGGAGGTGCGGATGCCCGTCACCTCGCCGTGGCCGCCGTCGAAGACGATGTCCGAGCAGGAGAAGAAGTTCTCCTGGCTGTCCGAACGCACCCACTGGATGAACAGCAGGGCGTCGCCGGACCGCCCGGAGGGCAGATTCAGGTCCCAGTAGTAGTGCCCGCCGTCGGTGCCCGGCGAGCCCTGCTGCGGCGGATTGGTGACCGTCTGGATCAGGTCCAGGTCGGCCCAGCGCAGGGTGGAGGTGGGCGACCAGCCGGGCTTGGTGAGGTAGACCCGGAAGTCACCGGGGTGCGCCGCCCAGTTGCTGTACTGCGCCTGGATCGTCGCCCCGCTGGTCAGATGGGTGCGGGGCCAGTCCGAGCGGGCCGCGTTGTAGCCGCGGAAGTCGTACGGCGACTTGTCGCCCGCACTGCACAGGGTGCCGTCCGGGACGTAACCCGCGCCCCGGCCGCCGGCGTTGGAGTCGAGCACGGCGAACCAGTTGTACAACGCCGTCGCACCGCTCTTGGCCAGCGCGTCCCGGCACGCCGGGTTGGTCGGGTCCAGCCCGCCGGTCGTCGTGTGCGCGTCCAGGTAGCACAGGTAGGTGCGGGATCCGGGCAGCATCGCCACCCCGTGCGCCTGGGCGCTGGTCTGCCCCAGCAAGGTCAGGGCGAGTGCCGCCAGCAGCGTCGACAGGGCCGCTGCCACCGACATCAGTCTGTTGCGTCGAGCCACGTTCAGCTCCTTCGGATTGGGATCAGACGGGCGGTAAACCCCGGGCGGCCGCCGTACCGGAGTACGCGGGGACCGCCGGGACGTGGGGGTGGGGCACGCCGGTGCCGGTGCCGGCGAACGCGCCGCCGGCACCGGGCCCCACGGCGGGGTGCGCGGTGAGCTGCCCGGTCAGGCCCAGCGCCAGGGTGGCGAGCGCCGCGCCCAGCGAGGCAGCCCGGTGCCGTCGGCGCCCCGGTCTCGGCCGGTGCGCGGGTGTCCGGCGGGCGGGGTGTGTCATGCGTCCTCCTCGTGCGGGGTGCGGGTGGTGCGGGGCGCGTGCGGTCGGCGGGCGCGCACTCAGCTCCCGGCGCAGTGCGGGACGGGTGTGCCGGCGGTGCCTTCCGCGGTGAAGCCGAACGACGTGGTGGCGCCGGGCCGCAGGGAGCCGTCGAAGGCGGCGTTGCGGACGGTGGCCCGGCCGTCGGCCGTGGTCAGGGAGCCGTTCCAGAGGCTGGTGACGCGGGAGCCGCCCAGGTCCCAGTCCACGGACCAGCCCGTCAGCGGGGCCGGGCCGGTGTTCTCGACCGTCACCTCCGCCTGGTAACCGCCCTGCCAGGAGGAGGCCGTGCGGAACCGCGCGGTGCACGCCGCGGGCGCCGGGGTGGGCGCGGGGCCGGCACCGGAGTACGTCAGTCCGTAGCCGTACGGGAAGAGCGGGTCCTTGCCGTCACCGTCGTTGACCGGTTCCTGCGAGGAGGTACGCGGCCAGCTGACCGGCAGCTTGCCGGTGGGCGCGTAGTCGCCGAACAGGACGTCGGACACGCCGGCGCCCTCCGTGCCGGGCAGCCAGGCGGCCAGCAGCGCCTTCCAGTCGGGCAGTTGGGCGGAGACGTCGAGCGGACGGCCGGAGACGAGGACCACGACGACCGGCACCCCGCTCGCCTTCAGCCGGGCGAGGGTCTGCAGGTCCTCCTGGTCCAGCCCGAGCCCGCCCGGACGGTCGCCCCGGCCCTCGGCGTACGGGGTCTCGCCGACCACGGCGACCGCGGCGCGGTACGAGGAGTCGATGCCGTTGCCGTACCGGTCGTAGGTGACCCGGGACGGGTCGGTGACGGCGGCCCGGATGCCCTCCAGGACCGTGGTGCCGGCCGTGACGGGTCCGCTGCGCCCCTGCCAGCCGACGGTCCAGCCGCCGCTCTGGTTGCCGATGTCGTCGGCGGACTTGCCCGCGACGAACAGCTTGGCCGACTTCGGCAGGGGCAGCACGCCGCCCTCGTTCCTCAACAGCACCTGCGAGGCGCGCACCGCCTGCCGGGCCAGCTCCCGGTGCGCGGCCGAACCGACCGTGGCGGTGTACGAGCGGTCGGTGAACGGCCGCTCGAACAGCCCGAGTTGGAACTTCCTGGTGAGCATGCGGCGGTTCGCGTCGTCGATCCGGGACTGCGGGACGCGGCCCGCGGTCACCTCGCCGCGCAACAGGGTCAGGAACTTCTTGTAGTCATGGGGGACCATCACCATGTCGACGCCCGCGTTGACGGCCGTGGTGATCTCGGCGCCGGTGAAGCCGCTCTGCCCGTCGAGCTGGTCGACCGCGGCCCAGTCGGACACGACGAACCCGCCGAAGCCGAGTTCGCCCTTCAGCAGGTCCGTCACCAGGTAGGCGTTGGCGTGCGACCGCACCCCGTTCCAGCTGCTGTACGACAGCATCACCGCGCCCACGTCACGGCGCACCGCCTCCTTGAACGGCGGCAGGTGGACGGCGCGCAGTTCGGCCTCGGACACCTTCGTGTCGCCCTGGTCCACACCGCCGGCCGTGCCGCCGTCACCGAGGTAGTGCTTGGCGGTGGCCAGCACGGACGCCGGCCCCTCGCCGGGCTTCCCGCCCTGGAGACCGGTGATGAACGTCGTGAGGGCGGTGGGCAGTTCGGGTGTCTCGCCGTACGACTCGTAGGTACGGCCCCACCGGTCGTCGCGGGCCACGCACAGGCACGGCGCGAAGTCCCAGTCGATCCCGGTGCCCGACACCTCCTCGGCCACCGCCCGCCCGATCCGCTGGACGAGCGCGGGGTCACGGGTGGCGCCGAGGCCGATGTTGTGCGGGAAGAGGGTGGCCCCGCGCACCGCGTTGTGGCCGTGCACCGCGTCGATGCCGTAGATCATCGGGATGCCGAGCGGAGTCGTCAGGGCCGTGCGCTGGAGTGCGTCGTACGTGTCCGCCCAGGTCTGCGCGTTGTTGGGGCTGACGGTCGAGTCGCCGCCGGAGAGCACGGAGCCGATCCGGTAGGCGGCGAGGTCGGACTGCGGGACGAGGGCGTCCTTCTCGATCTGCGTCATCTGGCCGAGCTTGTCGTCCAGAGTCATCCGCGCCAGCAGATCGGTGACGCGGTCCGGCACGGGCAAGGACGGGTCCTGGTACGGCAGGACCGCGGCCGGGAAGGCGGCGGCGGGCTCCGGTGCGGCGGCGGCCGGTGCGGTGAGGGCCAGGGCCGCGGCACACGCGGCCAGGGCCGTCACCGGGCGGTGGCGGGCGAGCGGGAGGCTCATGCGGGCGGGCCTTTCCGGGAACGGTCCGGGAACGGGTCGGCGCTGCGGTGGAGCCGGGAGCGGGGCGGCGCCGGGGTGGAGCCGGGGTGGAGCCGGGGTGGAGCCGGGACCCGCCCGATCGGCGGGTGCGGGACGAGCGGGTCCCGGTGCTGGTGGGGGTGTCACGCGGTGGCGCAGGCGGCCCCGTTGAGGCTGAAGCCGGAGGGCTTGGCGAACGTGCCGCCGTAGCTGCCCTGGAACCCGAAGGACACCTGACCGCCGGGCGCGATCTGCGCGTTGTAGGGGAGACCGGTCGCCGTGACCGCCCCCGAGGACGGCGTCACGGTGGCGCCCCAGGCGCTGGTGATCCGCTGCCCCGCGGGCAGGGTGAAGGCGAGCTGCCAGCCGCTGACGGGGGAGGAGCCGGTGTTGGTGACGGTGACCTCGGCGGTGAAGCCGCCCTGCCAGACGTTGGTCCCGTACGCCACCTTGCAGGCCGCCGGGCTCCCGGGGCCGCCCGGACCGCCGCTGCCGGTGTCGACCGTGGAGGAGAACGAGTTCACGGCCAGGCCGGCGCCGTTCTGCCAGGGCTCGAAGCCCGCCTGCACGCTGGTCAGGTACCAGCTGTCCTGCGCGAGCCCGCGGGACACGGCCTGCCGGACGAAGTCCATGACGTCGAAGCTCCAGCTGGTGATCGCCGACGGCGCGACGAAGGACAGCACGTCGTTGCCGCCGTTGTTGCCGGACCACACCTGCCACTGGCGCCCGGCGACGGTCGCGGTGCCGACCTGCGAGCCCACCGGCTGGATGGAGCCCACCTTGTTGAACCACACCATGATCTCGGTCTTGTTGACGCCGTCGGTGCGGGGCGTGGGGTCGAGCCAGATGTCGTACGCGGCGTCGTACACCGCGTTGCTCACATAGCCGTAGGAAATGCTGGTCGGCGCGCGGGAGATGCTGCTGAGCCGGGCCGGGAGGTTCGTGCCGGGCGAGCAGTTGGTGTAGTGGCAGCCGTTGAAGACGGACGGGTAGGACTTCGGGGCGCCGTTCGTCGGGACCGAGCCATCGGCCTGGGTGACGCGGAATCCGGAGTCCGTGACGCCGATGCACTGGGTCTCGGCGGTGCCCCAGCGGTTGTTCTGGACGACGTAGCGGTCCTGGATCGTCGTCGAGCCGTACTGTTCGCAGATCGTGGTGTCGGCCTGGGCGGCGGGAGCGACGGCGAGCAGCGCCGCCAGGGCGGCGAGCGCGGTGAGCAGGGCGCCCAGCAGGCCGCGCGCTCCACGGGCAGGGTGCTTGTACGGTCGCATGCGGGTCCTCTCCATGACGGTGAGGGGAGTTCGGGAGCGCTCCCGGGCGCAACTGGATGGGAGCGCTCCCATTCCCTCCGTTGGGCAGGGACTGTAGGGAGAGTTCATGTCCCTGACAAGGCTCCGTGCGAGGCGAGTGTCGAAGAAGTCTCGAAACCGCAGGTGGAGGCGGTCCGGCCGGCACGGGCCCCGTCAACTGGGAGCGCTCCCGAAAACCGGCCCTGCCGCAGGGCGCCCGGCATGCCCGGCGGCCCTACGCCGACTCGCGCACCACCAGCTCCGTACGGAGGATCACGTGCCGCCACGCCACGGGCGACTCCTCCATCTCCTCCAGGAGCAGCCGCACCATGGCCCGCCCGATCTCCTCCAGCGGTTGGCGCACCGTGGTCAGCCGCGGCTCGGTCCGCTCGGCCAGCGGGAAGTCGTCGAAACCGATTACGGCGACGTCCTCCGGCACCCGGCGTCCCGCCGCGCGCAGCGCCTCCAGGGCGCCGGCGGCGGTGGTGTCGGAGGCGGCGAGCACACCGTCGATGTCCGGGTGCCGGCCGAGCAGCCGGGCCATGGCGCGCCGGCCGCTCTCCGCGGTGAAGTCACCTTCCGCGACCCAGGACTGCGGGGCGTCCAGCCCGGCGTGGGCCAGGGCTTCACGGTAGCCGCGGAGCCGGCACCGGGTGACGTACATGTCCAGCGGCCCGGTGATCGTGGCGATCGTCCGCCGGCCCTTGTCCAGCAGATGGGTGACCGCGCTGCGGGCGCCGCCGACGTTGTCCGCGTCGACGTAGCTGACGTGCTCGTCGGCCGAGCGGCGACCCAGCAGGACGGTCGGCAGCCGGGCCTCGGCGAGCATGTCCGGCAGCGGGTCGTCGGCGTGCACGGACATCATCAGCACCCCGTCGACCCGGCCGCCGCGGGCGTACTCCAGGAAGCGCTCCCGTTCGGTGTCCGAGCGGACCAGGGTCAGCAGCAGCTGCATCCCGGTGTCGGTCAGGGCGTCGCCGAGCGAACGGACGATCTCCGAGAAGAACGGCTCCGCGAACTTCCGCCAGTCCGGCTCCGTCATGACGAGCGCGACGGCGTCGGCCCGTCGCCCGGCGAGCGAACGGGCCGCGAGGTTGGGGACGTAGCCCAGCTCCGCGATGGCCTGCTGCACGGCCCGGCGTGTCGACTCCTTCACACCGGCCGCGTTGTTGACGACGCGGGAGACCGTGCCCCGGCCCACTCCGGCGTGAGCGGCCACCTCCTCCAGCGTCGGCGAGCCAGGGTGCCGCTTGCCCATGACCACCTCCCCCAAGAGATCACCGATATTACGGGCCCGGCGACGGCGGGCCCACGGAAAGTTTCGAACGGGCCGCCGGACGGGCGCCGTGACCGGTCACCCCTCGGCCCGCTCCCCGGCCCACCCCGCGCCCCTCCGCTGGGCATATGTCATATTGCGGGTAATCCCGACGAAAGGCGTGTCATGAAGGTCGCAGTCATCGGTGGTACCGGGCTGATCGGGTCGCGGGTCGTCAGGAACCTCAGGGCCGCTGGGCAGGAGGCGGTGCCGCACTCGCACTCCACCGGGGTCGACGTCATCAGCGGCCAGGGGCTCGACGCGGCAGTGGCGGGGGCCGACGTGGTGGTGAACACGACGAACTCCCCGACCTTCGACGCGGACTCCCCGGCGTTCTTCCAGACCTCGATGGACAACCTCCTGGCCGCGGCCCGCGAGGGCGGCGTCGGCCACATCGTGATCCTCTCGATCGTCGGCGTCGACCGGGTGCCGGAGCTGGACTACTACCGGGCCAAGGTGCTCCAGGAGGACATCCTCGCGGCCGGTCCCGTCCCGTACTCGATCGTCCGGGCCACGCAGTTCATGGAGTTCATGGACGACGTCCTGTCCTGGACCACCGACGGCGACACCGTGCGGCTGCCCGCCACGCCCATCCAGCCGATCGCCGCCGGGGACGTGGCCGACGCGGTGGCGGAGGTCGCCATGGGCGCTCCCCTGAACGGCATCCGCAACATCGCCGGTCCCGAGGTCTTCACCCTGGACGAGCTGGGCCGCACGACCCTGTCCCGCAAGGGCGACCGGCGCGTCGTCGTCACCGATCCGACCGCCGGCATGTTCGCCGTCGTCCGGGGGGACGTGCTCACCGATCCGCACGCCCGGCTCGCCCCCACCCGCTACGAGGACTGGCTCTCCTGACCCGCCCCCGCCCCCGCCCCCGCCCCCGCCCCCGGTGCCGGACCGGGACGTCAGATGCCCAGGACGTCCAGGAGGGCCGAAGGGTCCGGTTCCGGGGCGCCCTCCAGCCGCTGCTCCGCCCAGATGACCTTGCCCCGCGCCGCGTAGCGCGTCCCCCACAGGTCCGCGAACCGGGAGACCAGGAACAGCCCGCGGCCGCCCTCGTCGGTGCTGGCCGCGCGCCGCAGCCGGGGTGAGGTGCTGCTGCCGTCCGCCACCTCGCACACCAGGGTGCGGCCCAGCAGCAGCCTCACCCGCACCGGCGGGGCGCCGTAGCGCAGCGCGTTGGTCAGGAGTTCGCTGAGGATCAGCTCCGTGCCGAACGCCGTCTCCTCCAGCCCCCACTCGGCGAGCCGCCGGCTCACCTCGCCGCGTACCCGGGGCACGGCCTCCACGTCGAAGGGGACGTCCCAGGTCGCGACGCACGCCGGGTCGAGCAGCCGGGTCCGGGCGACCAGCAGCGCCACGTCGTCGCTGGGATGCCCCGGCAGCATCGTCTCCACCAGGGCGCGGCACGTCTCCTCGGGCGTCAGGCCGGCGTCGGCGACGGCCGAGGACAGCATCGCCAGGCCCTCGTCGACGTCCCGTCCACGGTTCTCGATCAGCCCGTCGGTGAACAGGACGAGACGGCTGCCCTCGGCCAGCTCCAGCTCACCGGCCTCGAAGGGATGACCCCCCACCCCCAGGGGCGGCGACAGCGGGAGGTCGGGGAAGGACACCCGGCCCCGCGGGTCCACCACGGCCGGCGCGAGGTGCCCGGCGCGCGAGAGGGTGCAGTGCCCGCCGACCGGGTCGTAGACGGCGTAGAGGCAGGTGGCACCGGTGAGCGGCACCTGGTCGTCGTCGGCGGTCTCGGTCTGGGTGTCCAGCCGCGTCACCATCTCGTCGAGATGCCCGAGCAGTTCGTCCGGCGCAAGGTCCAGCGAGGAGAAGTTCAGCACGGCCGTGCGCAGCCGTCCCATGGTGACCGCGGCCTGCAGCCCGTGCCCCACGATGTCCCCGACGACCAGCGCCACCCGGAAACCGGGCAGCGGGATCACGTCGAACCAGTCGCCGCCCACGCCGGACTCCGCCGGCAGATAGCGCGAGGCGACCTCCAGCGCGTCCTGGTCCGGCAGGCCCAGCGGCAGCAGATTGCGCTGGAGCGTCACGGCCAGCGCGTGCTCACGGGAGTACCGGCGCGCGTTGTCGATGGCGACGGCGGCGCGGGCCACCAGCTCCTCGGCCACGGCGACGTCCTCCTCCTCGAACCGGGGGGAGCCCGCACCACGCCAGAAGTTGACCATGCCGAGGACCACCCCGCGCGCCCTGAGCGGCACCGTGATCAGCGAGTGGATGCCGTGGTCCAGCGCCTGTCGCGCTCCCTGCGGGTCCTGCGCCCGCCAGTCCCCGGCGGAGCGCAGGTCCGGGACCACGACGGCCTTGCCCCGCCGCAGCGCCGCCGCCATCGGCGTGTCGGCCGCCAGGAACCGGATCACCTCGCCCACCGCCTGCAAGGGGTGTCCGCCCCGCGTGGCCCGCATCGCGGTACGGCGCATCTCGCGGACCGCGCTCGTGGGCTCCTCGCCGCGCAGCACGGAGTCGAGGAGCTCCACGGTGACGACGTCGGCCATGCGGGGGACCGCCACCTCGGTCAGCTCCTCCGCCGTACGCCGTACGTCGAGTGTGGTGCCGATCCGCACGCCCGCCTCGTACAGGAACGACAGCCGGCCGCGCGCCACCTCGGCCTGCCCGGTGAGCGCCCTCAGCTCCGTGGTGTCACGGAAGGTGGCGACCAGCCCCTGGGCGCCGCCGTACGGGGCGGTGGGCCGGGTGTTCACCGCCAGCAGCCGGTCCCGGGCCGGGACGACCTCGTCGGACGCCGTCTCGCCCGACAGCAGCAGCCGTGCCAGGCCCGGCCCCAGCCGCAGCTCCCGCACGTGCCGCTGGTCGGCGTCGCCGGGCAGGTCCAGCAGCCGGCGCGCCTCGTCGTTGGCCAGCAGCACGCACCCGTCGCCGTCGACGATCAGCACGCCCTCGCGCACCGCGTGCAGCACGGCGTCGTGGTGCTCGTACATCCGGGTCATCTCGGCCGGCCCGAGACCGTGGGTCTGCCGCAGCAGCCGGCGGCTGACCAGTGCCGCGCCCCCGGTCGCCAGCAGCAGCGCCCCCGCCGCCATGCCGAGCAGCATCGGGAGCTGCTGGTCCAGCACCTGGCCGACGTTGCTGTACTGGATCCCGGCGGTGACCACGCCGACCACGCGCCTGCCGGGGTCCATCACCGGTACGACCGCCCGCACGGCGTCGGAGGGCCGGCCGTGGAACGCCTCGGTGTACTCCTCGCCCATGGCGGCCCGGCCGACGCCCCCGGCCTTCGTGCCGATCAGGGCGGGGTCGGTGTCGGTGATCCGGATCCCGCGCCGGTCGACGACGCTGACGAAGTCGACACCGGACCCCTTCGTCACCTGCTCCGTCGCCGGCTGCAACTGGGCGGCCGGGTGCGGCGACCGCAGCGCGAGCGCCGTTCCGGGCGCGTGCGCGAACGTCTCCGCCACGGCCAGGGAACGGTCCGCGGCGGTGCGCTGGGCGTCGTACCGCCCCTGCACCGCCAGGGCGGTGGCGCCCGCCGCCACCAGCAGCAGCATGATCAGCGCCTGGAGCACGAAGACCTGCGCGGCGAGCGTGCGGACGCTCAGCGACGGCGGAAGACGGCGTCTGCGTGGCGGCCAGAGCCCGCGGCCCCGCGCCCGGCCGGATGACCCCCGTGAGCCGGGCAGCGCCGCGCCTGCCCGTGGCCAGCGGGAACGTCCGCTCATCTCCCTTTTCTAGCACTGCGCCGCCACGCCCGGCGACCGGTGCGTCCGCCGATGGGGGGCGGGGGCGTGCGGCCGGCGCCGGTGCCGGGCTGCGGGCGTCGTCGTGCCGAGGTGAGCGGACACCTGGGCTGTGATGTGGCCGCCGGTGCGGGCGTGCGTGCGGGGGGTGTGTCACGGGCGGCGCGGCGAGCGGGGGCCGGGGCTGTTCCGCGCCCTGCCGCGCCGGCCGCGTCAGCCAGGCCGGCCCGTGAGCGCCCGGTACGCGCCGGGGCGTGCCGCCCGCCGGCCGGGGGCCCGTCACGCGGCCCGTGTCACGAAACGCCGGGTGACGGCCGGGGCCGCGGCCATGATGTCCGGCCGAGGGTTCACCTCCGGGCAGCTCGGCAGGACGGAACCGTACCGTCGGCGATCAGTACGCCGTGCACGCCCCGCAACCGTCCCTCCGGGTCGGCCGGCGACCACTCGGGGGTCGGCGCCGGTGGCCGCGGCTCGAGGGTGGTGCGGGCGACCCCCCGACCCGTCGGCGGGTTCGCGCTCCGGCGGCAGACGGCTCCCGGCCGGGTGGCGCCCGGCGAGGATGCCCTCGCGCGGCTTCCCTCCGGTACGTCGACGACAAGGAGTCGAGGCCCGTGGCGGAACATGCCGCTGAGTGGAGCAATCACGGCGCGTCGCGGCCGCGCGCACCAGGCTGGACGTCTTGTCGAGTTCCTGTGACAGGAGTCCGTGTGCGAAGACCACGTATGCCGAGGTACGGACATACCGGTCGGGAGCCGGAGGACGGAGCCGGTGCGCGGACGCGGTTGTCGGCCCCTCCGGCATGGATGCGGTGGCTGCCGGCCCTGTACGTCGTGGCCCTTCTGCTGCTGGAACCGGCGACGCCCGTGGAGTGGCCGGTCAGTTTCATGCTGATCGCCCTGCCGCTCGTGGCCGCCTTCGCCCACGGCCCGGCCGCCGTCGGCGGCGCCACCCTGTTCGCCGTCGTCCTGGAAGGCGTGCTGGCCGGTACCCCGTGCTGCGCGGGCCGCGAGGTCGGCTACCTGTGGGACCGCCACTACGTGGCCTCCTACGTCTGCACCGGACTGGTCGGCGTCCTCGGCATGATCCTGGCCGCGCACCGCGTCCGCCGTGAGCGCACCCTGGCCGACGTACGCTTCGTCGCCGACATCGCCCAGCGGGTCCTGCTCCGGCCCGTTCCGCACCAGATCGGCAACCTCCACCTGGAGAGCCTCTACCGGTCCGCCGCCGCGGAAGCCCGCATCGGCGGCGACCTGTACGAGGCCGTCCCCACCCGGTACGGCGTCCGGCTGCTCATCGGAGACGTCCGGGGCAAGGGGCTGCTCGCGGTGGAGACCGCCGCGGCCCTGCTCGGCGCGTTCCGCGAGGCGGCGCACGACGAACCCGCCCTGCCCGCCCTGGTCGACCGGGTCGAGACGAGCATGAACCGCAGGGCCGTGCTGCTCGGCGGCAGCGAGGTGGGCGAACGGTTCGTCACCGCCGTCTTCGCCGAGATCCCCCTCGGGGAACCGCTGATCCGCGTCGTCAACTGCGGCCACCCGCCCCCGGTCCGCATCCGCTCCGGCGAGGTGTGCGAACTGGACAGGGGCCGCTCGGCGCCGCCGCTGAACCTCGGGGTGCTGCTGGGGGAGCCGTACCACGTCGACGCCTACTCCTTCCGGCCCGGTGACCAGCTCCTGCTGTACACGGACGGCATCACGGAGACCCGCGACGCGGCCGGCTCCTTCTACCCGCTGCTCCAGCGCCTGCGTTCGTGGAGCTCCCTGCCGCCCCGGGAACTTCTGGAACGGCTCCGCCAGGACCTGCTGGCCTACAGCGGCGACCGCTTGCAGGACGACATCGCGGCGCTCGCCGTCCGCCTCCCGGCCGGCGAATCCGTACCGGCCGCACCGCCGCCCGGCTGAGAACCGAGCGCTGCACCCCGGGCCGCCACCGCGGGCTCCTGGTAGCGCACCCTCACGGTCGGCGGGCCGGGCCCGGGTCACCGCCGGCCGGCAGCAGCCGGAAGCCGTCCGCGTCCGGGCAACCCCGGCCGCCGCCCAGCCGGGCGTCCGGCGACCAGCGCTGCACCGTTCCCCCGTGCCGGGCGAGGCCGGCCGGCGTCCGGTCCGGACCGGAGGGCACGGCACCGGCCGGGTCGGCGTCCCGCACCGCCCCGGCGAACCGGCGGGTCTCCCGCTCGATCACCGCGCGGTAGGCGTCGTACGGCAGAGGATGCCCCGCCCCGCTCGTCGCCGCCCTCTGCCGCCGCCGTTCCGCCCTGGCACGGATGCCGGTCCCCTCGTCCCGAAGGCGCATCGACGCGGCCGGGTGGCGTACCGGCGCGGGACGGAACCGGGGTTACGGAACGCGGGCCACCGCCGCGTAGATCCCGCTCCCCTCCGGCACCGCGTCCGTACCCGACACGCCCCACTCCGTGGCGGTCACCAGGCCGGGCGGCACGAGATCCAGGCCGTCGAAGAAGCGCTCCACCTCCGGGCGCGTCCGGAAGCCGAGCTGGATGCCGCCCTTGGCGTACTCGGCGGTGACCTGCGCGGCGAGTTCCGGATAGAGGTCGGACGCGGCGTGCGACAGCACCAGGTGACTGCCCGAGGGCAGCGTGGCGACCAGGTTCCGGACGATTCCGTGGGCGTCCTGCTCATCGGTGATGAAATGCATCAGCGCGATCAGCGACAGCGCGATCGGCCGGTCGAAGTCCAGGACCCGGCGGGCGTGCCGGACGATGGAGTCCGCCTCCCGCACATCGGCCTGGATGTAGTCGGTGACGCCCTCGTCGCCGCTGATCAGCAGCGCCTCGGCGTGGCGCAGGACGATCGGGTCGTTGTCGGTGTAGACGACCTTCGCCGACGGCACGATCTCCTGGACGATCTGGTGGAGGTTGGGCTGGGTGGGGATGCCCGTACCGATGTCCAGGAACTGGTCTATGCCCTGCCCGGCGAGCCAGGCGGCGGCCCGGTGCATGAACTGCCGGTTCTGCCGCGCCGCGTCCCGCGCCTCGGCCGGCAGCCGCACCGCCACGGCCTCGTCGACCGGGTAGTTGTCCTTGCCGCCCAGCAGCCAGTCGTAGACCCGCGCGGGATGCGCCTTGCTGGTGTCGATCTCCAGGGGCGCCGGTGAATCGGTCGTCATAGCAGCTCCGTTGCGCGGGATGAGCGGTTCAGGCCATGTGTTCGATCATCCTACTCACGCCCTCCACGTGCCTCGCGCCCTGCGGGGAGCGGGAGTTGGGCCGACGGCCGGCCCCGCGCCCCGGCGACTTCGGGTCACCGGGGCGAAAACCGGGGACCCGAAAGGCCGTTGCGCGATAACCTCGGGGAGTGACGGTGCGGTACTACCTGTACATCAGCGACGCCAAGGTCGACATGCTGCTCTCGCAGATCGACCCCGACTTCGGCCGCAGGAGCACCACCGAAGCCGGCGTGAGCCTCAAGCTGTTCAGCGCCAGGCGCAGCGTCGAGTCACCGGCGCCGGACCGGACGGCCAGACTGGAGCGCGTCCTGCGGCACCTGGACGAGACCGGGCAGACCGGATCGGTGGACGACCCGGGACCGTACTTCCGCGGCACCGTGCCCATGCAGTGGGGTCCCCTGGACGCGGGGAACGGCACGTCACTGGTGTACTTCGGCGGCCGGACCGAGCGGACGGTCCTGGGCCTCGGCGGCGCCGGCGGCCATGTGCTCGGCTCGAGCGCCCCGCAGGCCCAGGAGTTCGCACCCTCCTCCGTGCCGACGCTCCTGGCCGGTCTGGCCTCGGCGTTCGCCGCGGACAGCGCGGCGCCACCCGCCGACGAGCGGTCCCTGGCCTGGGTGCACACCGCCGGGCGCCTGCTGCGCGGTCCCCGGCAGCCCGTGGAGTTCGTCGCCCGGCGCCTGCTGTCCGGCCCCAGCCCCTATCCCGAACTCGACGCCCGGCCCGGCATGCGGGTACTGCTCGGCAGTCCCCTGTACGTGGCCCTGGCCGACTGACGGCACGGCGATGACCCTCGGCACCTGGCGGCCCGGCGCGGTGGTCCTCGACTTGTACGAGGTGCTCGACGACGTGCGCGGCGGCGGCATGGGGGTCGTGCAGCGCGTCCGCCACCGGGGCTGGAACGTGGACCTCGCGGTCAAGACGCCCCGCCCGGAGCTGGTCGCCTCCGAGGCGGGCAGGCGCCGGTTCGAGGCCGAGGCCGGCACCTGGGTGGGCCTGGGGCTGCACCCGCACACCGTCAACTGCGCCTACGTCCGCACGGTGGACGGCCTGCCCCGTGTCTTCGCCGAATGGGTCGACGGCGGCAGCCTCGCCGAGGCGGTCACCGGCGGCCGCCTCTACGCAGGCGGTCCCCGGGCCGCGCTCGCGCGCGTGCTGGACATCGCCGTCCAGACCGCGTGGGGCCTCCAGCACGCCCACGACACCGGCCTGGTCCACCAGGACGTCAAGCCCGCCAACGTCATGCTCGAACCCGGCGGAACCGCCAAGGTCACCGACTTCGGACTGGCCGGAGCGCGCCCGGCGGGAACCGGCGGGACGCCCGCCGCACCCACCGCCGTCACCTACGGCGGCATGACGCCGGCCTACTGCTCCCCCGAGCAGGCCCTCGCTGCGGCCGGGCGCCGCGAGATCCGGCTGACCCCCGCGACGGACGTGTGGTCGTGGGCACTGACCGTGCTGGAGATGTTCACCGGCCGCCGTCCCACCCGGCACGGCCAAGCCGCCGCGGCGGTACTCGAAGCGCTGCTGGACGCCGGCCGGACCGACCCCCGCCTGCCGCCCGTGCCCCCGGCGGTCGTGGGACTGCTGCGCCAGTGCTTCATGACGGACGTGGCGGCGCGGCCGGCCCGGCTGGACGAGGCCGCCGACGTCCTGCGCGACGTGTACGGCGACCTCACCGGCACCCCCTTCCCGCGGCGAGCCCCGGAGGCGGCCGCCCTGCTGGCGGACGGGCTGTCCAACCAGGCGCTGTCCCTGCTCGACCTCGGGCGCACCGAGGAGGCCGAGGCGCGCTGGCGGGAGGCGATGACGGCGGAACCCCACCACCTGATCACGACCTTCAACTTCGGCCTGCACCGCTGGCGCACGGCACGGAAGACCGACGCCGACCTCATCGCCGAACTGGAGTCGGCCCGCGAGGTGGGCGGGGACGACGTCCTGGGCACGCGGCTGATCGGCCTGGTCCACCTGGAGCGCGGCGATCGAGAGCGCGCCGCCGGACTGCTGCGCCCGGCGGCCCCGGACACACCGGCCCCGGACGCACCCGACCAGGCCGAGACCGCGACCGCGCTGGCGGAGCTGGCACGCGATCCGGGGACGCCCCCCGTGGTCCTCGCCGGCCACGAGGCCGGTGTGAGCGCGGTGGCGGTGACGGCCGACGGGGCCCTGGTGCTGTCCGGCGACCATCGGGGCGGCCTGCGGGTGTGGGACACGTCGAGCGGCCGCTGCCTGCGGGAGCTGACGTCCGAGGGGCCGGGCGTCCTGGCGACCGCCGTGGACGCCGAGGGGCGGGTCGGCCTGGTCGGACGCGAGCAGGGTCCGCCGGAGGCATGGGACCTCAGGCACGGCGAGCGGCTCCCCCTGCCGCGGGGCCCGGTCGCCCCGGGCGTCAGGATGGTCGCGCTCAGCGGTGACGGGTCGGTCGGCGCCACCGGGCACGCGGACGGCACCCTGTGGTTCTGGCACCCGCGCACGGGACGGCTCCTCGGACCCGTCCACAGCCAGGTGGAGCGGATGACCGTCCTGGAACTCAGTGACGACGGCGCCGTCGCGCTGACGGCCGGTGACTTACGGGACGACAAGATCCGCCTGTGGGACGTCGCCACGGGCGCGTGCGGGGCGGTCCTCACCGAACGGCGGGCCGATCCCCTCCGCTCGGCCTGGGGCGGCTTCGTGCGCGGGGCCGCCGTGGCCCCGGGCGCGCGGTACGCCGTGCAGGTGTGGGGCGGGCCGATGGTGCTGTGGGAGGTCCGGACCGGACGGATCGCCGCCCAGGTGACCCACGCCCTGACCGATGTCTCGGCGCTCGCCCTCACACCCGACGGCTCCCTCGCCGTCGTCGGCGGCGGTCACCCGCTCCAGGTGGTGCAGACGGCGACGGGCCGCTGCCTGCGCACCCTCGACGAGGGCACGACACGGCACGTGCACCGGCTGGCGGTGAGCGCCGACGGCCGCCACGCCGTACTGCCGATGTCGGACGGCGTCCGGATCAGGGTGCAGCCCCTTCCGGCTGCGGGCTACCGTGCGCCGTGGGCCTACGCCCGGCCCCGGGCCGCCGGTGAACTGTCCGACCACGCCGGACGGTTCCGGGCGGCGGTGCGCGAGGGCGAACGGCTCCTCGGCGAAGGCCGCTACGCACGGTCGGCCGCCAGTCTGCGCACCGCGCGGGCCGTGCCCGGCCACGCGCGCCATCCCGACCTGCTGCACGCGTGGAACGCGCTCGGCCGGCACGGGCGCCGTACCGGACTGCTCGGTGCGTGGCAGACGTTCGAATTCACCGGACGCCTCGCCCGCCCTTCGGCGCTCGCGTTCGCCGGGGACACGAGCCTGTTCCTCGCCCCGCTGCCCGACGACAGGTTCCTGCTGTGCGACGCCGCCGACGCACGGCAGTACCGTGTGATCGCCTCGCAGGCGACGGCCGACATGGCCCTGTTGATGACCGGAGACGGCACCCGGGCCTTCGTGCACGGCCGGGGGGAGGCCGCCCTCCTCGACCTGCGGGACGACAGCACCGTCACGCTGCCGCACGACGGCGTCGGCGCCGTGGCACTGGCCGGTGACAGCGCGTGGCTGCTGACCGGCGACGACGGCGGACACCTGTGCCGCTGGGACATCGAGGAGCTGACGAGGCGTCAGGAGGGCGCGAGACCGTCCCCCGCGTTCCGTGCCCACCAGGGAGCGGTGGGTTCGGTCGCGATCGGCCCCGACGGCCGGTACGGCGCCTCGAAGGCCTTCGCCGGTGCCGAGGAGGACCGGAGACAGCGCTACGACCAGGACGAACTCTGCGGCTGGGACCTGGCCTCAGGGCGGCGTCTGTGGCGGCACACCGGGCGCCCGGACGGAACCGGCCTGCGTTTCACCCCGGACGGCCGGACCCTGCTGGAGTACGGCCACTTCAGCGTGCGCTCCTACGACGCCGCGAGCGGCCGTCCGATCCACACGGTGGACGGCCACTACAGCATCAAGACGCTGGTGACCACCGTAGACGGCCGGCGCGCGGTGATCGCCGGGTACGGGACCCTGGCCGTCCTCGACCTGGTCACGGGCCGCGTGCTCCAGGACATCGCCGACCCCGGCTTGATCAACGCCCTCACGCTCACCTCCGACGGCCGGTTCGCCCTCGCCGGCCTCGCCCACCAGGAGGTGCACGTCTGGGACCTCGAACAGGGGCGGCGGCTGCGTGTCCTGGCAGGGCACCGGGAACAGGTCTTCGGCCTGGCCCTCAGCGCCGACGCCCGCCACCTGCTGGCGGCCGGGCTGGACTCCGTGCGCTGCTGGGAACTCGACTGGGACTACAGCTGGTGACATGCCGTCGTCCGTCACCCTGACCCCTCGCGGCGCGCCCGCGGCCGCCGCGTACGTCTTCACCCACCGCACCACCTGCCTGGTCGGCCGGGCGAGCGAGTGCGGGATCCGGCTGGCCCGCACCGAGACGAAGGCCTCCCGGCACCACTGCCTGCTCGACGTGAACCCCCCGCACCTGCGCGTGCGGGACCTCGGCAGCCGCAACGGCACCTATGTCAACGGCGCACGGCTGGCGCCGGGGCCGGCCGGGCGGGACCTGGCCGACGGCGACGAGATCCGGGTCGGCGGCGCGGTACTCGGCGTCTCCGTCCGGGCGGAGGAGCCCTCGCCCGCGCACACCGGCGCGCCGGACCCCGTCGACGCGCTGCACACGCTGCTCGACGCGGCCGACGCCGGAGAGCCGGAACTCGCCGGCATCCGCGGCTACCGGCTGCTCCAGGAACTCGGCCGCGGCGGCCAGGGCGTCGTCCACCTCGCGCGGAACGAGGAGACCGGTGAACTCCTCGCCCTGAAGACCCTGCCGGCCTACCGCGCCGTCGACCCCTCCGCCCGCGACGGCTTCCTGCGCGAGTTCGCCTGCACGCGCGCCCTGCGCCATCCCCACGTCGTCGCCTTCCACGACGGCGGTGTGCACGGCAACACCTTCTACTTCACCTGCGAGTTCTGCCGGCTGGGCAGCGTCGCCGACCTCGTGGCCCGCGCCGGCGGCAGACTTCGCGTCGACCAGGCGGTGGGCGTGACCCTCCAGGCGCTGCGGGGACTGCGCTACGCGCACGCGGCGGAGGTGCCGGTACGGCTGGCCGACGGGACCTCGGTGACGTACCGGGGACTGGTGCACCGCGACATCAAACCGCAGAACCTCCTGCTCACCGGCGCCAGGGACCACGCGACCGTCAAAATCGCCGACTTCGGCCTGTCCAAGGCATTCGACAGCGCCGGGCTGTCCGGTCACACCCTCACCGGCGCGATGGGCGGCAGTCTGGCCTTCATGCCGCGGGGCCAGGTCATCGACTTCAAGTACGCGCTGCCGGAGGTCGATCTGTGGGCGGTGACGGCCTGTCTGTACTGGATGCTCACCGGTTCGCCCCCGCGGGACTTCCCGCCGGACGCCGATCCTGTCGCCGTCGTCCTGCACGAGCCGGCCGTGCCCGTACGCGAGCGGCTGCCCACGCTGCCCCGCCGCCTCGCCGCGGTCATCGACGCCGCTCTCGTCGACGAGCCCCGTATCGCCCTCACCACAGCGGCCGACCTGGCACGTGCCATCCGGCAGGCGCTGTGAACGGGTCACCGCCCGCGGCCGGGTGCCGTGACGGGTGCCGCCCCGACGCGGTGTCCGCGGCTGTGCGGCGGACGTGGCATCGGGGCGACGGTGTCCGGCCGGGGGCGGGACCGGGGCGGCCGGCCGATCAGGGCTGGGCGGCCAGTTGGAAGCTCTGGGCGCCGGAGCCGTCACAGGTCCGCTGGGTGAGCTGGACGCTGTCGGCGGCCGTGGCGGACGCGGTCAGGCACTTCCCGCTGTGCCGGGCGGTGAAGTGGTACCGCCCGGTGGCCTCCTTCACCGGCAGCCACTGCTGGTTGGTGCCCCCACCGTAGGACCACAGCTGCAAGGGCGCGTTGTCGGCCGTGGAACGGTCGACGACGTCGACGACCTGCTGCGGGTTGCCGCGAGCGGCGATGCGCGTGTAGCCGCTGTCGGTGGAGCGGAACTGGAACTGCTGTGCCGTGGTGGAGTTGCAGGTGTACTGCTGGACGACGGTCCCGTTGGCCGTGCCGGCGGCACGCGCGTCGGCACACGTTCCGTTGCCGGTGTTGCGCAGCGTGTACCAGGCGGTCTCGGAGATGCCGTCCGTGGGCGGCTGGGACGAGGCCGCCCCGCCCAGCCACTTCAGCCCGTCCAGGACGAACTGGTTCTGCGTGGCGCTGGCGAAGGTGGACGACAGGGCCGTGTTGGTGTCGTAGTTCATCGCGTTGTGGCCGAAGTTCGCGTACAGCATCTTGTACTTGGTGTTCGTCCACAGGATCGGGTAGTACCCGCTGTACCAGGTCTGGTTGGGGTCGGTGCCGAGCGGGAAGCTGCTGGGGTCGACGGAGGCCAGGATCTTGATGTCGGGGTTCTGCCGCAGGTCGTTGGACCAGCTGTACCACTCGCTCACCGAGGAGGTGAAGGTGGCGGGCAGGTTCCGGGTCGAGGGGTGCGTACGGTCCTCCACGCGCAGGACGGCCGTGGTCGGACCCCAGGTGTTGGAGCGGAAGTTCCCGCTGCCCAGGAACTGGTTGTGGTACCACGGCCAGCTCTGCGCGTCGGTGGTGAAGGCCGAGACGTGGAAGCCCATCCAGGCGCCGCCGCCCCGCATGTACTGCTCGAAGCCCGCCCGTTGGGCGGCCGACTGGGGCAGGTCGTCGAGGAAGAGGACCACCTGGTAGCTGTTGACACCGCCGTTCGCGAGGAGGTCCCAGTTGTTGCTGGCGGTGTAGGTGAAGCCGTTCGCCGCCGCCTGCTGCGGGAACCACTGGTTGGCTTCGTGGACGAAGCTGATGTGTGCGGCGTCCCAGGTGCCGTTGTACAGCGCCAGCACACGGAACGGCTCCGCGGCCGGCGCGGCCTGGGCGGGTGGCTGCGCCGTCAGGCTGACCAGCGCCGCGAGGAGAAAGGCCAGCCACATGGGGATGCGTGCCGCGCCGGATCTCACCTGTTGCATCCGATGCTCCCTTCTCGGCCGGGCCCGGAACGGGGGCCAGGCATGAGCGAAGGCGTTCATGAACGTGAGTGCTGGTCGTATGCGTAGATGCTGCTGGCCGGTGAACCTAAAGGTCTGGACCACACCCGTCAAGAGCTGACGACAAGAAAGTCCCTGGAGGACCAGGTGCGTTAAGCATGTGTAGCCAACGGGACCGGGGGAGGCGCCGCTTCTCCCGTCGGCCCGCGGCGGTCCGGGCGCGTGTCCAGACCCGTGACCCGGATGGCGTAGCGAGGAAATGATTCGGCGGGTGAATCAGCAGGCAGGAGGCGTACCGGGCCGTCGCGGTACGTGAGCATGGACGCGTGCCCCGGGCCCGGGCGCCTGCCGCTTCCCTTCTCCCGCACCCCACGAGGAGTTCGTCGTGCGTGTCCGTCGTCAGCTGACCAGCACCCTCGGTGCCTTCGCCCTCGCCTTCGCCTTCCTGGGCGCCGGCACCGTCACCGCGACCCCGGCGGCCGCCGATCCGTGCGGCTTCTACGAGACCGGCTCCGACGCCTACTACAACCACTGCACCTCCGACGGCTCCCACGTGGTGATCAAGGTCGAGGTGGCCCTGGCGCCCGACTACGAGCGGTGCGTCGCCCCGGGCCGGACCTGGCTGGGCTCCGCCACCAGGATCCAGGGCGCCTATTACACGGGCCGCACCTGCTGACACCGGCGCGGCGCCCCGGCCCAGTGTTCTCCGAGCGCACCGGAACCGTCCCGTGAGTGCACTCTCACGCGGGTGCCGGCCGGCCTGCCACCGCAAGGCCGGCAGCTCTTCCGTGCGCTCGGGGACCAGGGGTGGTGCGCTGTGAGGCAAGCGCCGGGCGTTCACCCGCCCCGGCGGGGCCGCCGGCGCGCCCCGCCCCTCCGTACCGCCCCCACCTGGCGGTTCCCGCGGCCTCCGGCAAGGTCTTCCGCACCTTGTCGAAGATTTGGGCCGCCCCCTTTCACGGCTTGTAGAAAGGCCGGGTGCGTGGGAGGGAGACGCCATGGGCGGCGAATCGGAGGAAGGCACAACTACGGCAGACGCCTGAAAGCCACACCCGGCACCCCTGGGTGAGCCAACCCTACGAATGGCTCGCTCAGCCCAAGCAACAAGGTAGGGACGCCTGAGCCACCACCTCCCACCGCCGGCCGCACCCGCCGGCCCGTGCTCCATACCCCGCCGCCGCGTGGCGGACCGAACCGTCGTGGGCCCTGATGGCCCCGGTGCGGCCCTCCCAGATGCACAACGGGCCCCGCACCGCAAGGATCGCTTGTGAGGCGTGTGTGCTCGGTGCCGATGTGCGGCGCGCACCCACACGTCATCGGTTGCTCGGCATCCGCGCGAGCTGGGGGAAACGCCCGTTTCGGCGCTCCGACCGGATCATTGCCATGTTGATCAAACACATCCTGAACCGTTCTCCGCAGTCCCCTCAGCCGGCGGCGCACCCCACCGCCACGGCGGCCGCCGGCGGGCCGACGGTGACCGCGGCCGACTGCGGCCTGCTGCTCCTGCGGCTGACCTTCGGCCTGTTCATGGCCGCGCACGGCGCTCAGAAGGTCTTCGGTCTCTTCGGGGGCGGCGGCCTCACCGCGACCGGCAGGGCCTTCGCGTCCCTGGGATTCCGCCCGGGCAAGCTCTTCGCCCTGATCGGGGGACTGTCCGAGCTGTTCGGCGGTCTCGGCCTGGCCCTCGGGCTGCTGACCCCGCTCGCGGCCGCCGCCCTGATCGGCGTCATGATCAACGCGATGGTCACGGTGACCGCCGCCCACGGCCCGTGGGACACGGACGGGGGTGTGGAGTACAACGTGTCGATCGCTGTCGCCGCCCTGGCCGTCGCCGCCATCGGCCCCGGCCGGCTGGCCGCCGACCGCTTCTTCCGCTGGGGCAGGGGCGGCTGGACGGAGGCTGCCGTCGCCCTCGGCCTGGGCGGCATCGGAGCCGCCCTCTCCCTCAGCTTCTAGGCCGGACACCCACAGACGCCCTCACAGAGGGGTGAGCAGCCCTGCCGGCACAGGGCGCGCATAATGCGGGGACAGATCGTCAGCGCTGTGGTTACGATGCGGGGGATGAAGACCTTCTCCTCGTACGGATTGGGGGAATCGTCCGCGCAAGGTGAGTGCTGATGGCACATCACTTCGCGAACGACATCCCGTCCCGCCTGTCGATGTGGCAGCGCGTGCGCGAGTACGCCGTGCCACCGTCCATGATCGAGACCGCGACCGCGCGTCGTGCGGTCGGCGACTGGTCGGGGGCCTGCGCCGCCGCCCGCGTCGACGTCGACCTCGATCTGCGCGCCGTGCGCAACCGCCGCGGCACCGATGCCGCCGCTCGGCTCCGCGCGGATCTGCGCCGGCTGGCGCCGGATCTGCTCCGCTGGCACATGCCCCGGATCGCTCCCGACGGACGGCTCCGGCCCGGCCTCACCCTCTGCCTCGCCCGGTACGGCAGTCCGGGCGGCACACCGCTGCACCTGGTGGTGCGGACACCGCCGGCCTGGGCGGACGCCGGACAGCGCCTGTCGCTGACCCTGTGGGAAGGGCCCGGAAACACCGTCCCGGGGCACCACCCGCACCCCTACCCCGACCGGCGCCACCGCCTCGACCTGCACCGGCACCTGTGGGACTCCGGACGGAGCGGCGAACTCGCCCGGCGATGCGGCGCGGACGGCGCACCGCCGCTGCCGCCGCCCGGCCGCTCCGGCGGAACGCGTCGGCCGGCCCCGCCGGATCTCCGGGACCGCCCGGATGATCCGGGTGGTCCGGACCGGCCCGGCGGCGACGACGCCTCGTGGGCGGTCTCCCGCTGGGCCGCCGAGGCGGAACTGCTGCTGCGGGCCGAGGGCCGCCACCCTCGCGGCGCCTTCACCGTGCGGCTCGGCGCCCGCGACCGCGCCGTGCTCGAACTCGTCGCACCCGACGACAGCCACGCCCCGGCGTTCCGGCCGCTGCGGGAGCCACTGCCGTCCCAGCAGGTCGCCGCGCTTCCCGTGCTGCCGGAAGCGGCGGCCCGCGTCCTGCCCGACCTGGAGCTCCTGCGCGCCGGGCTCATCACGGCCGGTCGCCTGCATCCGCTCGTCGCCGCGGCACTGGCGGAGCGGAGCCCGGCCACGGCGGCCGGACCGGCGCCCGGTCCCGACGACCCGCACCGGGTGCGGTGCCGGGGCGAGATCCACCGCATCGAGCCGCGGGACGGGGTGCTGACGGCGAACGACCACGATCCGGGCGAACTACGGCGGGAAGAGCTGCTGGTGGCGCTCGGCGGGCCGGCGCTGCCCTGCCTGCGGGCCATCGACGCGGTGCACCGCAGCCCGCAGGCACTGCCCGCGGTCCGGGAGCGGCTCCTGCACGGTGACGTCACCGGAGCGCTGACCGTGGTCGAGGGACTCCTCGGCCCCGGCGCCCTCCTGCCCGACGGGCCGCTCCGGCGGGAACTGGAGTCGGCCGCGACCCGACGCGTCGACCACGGTCTCTTCCGCTCGGGGCTGGTCACCGTGCACCCCGCCGCCCGTACCGCCGCAGGCGGCGACGCCTCGGACGCGGGTCACCGCCCCCGGCCCGACCGCCGTACCCCGCACGCCCTGCTCGGCAAGCGGAGCAGCCGGGCCCGGCCACGCACCGGCCTCATGCGCTGACCGGCCATCCTCCGCTCAGCCCACCCGGCCCGCCCACCTCACCCGGCGGTGCCCCATGCCCTCACGACCTTTGGACGGGCCCTCCCGTTCCCCAGCCCACCCAGGTGATGCCCATGACCTCCAGCACCGTCCAGCGGACCGCGGTCCCGGCCGCCGGTGCGCCCGCACCCCAGCCCGCCGGCCCGTCCGGCCCCCGCGCCCGGCTCGCCGTCGCCGACGACCTCCTGTCCCTCCTGCGGACCACCACCACCGAGCCCCGCCCCGACGACCAGCTCGCGGCACTGACCCTGGCCGTCGCGGCCGACCTGCCCGTCCTGCTCTGGGGCGAACCGGGCATCGGCAAGACCGCGGCCCTGACACAGCTCGCCGACTCCCTCGGCCTGCCGCTGACGACCGTGATCGCCAGCGTCCACGAGCCGTCCGACTTCTCCGGGCTGCCCATCGTGGGCGAGGACCCGGCGGTGCGGGGTGTGCCGATGGCGCCGCCGCAGTGGGCCGTGGAGCTGGTGCGGGCCGGACGGGGGCTGCTGTTCCTGGACGAACTGTCCACCGCCACCCCCGCCGTCCAGGCCGCACTGCTCCGGGTCGTCCTGGAGCGGAAGGTGGGCGCCCTGCAACTACCGCGAGGCGTACGGGTCGTGGCCGCCGCCAATCCGCGCGCCTCCGCGGCGGACGGGTGGGAGCTGAGCCCGCCGCTCGCCAACCGGTTCGTGCACCTGCACTGGGTGCACGACCCGGAGGTGGTGGTGCGCGGGCTCGGCGGGGTCTGGCCCCGGGCCGAGCTGCCCCGGCTGGTGCCCGAGCGGCTGCCGGAAGCGGTGGCCCACGCCCGGCGCGCGGTCTGCGGCTTCCTGCGGGCCCGGCCCACGCTGATCCACCGGCTGCCGGGCACGGAGGCACGGCGCGGCGCCGCCTGGCCCTCGCCCCGCAGCTGGGACGCCGCGCTGACCCTGCTGGCCTTCGGTACGGCGGCCTCCGTCTCCCGCGAGGTGCTGGCGCTGCTGGTGCGGGGCGCGGTGGGGGACGGCCCGGGGCTCGAACTCCTCGCCCACCTGGACCGGATGGACCTGCCGGACCCGGAGTCGCTGCTGGCCGACCCCGCCCGCGCCGAGCTGCCCGAGCGGGGTGATCTGCGCCAGGCGACGCTGGAGGCGGTGGTGGCCGCCGTCGGAGCGCGGCCGGAGCGGCAGCGGTGGGAGGCGGGCTGGGCGGTACTGGTCCGGGCCCTGGAGACCGGCGCCCCGGACCTGCTGGTGGCGCCGGCGACGACGCTGGCGGCGCTGCGGCGCGACGACTGGGAGGTGCCGGAGGCGGTGGAGCGGCTGGCCGGGGTGGTCGGCCTCGTCCGGCGGGCGGAAGAGTCCGTGGGACGGACCACGGCGGCCGGCGCCGGGCGTACGACGGGGACGCGCCGGTGACGGGGGCCGCCAAGCGCCCGGTGCCGCTGCCGCGTCCCCTGCCCCGGCCCGCGCCGCCCCGCCCGGTACGGGCCACGGTGCCGCCCGAGCCGACCGCCTCCGGCGGGCCGTACGACCGTCCCGGGCTGCCGCTGGACCAGGAGAAGCTGCTCGCCGCCCGGCTGCACGCGGTGCGGGTCCGCCCCTACCTGGCCGCCGCCCTCTTCGCGCTGCACGTGGTGGAGGACCGCTCGGTGCCGACGATGGCGGTGGACGCGCACTGGCGCTGCTACGTCTCACCGGGGTTCGTGGCGCGCACCCCGGTGGAGGAACTGGCGGGCGTCTGGGTGCACGAGGTCTCCCACCTGCTCCGCGACCACCACGCGCGGGGCGAGCGGTACGCGCGGGAGCACGAGGAGCGCGGGCCGGGCGAGCGGGGCGGGACGGGGGCCCGCCGGGCCGGGAGCCGCGAGCGGCTACGGCGGAACATCGCCGCCGACTTCGAGATCAACGACGACCTCTACGGCGACGGCCTGCCCCGGCCGGCCGGAGCGGTCCATCCGTCCATGCTGCGGCTGCCCGAAGGTCTGCTCATGGAGGAGTACCTGCGCACGGCGTCGCTGTCCGGGCTCACCGCGGACCTGGCCTGGCTGGACTGCGGCAGCGGTGCCGACGGGCAGGCCCGGCCGTGGGAGCTGGGACCCGACGGGGCGCACGGGCTGAGCAGGCAGCAGCGGGACGCCGTCCGCTTCCGGGTGGCCGAGGGCATCAAGGGCCGGCCCGGCCACGCGCCGGAGGGATGGCGCCGATGGGCCGAGGAGGTGTTCCACCCGCCGCAGCCCTGGCGGCAGTTGCTCGGAGCGGCGGTCCGCTCGGCGACGGGCGCGCCCGGGGCGGGCGAGGACCACAGCTACCGGCGTCCGTCCCGGCGCTCGGCCGGTGTCCCCGGAGTGCTGCTGCCGAGCCTGCGCCGCGAACCGCCCCGGGTCTGCGTCGTGATCGACACCTCCGGGTCGGTGAGCGACGCCGAACTGGGCAGCGCGCTGCTGGAGGTCGCGGCGATCGCGCGGGCCGTGGGCGGACGGCGCGACCTGGTCTCGGTGATCTCCTGCGACGCGGCGGCCGGGGTCGCCGTCCCCCTCTGCCGCGCCGAGAACCTCTCCCTGGTCGGCGGCGGCGGAACCGATCTGCGCTCCGGTTTCACCCGGGCGCTGTGCTCCCGTCCCCGCCCGGACGTGATCGTGGCCCTCACGGACGGACAGACCCCGTGGCCCTCCACCCAGCCGCCCTGCCGTACCGTCGTCGGCCTCTTCCCGCGCCCCGCCCACGCCGCGGACGAGAACGACCCCGACTACGTCCCGGACACCCCACCGCCCTGGGCACGGGTCGTGACGATCGGCTGAGCATGACCCTCAGCTTTCCGGCGGCGGCGGTGTCCCGGGCCGGGACCGGCCGAGGGTCTGTGCCGCGGCCTCCGCGAAGTCGTGGACGAGGGGCGAGCGCCGGGACGCCACCCACGCCAGGGCCACCTGGTTGGGTCCGATGTCCTCCACGGGCAGCGGGACCACGTCGGGACGGGTGTAGAAGCGGGCGGTGGACAACGGGAGCACGCAGACGCCCGCACCGGAGGCCACCAGTTCCAGTTTCTCCTCCACCTGGTGGATCGCGGGCACCCCGGGCCGCCGCCGCTCGCGCAGCTCCAGTGCCACGTCACGCCATTCGGGTACGGCGTCCGGGTCCTGGAGCAGGTGCTCGGGGGCGAGGTCGCCGACGGTCACCGACGCCCTGTCCGCCAGCCGGTGCCCGGCCGGCACCATGACGACTCGCGGCTCCCGGAAGAGCGGCCGCACCCGAAGGCCCCGCTGGTCGATGGGCAGCCGCACGACGCCGATGTCCGCCCGGCCGTCGTGCAGCACCCGCACCTGGTCGTCCCAGCTGGTGCGCAGCAGACGCACGTCGACGCCGGGGCGGCGGGCGGTGAAGAGCGCCGTGGCCGGGGTGACCGTGATGCCGGGCATGAACCCGATGGTCAGCGTGGGGGTGCCCCGCGCCGTCGTCCGCACCCGCCGCAGCAGCGCCTCGGCCGACGCGAGCAGCGGGACGGCGTCCTCCAGCAACTGCTCCCCGGCCGCGGTGAGCAGCGTGCCGCGCCGGTCCCGTGCGAAGACCTCGACGCCCAGGTCGTCCTCCAGGCTCCGGATCTGCCGGGACAGCACCGGCTGCGCGACGTGCAGCCGCTCGGCCGCGCGCCCGAAGTGCAGTTCCTCGGCCACGGCCACGAAATACCGGAGCTTCCGCAGGTCGACATCCACCCGGACTCACCGCTCACTCTCTCCGAGACCCTGTGGGACGATCGAGGCCGTCGCTTACGAATCTACCCGTCCCGGCCACGGCTCCGGCCGTCCGGGGCCGCGGCCGGGACGTCACGGACGGCGCCCGCCGCGTCCTCGCCGGGGTCACTCCTCGCCGGCGAGGACGGCCAGCGGGTCGGTGTGCGCGGGCGTCCAGCCCAGCTCGGCCTCGGCGCGCGCCGGAGTGAACCGCTGGTCCAGGGCGAAGGCGTCCGCGACCGGGCCCATCCGCTCACGGGCCTGCTCCAGGGTGAGGGAGGCGACCTTGCCGTCGAGGCCGACGGAGCGGGCCACGGCCAGCGAGCACTCCCTGGCGGTGGGGTTCACCCCGCCCACGCCGACGTACACCGAACCGGGCGCCGCCTTCAGCGCGGCGACGTACAGCTCCGCGATGTCGTCGACGTGCACCAGCGCCCAGCGGTTCGCGCCGTCGCCGATGTACGGAACGGCGCCCGCCTCCTTGCCCGGGACGGCGTAGAACATGTCGATCAGGCGGTTCTCGCCGCCGTACAGCAGACCGGGCCGCACCACGACGGGACGGCCGCCCTGCCGCGCGCGCCGCAGCACGGCGTCCTCCACCGGCGCGCGCCAGGCGACCAGGGACGGCGGGTTCCAGGGGGCGGTCTCGTCCACGACCCCGTCCGTGTCGCCGTGCACCCAGGTGCCGCCGGTGTGCACATAGGTGCCGCTGCCCACGCCGTCCTGCATGGCGCCGGCCGCCGCGAGGTCCTCGTCCCCGGTACCGGCCTGCGCCAGGTGGACGACCGCCTCCGCGCGCGCCGCCGCCGCGTTCAGCACACCGGGGTCGCCCAGCCCGCCGCGCACCGGTGTCGCCCCGAGGGCGGCGACGGTCCCGGCGGCGCGGTCGTTGCGGGCCAGCGCCTCCACGGTGTGCCCGTGGCGCACCAGCGCACTGATCGTGGCCTTGCCGATGTATCCGGATCCGCCGGTGAGGAAGATCTTCATGTCACGGCTCCTGTCGTCCGTAGCTCGCTGATGTCGCTGACTTCGCTGATCAGCCTGCGCTCGGGGACGGAGCCGCGTCCAAGACCTCTTCCGGCGCCTGTGATACCCGAAGGGCATCACAGGCGCCGGAAGGACGGGGTGGGTCTAGCCGCGCAGGGTCGCGGCCGCACTGTTGTACGCCTGTGCCGTCAGCACCGGGTGCCGTGCCGCGCTCGCCCCCTTCGGCCAGGACAGCCGGACGGTGCGGGACTCGCCGGGCAGCAGCCACAGGTAGTTGTCGCTGTACAGCGTCGGCAGCACCCGCCGGCCGTGCGCGTCCTCCAGCAGCGACAGCCGGACCATGGCGGCCACCGCCGAGCCCTGGTTGCGGACCACCGCCGTCAGCTCCTCGCGGTCGCCGGACTGCGACCGCCGGGTGATCGCACCCGTGAGCTTCACCTGCTTCGCCTTGTTCAGCCCCCGCAGCGCGGCGGCCTCGCGGTAGCGCCAGTAGGTGTTCCGCGACAGCTCCCTGCCCCGGGAGTCCTCCAGCGTCAGCCGCAGCAGGTGCAGGTCCGGGAGGCCGTCCGTCCACGCGGCGGTGAACGCCTCGGCGGTGGACGCCCGTTCCACGTCCACCCGGGCCGTCCTGCTCCCGCCGAGTTGCCGGCCGGACAGGTCGTACAGCCGCGCGGTGACGGTGGCGCCCCGCAGGTCCGCCGACGTGTGGTTCACCGCGATGACCCGCCACTTCACCGGATCGGCCTGCACGTGCAGCGGCTCGCAGGCCGAACGGGCGCCGTAGTAGGTGCCGTTGACGTCGAAGTCGTAGTCGTACGTCTGCCAGACCGTGCTGTGCCAGGCCGGGTGGGACATCCACAGCATCAGACCGGAGGCGTTGTCCCACAGATTGGCGTTCCACGCCTCGAACATGGCCCGGGTGTTCTCGTAGTTGACGAACTGCGCCTTGCGGGCGAAGTCGTCCAGGTCACCGGACTCGCCCAGCCGGGCCTCGATGGCGGCCTTGTAGTTCTGCGGCGCCTGGTTCCCGCGCTCGCTCCAGTCGTGGTAGTACCACGCACCCCGGATCGGCCACTCCGGCTCGTCGCCCGTCATGCTGCGGGTGCTTGCCGCGGTGGAGACGACGGGCATGCCGATCTCGGTGTGAAAGCCGAAGTCACGGCTGCCGTACGTCATCGGGTCGAAGTACTTCTCCGGTTCCACCCAGCCGTACGGGCCGCCGCCCGTGATGATGCCGCCCGCCGAGTTGTTCTGGTAGAGCACGCCGGGCACCTGCTGCTCCACCGCCTCCCGCATCCCCTTGTCGATGGCGGCCGGGGGGTTGCCCTCGTTCGCGCCGCACCAGACCACCACGGACGGGTGGGTGCGGTACCGCAGCACGGTGTCCCGCGCGATCGCGTTGAAGGCGTCGTGGTCCGGCGGGTCCATGCCCCACGCGTTGGGGAAGTCGTTCCACACCAGGATGCCGTGCCGGTCGCAGGCCGCGAAGAACTCCTCACGGTCACTGCTGCCGACCCAGTTGCGGATCATCGTGAAGTTCATGTCCCGGTGCATCCGCACCGCCGCGTCCATGCGCTCCGCCGGCATCCGGCGCAGCAGTTCGTCCCAGCCCCAGTTGCCGCCGCGAGCCAGCACGCGCACGCCGTTGACGCTGATCTTCAGCGGGTCCGGGGTGTTCGACACGGTCTTCACGTCGGTCCAGGTGTCGCCGTCGTCGGACACCTGGATCGTGTACGACTTCGGGTACGCGGTCTCCCAGACGACGGCGACGCGGTCGAACGCCCGCGAGGAGCCGAGGTCCACCTGGATCCACTGGTGGTCCTCGTAGGCGGAGGACCAGCGGGTGTTCGGGTTGCCGTCGGTGGCGTTCGACGCCGGGTGGTCGGACTCCTCCGTGGAGGCGGTGGCCTTCTGGCGCAGGGCGAGGTCGGTACCGGGTTCCCTCCGGTCGACGACGGACAGCGACCACAACGAGTTGCCCCAACTGGTGTTGCGCAGACCGCAGTCGAGACGGACATAGCGTGCGGTCCGCCGGTCGAAGTCCTCCACCTGGAGACTGGCGTTGCCGTTGTTGAACGGCAGCGGAACCGCCCCGTTGTCCACCGACGTCACATCGGTCCAGTCCGAGCCGTTCGAGGAGACCTGGACGACGAAGGTCTTCGCGTACGCCTGCTCCCAGGTGAGGTCGACCCGGTCGAAGGACTGGACGGAGCCGAGGTCCACCCTGATCCACTGGTCGTCCTCGTAGGCGGAGGACCAGCGGGTGCCGGGGTCGCCGTCGGTGGCGTTGGCCGCGCCGTTGCCGTCCTGATCGGTGCTGGACGCCTCGGCGTGGGCGTGCAGCGCGAGGTCGGTGTCCGGCCGGGTGCCGTCCCGGACGGACAGGGTCCACAGGGAGCTGCCCCAGGAGGTGGCCCGCGTCAGGCAGCGGACGCGGACGTGCCGGGCCTGCTGCCGGCCGAAGGTCACGGTCTGCGTGTAGGCGTCGCCGGACGCGGTGAACGCGAGCGGCACGTCGTACTCGTAGCCGAACTGGCGGATGCCGAAGCGGGTGGTGCGCCGGTCGCTCTCCCGGCCGCCGGCCGTGGCGGTGAGCGTGAGGTCGTGCAGGTGCGCCTCGCCCAGACCGTTCGGCCACCACAGCTCGGGCTCGCGCAGCCTCAACCGGCCGAAGGCGTCCGGCGCGAAGACGACGTCCAGGCTCCCGCCCGCCTTCACGGTGACCGTCTTCGACACCCGCACCCCGTCGAAGGCGGCCGTGACCGTCGCCTCGTGGTCGGCGGTGTCCGCGTTGCGCACCGGCACGACGATGGTCAGCTCGGCCACCGACACATCCGGCAGCGCGGGCAGCACGGTGTCCACGCGGGGGTCGCCGATGACGACGTGCCCGGTCGATCTCAGCCGGACATGGTTCCAGATGCCCGCCGCGCGGTCCCGTACGGCCGGCATCCAGTCCCAGCCCGAGGAGGCCAGGTACGTCGGGGAGTTGAGGTTCATCTGCTGCGCGCCGGCGTCGACCCAGGACTCGCCCAGCGGCCCCTTGTCACCCGGGCTGCCCGGCACCGGCATCGGCGTGATCTTCACAGCGAGCGCGTTCTCGCCGCTCTCGGCGAGCTGCCGGGTGACGTCGAAGGCGGCACGGGCGAACGGGTACGTCAGGTCGCCCACCCGCTTGCCGTTGAGCCACACGTCGGCCTTGTGGTTGACGCCGTCGAACTCCAGCCAGACGTGCCGGCCGGCCCCGGTGCGCAGCCCGCGCGGCAGGGCGAAGTCCCGCTTGTACCACCAGGAGTGGCGCGACAGCGCCTCCGGTACCCGCAGGTTGTTCAGACCCGCCACCGGGTCGGGCAGCTTGCCCTGCTCCACGAGCGAGCCCAGCACCGTGCCGGGTACGGTCGCGGGCAGCCAGCCGCTGGTGTCGACGGACGTCTTCGACAGACCGGCGCCGTCCGCGCCGGCCCAGTCGTCCATGGTGAGCCGCCAGCCCGACTCCACGGGCACGGTCCCGTCACCGGCGACCGTGAGCGCCGGGGCCTCGTCGTGCCGGGTTCCCCAGTCGGTCCATCCGGTGGCCGAGGGACGGTGGCCCCTGGCGGTGCCGTACACCTCGAAGCCGTTGAGGCCGAGGGGCAGCGGGCTGGAGCGCTTGCGCGACGTCATGCGCACCCAGCGCGCGGACACCGGGCGGGGAAGCTGGACGTCGACGACGCCACCGGTGCCGGCCGTGGTGCTGTACACCGTCGTCCAGGACTCGCGGTCCACGGACGTCTCGACCACGAACACCAGCGAGAAGCTCGACTGGATCTCGTCGCCGGTGGTGCCGCTGTGCACATTGCCGCTGGTGGGCGGCGTGTACACCGGGTCGGAGGCGTCGGCCTCGAAGGTGAGGCGGACCCGCGTGACCTCGCAGGCCGCCTGGAGGTCGACGGCTATCCACTGCGGATCGCCGCCCTCGGCACGCCAGCCGCTGCCCTTGACACCGGGGGAGGAGAGGCGGTCGACCACGAAGGAACCGGGGGTGGCGGCGTAGGCCGTGGAAGAGACCGAGACCGGCCGGTAGAGCGCCAGCTCACCGGGGGAGGCGGCGGAGCCCACCGGCGCGCCGCCGGGCGCGGCGACCGCGGTCGCCGCAGGAGGCAAACCGAGGCCGAATCCGGCCAGCAGGGTGGTACCCGTGGTGACGATGGCCCGTCGCGACGGATGCCGCGACGGATCCGACTGATCTGTCATGAGCGTGACGTCCCATCAAAAAGCGGTGCGGTCCGGACCTCTCCGGGTCTGACGCAGCAGGAATGACAACGTTGCCAAAGGCTGGGTGGCGCAGCGGCTCGTGTCAACCCCTGATGCGCGGATCGATGTCCGACCGGTTCCGCCGCCTTGTGACGGGTTCCGACAGAACATGGCTACAGCGAATGAGGGAAGGGTGCGGCCGGCGGTCCGTGTGTGTGCGGATGGGCCGAGGTGTGTTCCGCGGCGGGCAGTGTGAGGTGTGAGGGGTTTGAGTCGATTCCTTGGGCTTCGCGTTCCTGTCACCGCCCTCTCTGACGTGGGGTGTCACTCGGCCGGCCGTGGCGCGGTGCGGTGGGTGGTCGCCGTGCACGTGTGAGGTGGTTGCACATGTGATCGGTGTCGGAGGGTGATGTGGTGTGACGACGGGCGGGGCCGCGGCGCCCGCAGTAGTACGATATTCAAACGGTTGATTCCAAGATTCCGGGAGGCGTCCGTGGCGCTGGAGGCGGCTGGCGTCTCGCACGAGGAGGAAGCCCTCTACCAGATGCTCGTGACGTCCGGTCGGGCCACCCGGGAGGACATCGCCCAGCGGGCCCGCCTGACCGACGCGGAGACCGGGCGGATCCTGGACGCACTGGTCACCAAGGGCCTCGCCACCCATACGGACGGCACCCCCCGGATGTTCCGCCCCGCCCCGCCCGAAGTGGCGCTGCTGCCCCGGCTGAAGCGCAGCGCCGACGCGCTGGACCTGGCCCGGTTCGAGGCCGCACGTCTCATCGAGTCCTATCGGGAGACGATGCGCAGGCACGACGCCGGCCAGTTGCTGGAGGTGATCACCGGCGCGGAGGCCCTGCGTCAGCAGCTCCGGCAGATCCAGTCGAGCGCGCGCCACGAGATGCTGTGGTTCTGCAAGGCCCAGTACGTGGCCATGCCGTCGGGCACCAACACCGAGGAGTTCGAGGCGCTGGCCCGGGGCGTGCGCTACCGGGTGCTGTACGAGAAGGCGTTCTTCGACGACGAGGGGGCTCTGGAGAACGTGGTGGCGGGTGTGCGGGCCGGTGAGGTGGCCCGTGCCGTACCGCACCTGCCGCTGCGTCTGGCCATCGCCGACCGCTCCGTCGCCGTCTTCCCCCTCGTGGCCGGCGGACCGCACGGCAGCCCGGAGGAACCGACCACCGCGCTGGTCAGGGACAGCAACCTGCTCGCGGCCCTCCTCGCCCTCTTCGACTGCTACTGGGAGGGCGCCGTCCCCCTGGACATCGACGGCACCGGCACCCTCGCGGGGGCCGACGGCGCCGGTCCGGCCGACTCGCTCTCGGCCACCGACCGCAAGCTGTTGTCGCTGCTGGTGGCGGGTGTCGCCGACAAGGCGATCGCCTCCCAGATGGGGCTGAGCCGCCGGACGGTCCAGCGCCGCATCCAGGGGATGATGGAGCGCGCCGGCGCGGTGACCCGTATGCAGCTCGCCTGGCAGGCGTCGCGACGCGGCTGGCTGTGAACGGGCCCGCCCGGCGCCGCCCGCACCAGGGGCACGCGGCGCGCAGGCGCGGGCCGGCCGCTGCCGCGGTCCGCCCCGTCCTCCGACGGACGCGGCGGGTGCCGGGCCCACGAGGGGCCCGGCACCCGCCGTACCGAGTGTCCGCGCGCGCGTCAGCGACGTCCGCGTGTCACGCCGTACCGCGGTGCAGGTACGCACGCTCCACGGTCTGGCGCACGCTGTCGCCGGCCGAGTCCGTGGCGGTCACGCGGAGCGTGACATAGGCGTCACCGCGCACCTTCGACGGCCGCTCCACGGTGGCCGTGAACTGCGGGCCGTCGCCGTGCCGCTCGGTGCGCGCCGTGGTCCAGGTCTTCCCGCCGTCGTACGACGCCTCGGCCTTCAGACGTACGCCGCGCGGGGCGGCCACGCCGTCCTGCATGCGGACGGTGAAGCCCAGGCGATGTGCGCGCGCCCGGCTCACGGCGCCCTGCGCGTCGGCCGGTACGGCGTAGTCGAGCTGGAGCAGCGGCAGCGGGGCGGCGCCGGCCGTGGTGTCCGAGCGGAACGTCCACGAGGTGTGCGTGCGCACGCCGAGGCGCCAGTCGTCCGAGACACGGGCGGTCGTCAGGTCGAGCCGGAACCGGGCGTCGCCCGGGGCCACTTCGAAGCTGCCCCACGCGCCGTCGTCGGAGGCCGCGGTCTGCTTGCCGTCGCGGTACAGCACCGCCGTGGCGACGTCGTCGGCGGCGGCCGCCCGGCCGGTGCCGAAGCCGCTCGACTCCGCGAACGACCAGTGTCCGGCGTCGGAATCGGTGAACTCCGGGACGTACACGCTCAGGGTGTCGCCGTTGCGGACCGACGGCATGGTCCAGCCGCGGGGGATGGACGGGCGGACCGGCGCTCCGAACCACCGCTCCGTGACGCGCCGGCCGGGACGGTAGGTGCGCGGCGCGTTCCGCATGCCGGCCGCCAGCGGCAGGTCGGGAACGTCCACGACGTCGTGGTGCACGACGTGGTTCCACAGCGTGTCCCCGCCGGTCACGTACTCGACGCGCTCGCGGCCCACCGGGACGTACCGGCTGTACTGGTTCCACGCGGTCTCCTGGTACGGCCGCCACGCGAAGCGCTGCTCGCTGGCCCACGGCGAGGCACCGGTGCGGGTGTACGTGCTGCGCACCACGGCGCTCTCCCGCTGCGAGACGGTGTGCACGACCTGCTGGGGGACGAAGCCCTTCGACACCTGCACCACGTCGTACAGGTACGGGCTGCGCACCGTGCCGGAGAACGTCACCGTCGTGGTGCCCTTCTCGACGCGTCGCAGCAGGGCGGTGCCGTCCTTCCAGGAGGCCCGCATGCCGGGCAGCGCCGTCCGGTCACCCGTCGGCTTCCAGCGCGTCCAGGCGCTGCGCTGGTCCTCGGGCCACACCATCAGCAGCGCCTTGGCCCCGGCCTTCGCGGCGGACCGGGCGAGTTCGGGCTCGGTGACGGAGAAGTCGTACCGTACGACGGCGAGTTTCCCGCGTGCGCGGCGGAAGTCCGGCGCCGACGACGTGCCCGCGTCCACGGCGGTCAGGCGTGCGCCGCGGTCCGGGAAGACGGCGGAGTCCGCCTCGTAGAACGGGGTGAACTCCCCGGAGCCGCCGGAGACCTTCGCCCGCAGTTGCGGGGCCACAAGCTGCCAGCGCGAGGAGAACTCGAAGTCGCCGTCGGTGACCGGGGAGGTCGGGCTGACGTAGAGGCGGGTGACGTCGTCGAAGTACATGGCCCCCTGGATCAGTCCGTGGCCGTCGATCCGGCGGTACACGGTCGTGCTGAGGACGCCGTGCTGCTCGGCCGGGCGTGGTGTGCGGATGCGCACCGGGGTGGCCTCGGCTGCGTTCAGCGTCACCGTCCGGTCCTTGGTGACCTTGACCTCGGGGACGACGACGGTGCCCGCCTCGCCGCCGTGAGCGGTCATGTCGTAGAAGGACGAACTGACGTAGTACGTGCCCTCTTCCACGAGGGCGACGTGGGCCTGCCTGTCCGTGTAGCCCACGAATCCGTCGGGGCCCCAGATCGTGGGCAGCCAGTCCGGCATCACCTTGCCGTCGCGGTCGCGGTAGACCACGGTCAGTCTGTGCTGCGGGGCGTGCACGGCGAGGGAGACGGTGGTGTGCGTGAGTACGGCACCGTCCGCGGACTTCGCTGTGAGATACCCGTAGTAGGCGCCACGGACCGCGTGCCGGGCGTCGGTGCTCAGCGGCACCTCGGCCGTGGCGCCGGGCGCGAGCCGTACCGTGTCGGAGCCGAGGCCGACCACTCCGTCCGGGAGCGCGCGCCCGGAATCGGTGGCCAGGCTGAGGGCCAGGGAGAGCGTGACGGGACGGTCGCCGGAGTTGGTGTAGCGAACCGTGGCCGACTGCTGCCGCCCTCCCGGGCCGCCGGTCCGCAGCGGGGCGAGGGTGACAAAACCGCTGGCCTGCACCGGGCCCAGGGCCGCGGCCACGTCGATACGGCCGCCGCCCTGCTCGGTCACCCGTGTGCGGGGCACGGTGTGCGCGGTGCTGATCAGCGCGTCCTTGAGCTGCCGGGCGTCCCAGTCCGGGTGCCGCTGGGCCAGCAGCGCGGCGGCGCCGGCGACGTGCGGGGTGGCCATGGAGGTCCCCGACAGGGCGACGTAGTGGGCGTCGACCGGGTCGCCCAGGGTGGTGCCGGACGCGCGGGCGGCGACGATGCCGACCCCGGGGGCGGTCACGTCGGGCTTGACCGCGCCGTCGCCCAGGCGCGGGCCGCGGCTGGAGAACGGGGCGAGGGAGTCGTCACGGTCGACGGCCCCCACGGTCAGCGCGGCGTCGGCCGCACCCGGCGAGCTGACGCTGGACGGGCCGCTCTCCCCCTCGTTGCCCGCCGCGACGACGAAGAGCGTGCCGCTGGAGGCGGTGAGGGAGTCGACCGCCTGGCTGAGCGGATCGGTGCCGTCGGTCGGGGACCCCGACCCCAGGCTCATGTTGACGACCTTGGCGTGTTCGCGTGCCGCCCACTGCATGCCGTCGATGACGGCCGACTCGGTCCCGTAGCCGTCGTCGCCCAGGACCTTGCCGATGAGGAGGTCGGCCCGGGGCGCCACACCCCGCCGGGTCCCGCCCGACGCGGCGCCGCTGCCGCCGACGATCGAGGCGACGTGCGTGCCGTGACCGAAGTGGTCGTCCGTGTTGGAACTGCCCGAGAAGTCCTGGGCCTCGGCGATACGGCCCGCCAGGTCGGGATGGCTCGCGTCGGCACCCGTGTCGAGCACGGCCACCTTGACGCCCTGGCCCTCGTCACCCGCCTTCCAGGCGGTGGGGGCGTTGATCTGCGCGGTGCTGCGGTCCAGCACGGCCTTCACCCTGGCGTCCAGCGAGACCCGCGGCGTCAGTGCGGCACGGGCGACGCCGGCTGTGCCGCCGGGGTTCAACGTCTTCCAGAACTCGCCCAGTTGCCGGTCGGCGACCCGCAGCGACCGTGCGTGGATGCTCGGCAGCTTCCGGGAGCCGGTGCCCGGCGTGCGGAGTGCCACGAGCCGGTCGGCGGTGGCCGCGGCGGCGCGTGCCGCCTCGGCGGTGACCCTGGACCCCTCCGGGGACGGCTCGGAGGAGACGATCAGCGGGAGCGCGGAGGAGTGCGCCTCGTCGTAGCCCTGTGAGATCAGGGCGGTCACGTCGAACAGCCGGCGGTCCAGTGCGCCCGCGGACACCAGGGCCTCGGCGTCCCGCGGGAGCACGGTCAGCGACGTGCCGTCCGCCTCGAACGTCTCGAAGGGGATGCGCTCGCGACCGGGACCGGGCCGCACCGACGCGGTGCGCCGTCCGCCGGGCAGCGACGTCACGGTCACCTGGTCACCGGTGATCAGCCGTACGGTCGTCGAGCGTGCACCCGGTTCCGCCGTGGGACGAGCGACGGTACCGCTGGTCGCCGTCCGCGCCACGGCGGTGCTGGGTACGGCGCCGGCAAGCAGTACCAATCCTGTTGATATCGCCGCCGTGAGGCGGAACTTTGCCATCAAGGAAACACCTTTCGAACAGTCGTAGATCACAACTGTCCGAAATCATTTGGCGAGAAGGCCGGACCTGTCACGAGCGCGAGCTGTCACGACTGCGACATGTCTCAACGGCGACACGCAGGAGCTTGCCGGGAGTGCGCGCGGATCTGCCGCCGCGTTTCCCCTCAGGCGGTGCGGAACCGGAACGCGCCGGTCCCGCTGCCCAGCGTCAGCCAGACGTGGTCTTCCTCCTTGACCAGACGCAGCGCGACATAGGCGCACCCCGGGCAGCGGGCGGTGATCCCCGGTTCGGGCCCGTAGAGGCGCAGTTGGGCCAGCGACCCCGCCCGCTTGCAGTGCGGGCATCGCCACCAGGCCGTCGTGGGCTCCACGGAGAGGATCTCCGACAACGGACCGGCAAGAGCGTTGCCGTCGAGGAAGGCGCCGGGGTCTCCCATGAGAATCTCCCCTAGTCCGGAGCGGAAGGGTCAGCCGAAGCGTTCGGTGCGGATGGTCGCGGGTTCCTTCCCCCGGCCCGCGAACAGCTCGACGAGCAGGTCACCGACGGTCTCCACGAATCCGGTGGGACCGCAGACGTAGACGGGACTCACCGGGTCCAGGCGGGCCGCCGGCTCCCGCAGGTCCGCCGCCGTGACGCGGCCGGGCGCGCGGGGAGCGCCGTGCGGGCTCCGACGGGTGTGGAGGAACCGTACGTCGAGGAACGGGCCGCCGTCCTCGAGCTCCTCCCGGTACCAGATGTCCTCGGGACCGCGCACGGAATACACCAGGTGGAAGAGGCTGCGCGAGCCGGCCGAGCGGTGGGCGCGGACCATGGCCATGAGCGGTACGACACCGGAGCCGCCCGCCACCGAGAGCACCGGTTCGGTCTGCTCCGGGCGCCACACGAACCAGTTGCCGAGCGGTCCGCGCATCTCGACCTGCTCGCCCGGCGGCAGTTGGTCCGCCAGGTAGGGCGAGACCTCACCGTCGGACACGGCCTGCACACCCAGTTCCAGCCGGTCGTCGTCGGCGGGCGCCGCCAGGGAGTAGCTGCGGACGGCCTGGTAGCCGTCGTCGGCGGTGAGGCGCACGTCGACGTGCTGGCCGGGCAGGTGACCGGGCCAGCCGGGCACGGCGAACACCAGCGTACGGGCGGTCGCGCTCTGCGCATGCCGCCCGACCAGCCGTGCCGGCCGCCAGGCGAGGGCCACGGTCAGTCACCCCGGTGACGCTGCTCGCGCCAGGGGTCGCCGTAGGCGTGGTAGCCGGCGGACTCCCAGAAACCCGGGTCGTCTTCGCGCGTGAGCCGCAGTCCGCGCACCCACTTCGCCGACTTCCAGAAGTAGAGGTGCGGCACCAGCAGCCGGGCCGGCCCGCCGTGCTCGGGCGAGAGCGCGTAACCGTCGTAGGTGTGCGCGATCCACGCCCTGCCGCCGAGGAGGTCGGCGAGCGGAAGGCTGGTGGTGTAGCCGCCGTGGCTGTCGGCCACCACGTACGCGGCGGTCGTCTCCAGCCCGTCGAGGAAGACGTCGAGTGACACCCCGCGCCAGCGCGTGTCGAACTTGGACCAGCGGGTGACGCAGTGGATGTCCGTCACCGTGTCCTGCTGGGGCAGGGCCATCATCTGGTCCCAGGTCCAGCTCCGCTTCTCCCCGAGCTCCGTGGTGACGGTGAACGACCAGGCTTCGGCCGGCACCCGCGGAGTGGGACCGGCCGACAGGACGGGGAACGACTCGGTCGGATACTGCCCGGGCGGCAGCCGTTCCGCCAACGAGTGGGGTCGTCCCCGGAAGCCGGGTGAGAAGGAAGTCAACGTCATCTCCTGCCCGCTGTGACCCGCCGCTGGAGGAGCACAAAGGCTCCTCCTCCAGTCTCGGACCACGGCGGCGGCTTGACCACTCGGGCCGGCGGGCGGCGGCGCCGGCGGGGAATTCTTGTCCTGCTCCTGGGTGGACATTCCGGCCACCAGGCGTAAAGGTGGGCCCAATGCCGGCCAGAGCCTCCTGTTCACCGCGCGATTCGTGGAGGAAGACCGATGCCCGTCATTGTGTCCACTGCGGAGCTGTCCGCCGCCGACCGGGCGGAGTGCTGGCACGAAGCGGTGTCGAACACCTTCGTACCGCTCGGCGTCGATCTCCTGGAGGAGGAGCCGTCGCCCGGCGACATCACCAGCGACCGGCTCGGCGTGCTGCGGATCTCCCACGTCAGCGCGGGGCCGCAGACGGTGACGCGGAGCAGACGCCTGATCACCGGCGAGGACCAGGAATTCATCATCCTCACCCTCCAGGAGCGGGGTACCGCGATGAAGGAACAGGACGGGCGGCAATGCGTGGTCCGGCCCGGCCAGTTCTCCCTTTCGGATTCCTCCCGCGCCTTCCAGAAGACGCTCCACGAACGTTTCGCCTTCACCTCCTTCCATTTTCCTCGCGAAGTGCTCTCCGTACGGCCCGAGGACCTGCGGTCGCTGACCGCGACCACCTTCACCGGGACCGAGGGGAGCTCGGCCGTCCTGGCCCAGTACTTCGCGGGCCTGGCGCGCGTGGCGGCCGACGTCGACGACGGCGTCGGCCGCCAGCTCGCCGTCACCGCGCTGGACCTGCTGGCGCTGCTCGTCGACGAGCGCCTCGGTCACCTGTCCCGGCCGCACTCGGCGACGGCCGCCGCCACCCTGGTCCGCGTCAAGGACCACATCATGAGGAACCTGGGCGACCCCGGTCTCTCGCCGCGCACGATCGCCGCCGTTCACTTCATGTCGGTGCGCTACCTGCACAAGGTCTTCGAGCTGGAGGGAACCACGGTGGCCGGATGGATCCGGGCCCAGCGCCTGGAGCGGTGCCGCCGTGACCTGCTCCGTCCCCGGGCACTGGAGACCGGGGTGGCGGTCATCGCACGGCGGTGGGGCTTCGTGAACGCAGCCCACTTCAGCAGGGCCTTCCGCGACGCCTACGGCATGACACCCCGCGAATGGCTGGTGCACGGGCTGTCGGACACGCGGGGGACGGGGAAGGACGTGGCCGCCTGAGGCCCCCAGGAGACGGACCTCATCGGGGCTCGCGCCCCGCCGGCGGCAGGACGACTCAGGTCTCCGCCCACCCGGCCCGATCGTCCTGCAGGCGTCGTGCGAGGAAGACGAACTCCCTGCCCGGCCGGTCCGGTGCGTCGCGGACGTCCCGCACCTCGTAGCCGTGCGCGACCAGGTCCGACTCGACCTCTTCCCGGTCCCGGAAGCGCAGGGTCGACTCCGATGTCAGCACCTGTCCGTCCGCCGCGAAGGCGTACGTCCAGCGGAAGGTCACGAGCGGCCCGCTCACCTCGGTCAGCTCGCCCCAGCTCTCGACGGCGCCGACACCCGGGACCTCCGTCACGCGGTAGGAGTTCTCTCGGGTCCACTCCTCCCAGCCGCGTCTGGCCGGATCACGGGTTTCGAAGACCAGGTGCCCGCCGGGCCGCAGCGCTCCGTGGATCCCCCGCAGCGTCTCGTGCCAGGCGTGCGGACCGACGATCGCCTGGGCGACGTTCGCCGTCATCGTCGCGAGGTCGGCCTGCAGCGGCGGCAGGGCCGTCGCGTCACCGCGGATCCAGCGCACCCGGTCGCTGCCCGGTTTGCCCCGGGCGACGTCGATCGACGCCTGGGCGGGATCGACGCCGACGACCTCGATCCCGCGCTCGGCCAGGAGCAGGGCGAACACCCCTGTGCCGCAGCCGATGTCCAGGACCTGGCGCGCCCCGAACTCCTCCACGATGCGGAGGTAGGCATCGAGATCGCTGCGGTCGGGGTCGAGCGGATCGTAGATCGCGGCGAGTCGTGGGTGCGCGAAGCATTCGTCAGCCATGCGGCCGAACGTACGCAGAACCGGCCCCGCAGAGCCACCGGGTTTCGCCGGACCCGGCCGGCGGTGAGGAGCGGGAGGCGCCCGTCACGCCCCCCGCGTCCTCACGCGTCCTCATCCGGAACCTCCTACGCCGCCGTACCGGCCGACCGGGAGGGGCGGATGTCGTACGAGATGCGTCCGGCGGGGAGGTAGAAGAGGGCGATCAGCGCGCCTCCGCGCACCTCGGGGTAGTGGTGGCTGCCCGGAGCCGGTGCGGTCCAGCCCGGACCCTGCCAGCCGCTCGGTCCCGCCAGTTCGGCGCCGGGGTCGACGGGGACGACCAGGTTCAACTCGCCGTAGGGGTGCGCGTGGTACTGACCCCGGTAGCGCTCGACGCTGTCCATGTAGACGGCGGTGATGCTGAAGTAGTGGGTCTGCTCGGTCGGTTCGGCGATGAGGCTGCGGCGGTAGCGCGGGCCGTCCACCTCGGTGTTCGCCGCCCAGCCCGCTTCCAGGACACCGACCTTGATCAGGCGTGCCAGGTCCTGGTAGAGCCCGCTCCCGGGAGCGTAGGCGGCGTTCAGCCAGCCCTCCAGGGCCTTGCCGGGCGTGCGGTTCCTCACCTCGGCCAGGAACGGGATGCTGCGCTCGATCAACGCCTTGCGGCTGTCCTCGCTCATGCGCGGGTCCTCTCGGGTCGCCACGGGGTCCGGCTGACCGGTCCACCATCCCTCCGCGTTTCATTATAGTCAATAGCTGTAACGGAACTCGGCCGGACGCTGCTCGGCCGAGTGGGACCCGGGGATCACCTCAGGCGGAGGAGCCCTCCCCGTCCACGGCGAGCATGGGCCACACCGTCACGACGATCCGCTCGGCGAAGTCGGCCGGCACGTCCCGGCCGGTCCGCAGGTAGTCGGCGAAATAGCTGCCGAAACAGAGCGTCACGATCATGTCCAGGTCGACGTCCTCGCGCACCGCGCCCCGGCGCCGCAGCGAGACGAGGGTCTCCAGCAGCTCCTCGCAGCGAGGCCGTACGCCGTGTTCCCGCAGCTGCTCCAGCAGACCCGGCGCCCGCTCGACCTCGGCCATGAAGGTGCCGTGCAGGGCCATGGCCCGTTCGTTGCGATAGCGCGGGTCCAGACGGCGCACCGCCTCGGCGAACGCCTCGCGCGGAGCCAGCTGCTCCATGTCCAGCGCGGGGTAGGCCTCGCGCTGCTTGCGCAGTCCGTACCGCAGGGCGTCGATGACGAGGTCGTACTTGTTCGCCCAACGCCGGTACAGGGTAGGCCGGGTGACGCCCGCGTCGGCGACGATGTCCCCGATCGTCATGGACGCGTAGCCGTCCGTGGCCAGTCGCTCGCGCGTGGCCCGGATGATCGCCTCCTCGATCGCGGGATCCCGGGGCCGGCCACTGGCGGGCGCCGCACGCTCCGCGTCCGAGCGCCCTCCGCGCTCGCCGGCTCGCCCGTCGGAACGCGTCGTCCTGGCCTTCGCCATCTCATCCCTTCCCGGCACACGGGGTCAGTCGGAGCCGGGCGCGCATCCGCTCTCCGCCGGACCAGCACCCTCCGCGCCAGCACCTTACGCGACACCGGGAGGCGTCCCCGGGGCGGACCGGGGGCGCCGGGGACGGAAACGACGGCGTGCGGGGCGTGCCTTCCGCCCCATCCGCGGAAGGCACGCCCCGCACGCCGCACTCACACGCGGCAAGCCGACGCGTCGGGTGTGTCAGGCGAGGCCGGCCTTGAGGGCGGCGGCCACCTGGACCACGCGCTCGGCCTGGTGACGGGCCGCGTTGCGGGTCTCCTCGCCGACCGGGTTGTTGCCCTGGGCGTCGACGTGCGAGGTGCCGTACGGGTTGCCGTCGACGAACTTGACGGGGTCGGTGTAGCCGGGGGACACGATGATCCCGCCGAAGTGGTGGATGGAGTTGTACAGCGCGAGCAGCGTGGACTCCTGGCCGCCGTGCGCGGTGGCGGTGGTCACGAAGCCGCTGTAGACCTTGTTGGCCAGCTTGCCCTGCGCCCACAGGCCGCCGAGGGTGTCGATGAACTGCTTCAGCTGGGACGAGATGTTGCCGAAGCGGGTCGGGGTGCCGAAGACGATCGCGTCCGCCCACTCGACGTCGGCGGCCGTGGCCTCGGGCACGCCCGCGCTCTCCGCGGCGTGGGCGGCCCACGCCTGGTTGGAGGCGATGGCGGCCTCCGGAGCCAGCTCGGCGGCCTTCAGCAGGCGCACCTCGGCGCCCGCCTTCTCGGCCGCCGCCGAGATCTCCTTGGCGATCTCGGCGGAGAAGCCGGTGGAGGAGTAGTAGATGACGGCGAGGCGGACAGGGGTGGTCATGAAGTCGTCTCCGATCCTGGGGATGCGTGCGGTGCGCCGGGGCGGACGCAGGTCACCCGGGGTACGGGTGCCGTGCGGCGCCTCGTCCGACGCGATAGATGAATATTAAACGACTTCGTTCAATCGTCAACCACCGGCATCCTCGGACCCAGGAGCGAGGGCGCGTCCCGGCGGCACCGAGCCGCCCCGCGCCCACGCCGGCCGGCGGTCGCTACTAGGGCCTGTCTGACAATTCGCGTCGTCGCCCGGAGGGCGGCCGCGCGGCGTCAGGTGCGTGCTCTCGGGGCGCCGGCCCCAGGCCCTCGTACT
>NZ_JBEYRP010000031.1:0-84678 GCF_040704085.1 Streptomyces sp. NPDC047841
TATCCCCCACCCGGCGCCTATACTCCCCCCCGCCCCCGCCCCCCGAGCCCCCCGCGGGGGCGGCGCCCCCCCCCCCGCGGGGGGCCGCCGGCGTGTCCGTGCCGCCGGGCGAGCCGGCCGGGGGCGGGTCCTCCGGGAGGCGGGTGCAACGGTCGGCGGGTGGCGCGCAACGATGTGCCGTTCCTCCCCGATGAACGCAATGATCATGCGGGAATACGCAAGGTTGCTGCATTACGCCCGTGAAGGCCCGCCTCATAGGGTGCTGCGCTAGTACGTGGCGTGGCGGGGACCCCGCTCGGTGGGTCCCTGCCTTCGCAGGCTCCGCCGGTTCCCGCCCACGAGGGCCGGCGCTCATGCCGGTCCGCCCGACCCCGGCAGCGATAAGGAGCCAGCGCGTGCTCGATCAAGGCGCACCCCCGCACAACCAGATACCGGCCGCCCCCGCGTCCCCGGGCGTCGCCGCGCGCCTCATGCGTCGCAAGCCCGTGGAACGCCTGGTCGCGGAGGGCGGCCACGGTGAGGGAGGGCAGCTTCGGCGCTCCCTCGGGCTGTGGCAGCTGACCATGATCAGCATCGGGGCCACCCTCGGCACCGGCATCTTCGTCGTCCTCGGCGACGCCGTGCCCAAGGCCGGTCCGGCGGTCACCCTCGCCTTCGTCATCGCCGGTCTCACGGCGCTGTTCTCAGCCCTGTCGTACGCCGAACTGGCCGGCAGCATCCCGGTCGCGGGCTCCTCCTACTCGTATGCGTACGCAACGCTGGGCGAACTGGTCGCCTGGGTCTGCGGCTGGTGTCTCGTGCTGGAGTACGGCGTCTCGGTGGCCGCGGTCGCCGTCGGCTGGGGCGAGTACCTGAACGAGCTGCTGGACGGCACCATCGGCGTCACCATCCCGGCCGCCCTGTCCTCCGCGCCGGGCGAGGGCGGCATCATCAACCTGCCGGCCCTGATCGTCGTCCTGCTGGCGATGGTGCTCCTGCTCGGTGGCGCGCGAGAGTCCGCGCGCGCCAACACGATCATGGTCTGTGTGAAGATCGCCGCGCTGGTGCTGTTCTGCGTGATCGGCGTCATGGGCTTCAAGTCCGGCAATTACGCCGACTTCATGCCGCTCGGCATGAGCGGGGTCAGCGCCGCCGGTGCCACGCTGTTCTTCTCCTACATCGGCTTCGACGCCGCCTCCACCGCCGGTGAGGAGGCGAAGGACCCCAAGCGGGACCTGCCGCGGGCGATCATGCTGTCGCTGATCATCGTGACCGCGCTGTACGTGCTCGTCGCGGCCGTCGCCGTGGGTGCCTGGAACTGGAAGAAGTTCGACGGTTCCGAGGCGTCCCTCGCCGGCATCATGAACGACGTCAGCGGACAGACCTTCTGGGGCACGCTGCTCGCGCTCGGCGCCGTCATCTCCATCGCCAGCGTGGTGCTCACCGTGCTCTACGGCCAGACCCGCATCCTCTTCGCGATGGCCCGCGACGGCCTGGTGCCGAAGGCGCTCGGCAAGATCCACCCGAAGACCGGCGCGCCCCGCCTCAACACGGTGCTCGTGTGCCTCTTCTGCGGAGCGCTCGCCGCCCTCATCCCGCTGGGCAAGCTCGTCGACGCCACCAGCATCGGCACGCTGTTCGCCTTCGGCCTGGTCAACATCGCGGTGATCGTGCTGCGGGTCAGGCGCCCGGAGCTGGAGCGCACGTTCAAGGTGCCGTTCGGCCCGGTCCTGCCGGTGCTGGGCTTCCTGTTCTGCGCGTACAACATGTCCAGCCTCGACACCGTCACCTGGGTGGTCTTCGGATGCTGGATGGCCGCCGGGCTCGTGTTCTACTTCCTCTACGGCTACCGCCGTTCCCGTCTCGCGACCGACGACGCCCTCGCGGTGACGGCAGAGAAGTGACCGGACCGAAGAAGTGAACGACCCCCTGTGCTGAACGATCTCGACGAACGCATCGTGCACGCCCTCGCCGAGGACGCCCGCCGCTCCTATGCGGACATCGGGCAGATGATCGGCCTGTCCGCGCCCGCGGTGAAGCGGCGCGTGGACCGGCTGCGGGCCACCGGAGCGATCACCGGATTCACCGTGCGGGTGGATCCGGCGGCGCTCGGCTGGGAGACCGAGGGCTTCATCGAGATCTACTGCCGGCGCAACACCTCGCCGGAGACGATCCAGCGGGGGCTGGAGCGGTACCAGGAGGTCGTGGCCGCGTCCACCGTCACCGGGGACGCGGACGCCGTCGCGCAGGTCTTCGCCTCCGACATGCGTCACTTCGAGCGGGTCCTGGAGCGGATCGCCGGGGAGCCGTTCGTGGAGCGGACCAAGTCGGTGCTGGTGCTGTCGCCGCTGCTCAGGAGGTTCTCCTCCGGGGCGCCGGGATAGGAGCGAAACCACGGCTCGGGGCGCCTTGTCGTCACCGGGTGCGGATCAGCGCCCTGAGGGGGCGCGGGGAACGGCGCGAGCACCCCGGACCACCCGCACCCGGCCGACGACGAGGCGCCCCGAGCCCTTTTCCGTGTTCCTCCCGTCACTCTCACCGGCGCCCGCGCAACGAATCGCCGCTCAGACGCCTGCCGGCGCAACGAATGCCGCACCGGCGCGCAACGGCTCCTCCTTGTCCGGCCGAGCGCGCCGAACATACCTTCTTTCTGGCCCCCCAAACCCCCCGTTCCGGTGAGGATCACGCATGCGCACCGCCCTGCTCCAGAGCTCCGGCCGCCCCGGCTCGGTCACCGAGAACCTCAAGGTCCTCGACGAGGCCGCGGGCCGGGCCGCCGCCGCGGGCGCCGGGCTGCTGGCCGCACCGGAGATGTTCCTCACCGGGTACGCGATCGGCGACGACATCGCCCGCCTCGCCGAGCCCGCCGACGGCGACTCCGCCGACGCGATCGCCGAGATCGCCACCCGGCACGGCCTCGCCCTCGCCTACGGCTACCCCGAGCGCGACGGCGACGCGGTCTTCAACTCCGCCCAGCTGATCTCCGCCGACGGCACCCGGCTCGCGAACTACCGGAAGACCCACCTCTTCGGCTGCTTCGAGCGCGACCACTTCACGCCGGGCGGGCAGCAGGTCGTCCAGGCCGAGCTGAACGGCCTCACCGTGGGCCTGCTGATCTGCTACGACGTCGAGTTCCCGGAGAACGTCCGGGCCCACGCCCTGGCCGGCACCGACCTCCTGGTCGTGCCGACCGCGCAGATGCACCCCTTCCAGTTCGTCGCCGAGTCGATGATCCCGGTGCGCGCCTTCGAGAACCAGATGTACGTCGCCTACGTCAACCGGGCCGGCCGGGAAGGCGAGTTCGAGTTCGTCGGCCTCTCCGTCCTCGCCGGTCCCGACGGTGTCGCCCGCGCCCGCGCCGGCCGTGCCGAGCAGCTGGTGCTCGCCGACGCCGACCCCGCCTTCCTGGCCGCCTCCCGCGAGCACAACCCGTACCTGAAGGACCGCCGCCCCGGTCTGTACGGGTCCCTCGTCTGACACCCGAGCTTTCCCCCGAACCACCCCGTGCAAGGAGTCCGTACCCCATGACGTCCACGGTGCCCAACGCCGTCGAGCACACCGACGAGCAGCAGCCGCCGATCACCATGTTCGGCCCGGACTTCCCTTACGCCTACGACGACTTCCTCGCCCACCCGGCGGGCCTCGGCCAGGTCCCGGCGACCGAGCACGGCACCGAGGTCGCGGTCATCGGCGGCGGCCTGTCCGGCATCGTGGCCGCGTACGAGCTGATGAAGATGGGCCTCAGGCCCGTCGTCTACGAGGCCGACCAGATCGGCGGCCGGCTCCGCACGGTCGGCTTCGAGGGCTGCGACGACTCGCTGACCGCCGAGATGGGCGCGATGCGCTTCCCGCCGTCCTCCACCGCGCTCCAGCACTACATCGACCTCGTCGGCCTGGAGACCAGGCCGTTCCCGAACCCCCTGGCCGAGGCGACCCCGTCCACCGTGGTCGACCTCAAGGGCGAGTCGCACTACGCCGAGACGATCGACGACCTGCCCCAGGTGTACCGAGACGTCGCCGACGCCTGGAACAGGTGCCTGGAGGAGGGCGCCGACTTCTCCGACATGAACCGCGCGATGCGCGAGCGGGACGTCCCGCGCATCCGCGAGATCTGGGCCGAGCTCGTCGAGAAGCTGGACAACCAGACCTTCTACGGGTTCCTCTGCGACTCCGACGCCTTCAAGTCCTTCCGGCACCGCGAGATCTTCGGCCAGGTAGGCTTCGGCACCGGCGGCTGGGACACCGACTTCCCGAACTCCATCCTGGAGATCCTCCGCGTCGTCTACACCGAGGCCGACGACCACCACCGCGGCATCGTCGGCGGCTCCCAGCAACTCCCGCTGCGGCTGTGGGAGCGCGAGCCGGAGAAGATCGTCCACTGGCCGTACGGGACGTCCCTGAAGTCGCTGCACGTGGACGGCGAGCCGAAGCCCGCCGTGACCCGGCTGCACCGCACCGCCGGCAACCAGATCACCGTCACCGACGCGAACGGCGACATCCGCACCTACAAGGCGGCGATCTTCACCGCCCAGTCCTGGATGCTGCTGTCCAAGATCGCCTGCGACGACTCGCTCTTCCCGATCGACCACTGGACCGCGATCGAGCGCACCCACTACATGGAGTCCAGCAAGCTGTTCGTGCCCGTGGACCGGCCCTTCTGGCTGGACAAGGCCGTCGACGACAGGGGAAATCCGACCGGCCGGGACGTCATGTCGATGACGCTCACCGACCGCATGACCCGCGGCACCTACCTGCTGGACGACGGCCCGGACAAGCCCGCCGTGATCTGCCTGTCCTACACCTGGTGCGACGACAGCCTGAAGTGGCTGCCGCTGTCCGCGAACGAGCGGATGGAGGTCATGCTGAAGTCGCTGGGCGAGATCTACCCGAAGGTCGACATCAGGAAGCACATCATCGGCAACCCGGTGACGGTCTCCTGGGAGAACGAGCCCTACTTCATGGGCGCGTTCAAGGCCAACCTGCCCGGTCACTACCGCTACCAGCGGCGCCTGTTCACGCACTTCATGCAGGACCGGCTGCCCGCGGACAAGCGGGGCATCTTCCTCGCCGGCGACGACATCTCCTGGACGGCCGGCTGGGCCGAGGGTGCCGTGCAGACGGCGCTGAACGCGGTCTGGGGCGTCATGCACCACTTCGGCGGCGAGACCGACGCGACGAACCCGGGCCCGGGTGACGTCTACGACGAGATCGCGCCGGTGGAGCTTCCCGAGGACTGACCCGGGGGACCGACCAGGGCGCGGGCGGCCGGCCACGGACTCCGGCCGCCCGCGCCTTCTCCACGCGCCGGAAGCTCAGCCGGCCAGTGGTGTCAGCAGCATCCGGCCCGCGAACCCCACCGCCGCGTCCAGCCGCTCGGTGAACTCCCCGGCCACGTCGCCGCAGTGCCGCAGCGCCCACAGGGCCCGGGCCGCCGCCCAGGTCGCGTCCCGGGCCCGCTCCAGGCTCCAGGAGCCCAGCAGATGGGTGAGCGGGTCGGCGATCTGGAACAGGTCGGGGCCCGGCATCAGATCCTCGCGGATGCGCTCCTCCAGCGACACCAGCAGATCGCCCACGCGGTCGAACTCGTCCTCCAGGTCGGCCGGTTCACAGCCGAGCGTGCGGCAGGCGTCGACCACGGCCAGGGCGAGGTCGTGCCCGATGTGCGCGTTGATGCCCGCCAGCGCGAACTGCAGCGGCCGTACGCCGGGGTGGCGGCGGAACTGGAACAGGGGCCGCCAGCAGGCGGGCGGGCGGCGGTCCGCGGCGGCCGCGTCCACCGCCGCCAGATAGCGCTCGGCGAACCGCACGTCCAGCGTGGTCGCCGCGCGCGGATCCGGGAACTCCCCGGCGTCCAGGCGCCGGTCGACCTCCTCGGTGACGGCGAGGTAGACCCGGTTGAACACGGCGACGCCGTCCCGCGGGGGCAGCGCCGCGTCCAGCGCGCGCATCCGGGCGACCACGGCGTCGACGGGGGCGGTGAGGTGTTCCAGCTGCACCATGGGGGAAGGGTCCCAGCCCGGGGCCGGCCGGCGTGCCGACCGGCCCGGTGCTTCGCCGGAACGGGGGAACGCCGGGCTACGGCTCGGCGCGCGTGCCGGCGTCCGTCCCGGTGTCGTAGGAGGACGTGCCCTCGTCCAGCAGCGGCCCCTGCTTCTTCAGGTGGGCAGGGGCGAAGGCGCGCAGCGCGTGGTAGCCGGTGATGACGACCAGCGTGCCGAGGGCGATGCCGCTGAGCGAGAAGGTGTCGGTGAACTTCATGGTGACGTTGCCGACGCCGATGATGATGCCCGCGGCGGCCGGGACCAGGTTCAGCGGATTGCGCAGGTCCACCTTGGCGTTGAGCCAGATCTGGGCGCCGAGCAGGCCGATCATGCCGTAGAGGATGACGGTGATGCCGCCGAGCACCCCGCCCGGGATCGCGGCCACGACCGCGCCGAACTTGGGGCAGACGCCGAAGAGCAGCGCGAAGCCGGCGGCGGCCCAGTAGGCGGCGGTGGAGTACACGCGGGTCGCGGCCATCACACCGATGTTCTCGGAGTAGGTGGTGTTGGGCGGGCCGCCGACGGCCGTCGACAGCATGGAGGCGACGCCGTCCGCCGAGATCGCCGTACCGAGCTTGTCGTCCAGCGGGTCGCCGGTCATCTCGCCGACCGCCTTGACGTGGCCCGCGTTCTCGGCGACCAGCGCGATGACGACCGGCAGCGCGACCAGGATCGCCGACCACTGGAAGGACGGGCCGTGGAAGGACGGCAGGCCGATCCAGTCGGCCTTGGAGACGCCGGAGAGGTCCAGGCGCCAGTGGTCGGTGACCTTGCCGCTCGCGTCCACCGAGTGGATCTTGCCGAAGACCCGGTCGGACGCCCAGGACAGGCCGTACCCGAACACGAGGCCCAGGAAGATCGCCACGCGGGACCAGAAACCGCGCAGACAGACCACCGCCAGTCCGGTGAAGAGCATCACCAGCAGGGCCGTCCACTGGTCCTGCGGCCAGTAGGTGGACGCGGTCACCGGGGCCAGGTTGAAGCCGATCAGCATGACGACGGCGCCGGTCACGATCGGCGGCATGGCCGCGTGGATGATCCGCGCCCCGAAGCGCTGCACGGCGAGGCCGACCAGGAAGAGCACGGCGCCGACGACGAGGATCGCGCCGGTCACGGTCGCGCTCGTACCGCCCTGGGCGCGGATGACGGCGGCCACGCCCACGAAGGACAGGGAGCAGCCGAGGTAGCTCGGCACCCGGCCCCGGGTGGCGAGCAGGAAGATCACGGTCGCCACGCCCGACATCATGATCGCCAGGTTGGGGTCAAGGCCCATGAGCACGGGGGCCACGAACGAGGCGCCGAACATCGCGACCACGTGCTGGGCGCCGAGGCCCACGGTGCGGGGCCAGGACAGCCGTTCGTCGGGGCGTACCACCGCTCCGGGCGCGGGCGTGCGCCCGTCACCGTGCAGCTTCCAGCGCACGCCGAGATCCATGAGGGGTTTCGCTTTCTCTGTACGTGAAGAGGTTCCGCACCATTGTCAGGGGTAGCCGGCGGCTCTACGCTCGCACGGTCCTCCTCATGAACTGCGTTCACATACCTGATCGGCTGATCGGGTCGAACGAAGATCGGAGTGCCTGAATGAGTGGAAGACCCCGTGCGGCCGCGCTCCTCACCGCGGTGGTGGCCTTCGGAGCCCTGCTCGTCCCCTCCGCCCACGCCGCGCCGGCCCCGTCCACGGCGGCTCCGCGGACCGCCGTCCTCGACGGCGTCCGCCTCCAGCGGACCCGGGCCCGCCTGCCCCACGACCCCCGGCTCCGGCGCGCCCTCGCGGACCTGACCGCCCGCGCCGACGCCTGGCTGGACCAGGGCCCCTGGACGGTCGTCGACAAGCCGAAGCCCGCCCCCGGCGGCGACGTCCACGACTACCTGAGCCAGGCCCCCTACTGGTGGCCCACGACCGCTCCCACCGCCGACAACCCCTGGGGCTGCCCGTACGTCCAGCGCGACGGCCGGCGCAATCCGGAGGTCGACAGCGGAACCGACCGGCAGGACGCGGAGAAGGTCTTCGACGCGTCGTACGACCTCTCGCTCGCCTGGTACTACACCGGCAGGCGCGGCTACGCCGAGAAGGCCGGGCAGATCCTGCGCACCTGGTTCCTCGACCCGGCCACCCGGATGAACCCCGGCCTGGACCACGCCCAGTTCATCCCGTGCAGGTACGACGGCCGGGCCATCGGCATCATCGACTTCTCGCAGTCCTACACCAGCGTCCTGGACGCACAGGCGATCCTCGCCACAGGCGCACCCGGCTGGACGGCCGCCGACCGCACCGCGATGACCCGGTGGAACAAGGACTTCCGCGACTGGCTGACGGACAGCGACTTCGGCCGGCAGGAGGGCGCGGCCGCCAACAACCACGGCACCTTCTACGACATGCAGCTCGCCGCCCTCGCCTACGCCACCGGCGACACCGCGCTCGCCCGGCGGACCGTGCTGGACGCGCGCGCCAGGCGGATCGACCCGCAGATCGCGGCCGACGGCAGCCAGCCCCAGGAGCTGACCCGCACCCGCAGCTGGCACTACTCGACCTTCGACCTGGTCGCCTACACCCGGCTCGCGGCCATCGGCCGGCACGTGGGAGTGGACCTGTGGGGCTACGCGGGACCGGACGGGCAGAGCCTGTCCAAGGCGGTCGGCTACCTGCTGCCCGCCGCGACCGGCGCCGCCGCCTGGCCGCACCCCGAGCTGGAGTTCCACCGCTACGCGGCGGCCGACGTGGTGCACGCCGCGGCCGACGCCGGTGACCCGTCGGCCAGGGCGGCCGTGCCCAAGCTGGAGGCGCCGCCCGGGGGAGACCTCTGGGCGCTGCGGCCCGCCGCCGAGCAGCTGGACTCGATAGCGGGCTGAACCCCCGCCGCCCCCGGGGGCTTCCCGGCCAGGCTCCTGAGCGGTCGCTTAGTATGGTGGCGTACGGGGGTGTCGCCACCCCAACGCGCTGCTCAGGAGCCCTTCCCGTGACCGCCGAAGCCCCGACCGCCCCCGCCGTCTCCTACGGCCGGCTGATCCCCGTCACCATCCACTTCGACGACCTCGACGCGCTCGGGCTGCTGCACAACGCCCGCTACCCGCTGATGGTCGAGCGCGCCTGGACCGAGCTGTGGAACGCGCACGGCGTCCGCTTCGACGGCGACTGGGCGGCGGCCGGCGACGCCTGCAACGCGGTCCGCGAACTGCGCATCGGCTACGAGGCGCCGGTCACCCGCCCCGGCACCTACGCCGTCCACCTCTGGCTGGAACGGCTCGGCACCACCGGGCTCACCTACGGCTTCCGGTTCTGCTCGGCCGACGGGACCGAGACCTACGCCCGGGGCACCCGGGTGCTGGTCCGGCTGGACGCGGCGACCCTGCGCCCCGCGCCCTGGAGCGAGACCTTCAGGGCCGTGGGTCGGGAACTGCTGCGGCCCGCCGGCTGACCTCGCCGCCGCCGCGCTCGGCGGTGCGCAGCACCCCCGCGCACACCGCGAGCCCGCACGCCAGCGCCGTCACCACCACGAACGACACCATCAGGCTGGTCGCCTGGGCCACCCCGCCGATCAGGCTCGGCGCGATCAGCCCCGAGGTGTAGGTGATGGTCGCCACGCCCGCGATGGCCTGGCTGGGGTTGGGGCCCGCGTGCCCGGCCGCCGCGAAGCACAGCGGTACGACCACCGCGATGCCGAGCCCCATCAGCGCGAACCCGGCCATCGCCACCAGCGGGTGCCCGGCGAGCACGACCAGCAGCCCGCCCAGCCCGGCCAGGACACCGCCGGCGCGCACCGTGCGGACCGCGCCGAACCGGTTCACCACCGCGTCCCCGGCGATCCGGGCCACCGCCATGGTCAGCATGAACCCGGTCGTGGAGGCCGCCGCCAGCCCGGCCGAACTGTCCAGCCGGTCCCGCAGGAACACCGCCGACCAGTCCAGGCTCGCGCCCTCCGCGAACACCGCGCAGAAACCGACCGCGCCGATCAGCAGGGCGGAGCGCGGCGGCAGCGCGAACCGCGGGGGCGGCTCCTCGTCCTCGGCGGGCTGGAGGTCCAGCACCCAGGTGCAGAACACCAGGCCGAGCAGGGTGAGGACGGCCGACGCCAGGGCGAAGTGCACGCGCGCGTCCGCGCCGAGATGCGCGGCGAGGGTGCCGGCCGCCGAGCCGATCAGGGCGCCCGCGCTCCACATGCCGTGCAGCCCCGACATGATCGACTTGCCGAGCCGCCGCTCGACCTCCACGCCGAGCGCGTTCATCGCGACATCGGCCATGCCCGCGCTCGCGCCGTAGACGAACATCGCCAGGCACAAGGTGACCAGGTTCGGCGCGACCGACGGCAGGATCAGGGACAGCGTCCACAGCGCGAGCAGCCCGCGCAGGGCCGCGCGGCTGCCGAAACGGTGGGTGATCCCGCCCGCCAGCGGCATCGCGCACGAGGCGCCGAGCGCCGTGAAGGCCAGGGCGAACCCCAACTGGCCCGCACCGAGCGAGGTGTGGTCCTGGACCCAGGGCACACGCGTCGCGAACGAGCCGGTCACGGCGCCGTGCACGGCGAAGACGGCCGCCACGGCGTACCGGGCGCGCCTGACCTCGTCGCCCGCACGCGTCACGTCACTCATGATCCTGTTCCCCTCCCCGGGAGTGCCCGGCCCCGTAGGCGCCGCCCCAGTGCGACGCGCCGTAAACTATCAGGAACCCTGCCTGATAGATAGCGGACATCAAGCCTGGCCACGCCACGCGATCTGGGAGGATTCCCGTCATGCCTGCCTCACCCAGCACCGCCCGGGCCCTCAACGACCGGCTGGCCTTGCGGCTGTTGCAGCAGGAAGGCCCGCTCACGGCGGGGCAGTTGAAGCAGCTGACCGGTCTGTCCCGGCCCACGGTCGCCGACCTGGTCGACCGGCTGACGGCCTCGGGGCTGATCACGGTGGTCGGCGAGACCGGCGAGCAGCGCCGGGGCCCCAACGCCCGGCTCTACGGCATCGTCGCCGACCGCGCCCATCTCGCCGCGCTCGACGTCCGCACCGAGGGCGTCTTCGTCCTCGTCTCCGACCTGGTCGGACGGGTGCTCGCCGAGGCGTCCGTGCCGATCGGCCCCGATGCCGGGACCGGGCCCGCCGTGGAGCAGGCGGTCGCGGCGGTGGAGAGCGCGGCGAAGGAGGCCGGCGCCGACCGGCTGCACACCGTCGGCATCGGCGCGCCGGGCCTGATCGACCCGGCCACCGGGGACCTCCGCGACTCGGCCGGGCTGCCCGCCTGGCACCGCAGCCTGGCCGCCACCCTCCACGACCGGCTGCCCGGCGCGCGGGTGACCGTCGAGAACGAGACCAACCTGGCCGCCCTGGCCGAACAGCGCGAGGGCGCCGCGCGCGACCGGGACACCTTCGTCCTGCTCTGGCTCGGCCACGGTGTCGGCGCCGCGGTCGTCCTGGACGGCAGCCTGCGCCGCGGGGCCTCCGGCGGCACCGGCGAGATCGGCTTCCTGCCGGTCCCGGGAACCCCCACCCTGCCCTCGGGGACCGACTGCGCCGGCGGCTTCCACTCCCTCACCGGCGCGGCGGCGGTCGCGTCCCTGGCCACCGAGTGCGGCCTGCCGACCCCTGCCGCACCGGACGGCCCCGGGGCGGCGGAGGCGGTGCGGGCCGCGGTGGCGCAGGTCGGGAAGGCGGGGGAGGCGGTGCCGATGGCGGTGCCGGGCGGGGTGATGCCTGTGGCGGGGCGGAGTGGGGCAGTGCTCGCGGCGCGGCCGGGGGACGTGGATGTGCAGCGGCCGAACGCCTCGGGGGAGAGGCCTAGGGCGGGGCGTGCGGACGCCGAGCCGGACCCCGCCGCCCGTTTCCTCCGTGTCCTCGCGGACCGGATCGCCGTCGGCGCCGCATCCGTGGTGGCCGTTCTGGACCCCGGCTGCGTGGTGCTCGGCGGGGAGGTCGGCCAGGCCGGGGGCGCGATGCTGGCCGGGCTGGTGGAGGAGCGGCTGCGCCGGATGTCGCCGCTGGTCACCGAGGTGCGGGCGAGCAGCCTCGGCGGGACGGCCGTACTCCGCGGCGCGCTCCTCACCGCCCGGGAACGGGCCCAGGACGAACTGTTCGCGCCCCCCGAGCGCCCGGGCCGCTGACACTCCGGAGGGCTCCCGGCCGAGCCGCTCGACGGTGACGAAGCGCCAGGACAGGCCCATGTCCGTCAGCGGGTCGTGGAGTTGGCCCCAGGGGGCTCGTGCGCTGCCCGTACCCGGCGCGGTGGCGGCCCGGCGGCGGGCAAGGGCCGTCGTCACCGCCGCCGGGCCCGACCGCACCCTAAAAGGACTAGACCAGTGCGGTCAATGGTCCGTACCTGGTCAACGCTCCTCGCGTGACCGCCAGTTGGCGAGGGTGGCCGCGCCGCGCAAGGGCGGCGGCACGCACTGTGAGCGACCCCACATCCGTCACTCACATGGACGCGTGCCGGTCGTGGCACACTGGCCCTGTACCAGAAGCAGCGCACTCCGGGGTCGGTGAAAGTCCGAACCGGCGGTTACAGTCCGCGACCCGGTCGCTTCCAGCGGCCGGTTGACCAGGTGAAATTCCTGGACCGACGGTTAAAGTCCGGATGGGAGGCAGTGCGCGGCGGGCGGGCATGCGTCTTCCGTGTGCGCGCCGCCGTACCCGGACGCGTCCGTGCGTGGACGCGTTCCTGTCGGCGACGCCCCCGGTGTGTGCTCATCCGTCCCTTTCTGTCGTCATCGACAGGCCCCGGAGTCCGTGCCCGAAGAGGCAGGAGGACCCGGGAAGTGTTCACCGGAATCGTCGAAGAACTGGGTGAAGTCACCGCCGTCGAGAACCTCGGCGACTCCTCCCGCTTCCGGCTCCGCGGCCCCGTCGTGACCGAGGGCGCACGCCACGGCGACTCCATCGCCGTGAACGGGGTCTGTCTCACCGTCGTCGAGCACGAGGGCGACGAATTCACCGCCGACGTCATGGCCGAGACGCTCAAGCGCTCCAGCCTGGGCGCGCTCACCCTCGGCTCCCGCGTCAACCTGGAGCGCCCCACCGCCGTCGGCGCCCGCCTCGGCGGACACATCGTGCAGGGACACGTGGACGGCACCGGCGAGATCCTGGCCCGCACGCCCTCCGAGAACTGGGAGATCGTGAAGGTCTCCCTCCCCGCGGACCTCTCCCGCTACGTCGTGGAGAAGGGCTCCATCACCGTCGACGGCATCAGCCTCACCGTCGTGGAGGCCGGCCCCGACTACTTCACCGTCAGCCTCATCCCGACCACCCTCGCCCTGACCACGCTCGGTGTGAAGCAGCCCGGCGACCCGGTCAACCTCGAAGTCGACGTCATCGCCAAGTACGTGGAGCGGCTGCTCGCGGGCGGACAGGGGGCCGGCAGGTGAACTGGTTGAACTCCGAGGCGTTCACCCTCTTCGGCCAGCACATCATCTGGTCCGACATGACCGGCAACATCCTGGGCCTGATCACCCTCGCCCTCGGCTGGCGCCGCTCCCTGTGGACCTGGCCCGTGCAGTTCCTGTCCGGCCTCGTCCTGTTCGGCGCCTTCTACGGCCACCTGACCGGCAGCGCCGGCAAGCAGGTCGTCGTCATGGCCGTGGCGCTGTACGGCTGGTGGCAGTGGCAGCGGACCAAGGACCGTGCGGGCGACGGCCACATCGCCCCCCGCTTCGCCACCTGGCGGGAGCGCGCCGCCATGCTCGCCGCGGCCGCCGCCGGCACGGTCGCCGTCGCCCTGCTCTTCACGGCCTACCCGAAGCTCTCCTGGGACCCCTGGCCCGACGCCTACATCTTCGTCGGCACCGTCGTCGCGATGTACGCGCAGGCCAAGGGCATGGTCGAGTTCTGGATCGCCTGGCTGCTCGTCGACGCCGTCGGCGTCCCCCTCAACTTCGCCAACGGCTACGCCTTCTCCGGCTTCGTCTACGTCATCTACGGCGCACTCGTCCTGTGGGGCATGCGCGACTGGTGGCTGCGCTCCCGCCGGGGCCCGCAGCCCGCACTGGAAGGAGCCCCGGCATGACCTCGGCACCGCCGCTGTACGACACCGACGACACCGACGACATCGAGAACTTCGCCCTCGACCCGGTCGAACGGGCCATCGCCGACATCGCGGCGGGCCGCCCGGTGGTCGTCGTGGACGACGAGGACCGGGAGAACGAGGGCGACCTCGTCATCGCCGCCGAGAAGGCGACCCCCGAGATCGTCGCCTTCATGATGAGCGAATGCCGGGGCCTGATCTGCGCGCCCATGGAGGGCGAGGAGCTGGACCGGCTGCGGCTGCCGCAGATGGTCCAGGACAACACCGAGTCGATGAAGACCGCGTTCACCATCTCGGTGGACGCCTCCGCCGCCCACGGCGTGACCACCGGCATCTCGGCCGCCGACCGCGCGACGACGCTCCAGCTGCTGGCGAGCGGCACGGCGGAACCCACCGACCTCGTCCGCCCCGGCCACGTGTTCCCGCTGCGCGCCCGGCCCGGCGGCGTCCTCGTGCGCAACGGCCACACCGAGGCCGCCGTCGACCTCGCACGGCTCGCGGGGCTCCGCCCGGCCGGCGCCATCGTGGAGATCGCCGGCGAGGACGGCCGGATGCTGCGGCTGCCCGAACTGATCCCGTTCGCCCGCAAGCACGGCCTGACGATCATCTCCATCGCGGACCTGATCGCCTACCGCCGCGGCAGCGAGCCCACCGTCCGCCGCGAGGCCGAGACCCGTCTGCCCACCCGGCACGGCACCTTCACCGCCTACGGCTACCGGTCCACCGCCGACGGCGTCGAACACGTCGCCCTCGTCCACGGCGAGATCGGCGACGGCGAGGACGTCCTGGTCCGCGTCCACTCCGAATGCCTCACCGGCGACGTCTTCGGCTCGCTGCGCTGCGACTGCGGCCCCCAGCTGGACACCGCCCTGGAACGCATCCAGGCCGAGGGCCGGGGCGTCGTCGTCTACCTGCGCGGACACGAGGGACGCGGCATCGGCCTGCTGTCCAAGCTGCGCGCCTACGCGCTCCAGGAACAGGGCCACGACACCCTGGACGCCAACCTGGAACTCGGCCTGCCCGCCGACGCCCGCGACTACGGCGCCGGCGCGCGGATCCTCGCCGACCTCGGCGTCCGGGGCGTCCGGCTGATGACCAACAACCCCGAGAAGACCGAGGCGCTGCTGCGCCACGGCCTGAAGGTCACCGGCCGCGAGCCGATGCCCGTCCAGGCCGGCGAGCACAACCTCCGGTACCTGCGCACCAAGCGGGACCGGATGGGGCACGACCTGCCCTGGCTCGACACGCCCGCCGTGTCGGCTCCGGTGGCCGCGTCCGCGACCACCTGCGGCAACCAGTAAGCACGAAAGCACTGAGGAGAGACGTGAGCGGCAAGGGTGCACCGGAACTGTCCGTACGCAATGTGAGCGACCTCCGGGTCGCCGTCATCGCGGCGCAGTGGCACGAGCAGGTGATGGACGGTCTGGTGAACGGCGCCCTGCGCGCCCTGAGCGACCTGGGCATCGACGAGCCGACCCTGATCCGGGTCCCCGGCAGCTTCGAGCTGCCGGTCGCCGCCAAGGTCCTCGCGGGCCGCGGCTACGACGCCGTGGTCGCCCTCGGCGTCGTCATCCGGGGCGGCACCCCGCACTTCGACTACGTGTGCCAGGGCGTCACCCAGGGCCTCACCCAGGTGTCCGTCGAGACCGGCGTGCCCGTCGGCTTCGGCGTGCTCACCTGCGACACCGAGGAACAGGCCCTGGACCGGGCCGGACTGGAGGGCTCGAACGAGGACAAGGGCCACGAGGCGGTGACCGCCGCCGTCGCGACCGCGGCCACGCTCCGCTCGGTATCCGAACCCTGGCACTGAGGAGCGGACCCGACCGCGTAGGGTGGGCAGCACCATGTCCAAGAAGACGTTCGAGGAGCTCTTCACCGAGCTCCAGCACAAGGCCGCCCACGGCGATCCCGCCACCTCCCGCACCGCTGAGCTGGTCGGCAAGGGCGTCCATGCCATCGGCAAGAAGGTCGTCGAGGAGGCCGCCGAGGTCTGGATGGCCGCCGAGTACGAGGGCAAGGAGGCGGCTGCCGAGGAGATCTCGCAGCTGCTGTACCACGTCCAGGTGATGATGGTCGCCCGCGGGATCTCCCTGGACGACGTCTACGCCCACCTCTGAGCCGCCCGCCGCACACAGCCGTGGAAAACCCCTTCACACAAAGGAAGCCGACCTCATGCTGCGCATCGCCGTCCCCAACAAGGGTTCACTGTCCGGCCCTGCGGCGGAGATGCTGCATGAGGCCGGCTACCAGCAGCGCCGCGAGTCCAAGGAGCTGCGCATCGTCGACCCGGAGAACGAGGTCGAGTTCTTCTACCTCCGTCCCCGGGACATCGCGATCTACGTCTCCTCCGGCCGCCTCGACATCGGCATCACCGGCCGTGACCTGCTGATCGACTCCGGCGCCGACGCCGAGGAGATCCTGCCGCTCGGCTTCGCCCGCTCCACCTTCCGCTTCGCCGCCAAGCCCGGCACGGCCGACGGCATCGAGGATCTCAAGGGCAAGACGGTCGCCACCTCGTACGAGGGCATCGTCGACAGGCACCTGGCGGACCGCGGGGTCGACGCCTCCGTCGTCCACCTGGACGGCGCCGTGGAGACCGCGATCGAACTGGGTGTCGCCGAGGTCATCGCCGACGTCGTCGAGACCGGCACCAGCCTGCGCAACGCGGGCCTGGAGGTCTTCGGCGAGCCCATCATGAAGTCCGAGGCGATCGTCATCCGCCGCACCGGCGCCGACGCCGACGAACCGAAGGTCCAGCAGTTCCTGCGCCGCCTCCAGGGCGTCCTGGTGGCCCGCACGTACGTGATGATGGACTACGACTGCCGGGTCGAACAGCTGGAGAAGGCCGTCGCGCTCACCCCCGGCCTGGAGTCCCCGACCGTCTCCCCGCTGCACAACGAGGGCTGGGTCGCGGTCCGCGCCATGGTCCCCGCCAAGGAGGCCCAGCGGATCATGGACGACCTCTACGCCATCGGCGCCCGCGCCATCCTGACCACGGCCATCCACGCCTGCCGCCTGTAAGAGGTACGCCCGAGATGTCCGACCTGACCCCTCCGCCCCGCCTCCCCGTCACCTTCCGGCCGGGACACACCCGGGCGATCCTGCTCACCGCCGGGGTCGTGATCTTCCTGGTGATATCCGGCATCGGGTTGCTGCTGGAGCATCTCGGCCCGGGCTCGCGGCTCAGTTTCGTCGTCACCGGGGCGCTGATCTTCTGGGCCCTGGCCCAGCTCGCCCGGGTGAAGGTGGTCGCCGACGAGTCCGGCGTCACCGTCGTGAACATCGCCGGCAAGCGCCGCCTGGCCTGGGCGGAGATCCTCCGGGTGAACCTCCGGCCGGGTGACCCGTGGGTGTTCCTCGACCTCAGCGACGGCACCAGCCTGCCCGCGCTCGGCATCCAGCCGGGCATCGCCAAGCAGCGTGCGATCGCCGACGCCAAGGCCCTGCGCGCGCTCGCCGAGGCCCACTCGGCGCCCTCCGCCCTGCCGCATGAGCCCAGATCTTGATTAATCTGGTAGACGGAGGGCGTTTCGCTGCGCCTCCGCCCCTGCGTGCCGCCCGGTGCACAGGGGTTCCTGCTACCCGAGGAGTGACTCCCTCCGGCGATGGACGGATCGTCCTGTAGTACCTGCGCCACCCCTGCCCGACGGAACGGGAAGGCGGTGGCAGCGTGACCATCCCCCTGCTGCTCCTCGGAGCGGCGTTCCTGCTGATTCTCGCCAACGGTTTCTTCGTGGCCGCCGAGTTCGGCCTGGTGACCGTCGAGCGTCCGGAGGCCGAGAAGGCCGCCGCCGACGGCGACACCCGCGCCCGCACGGTCGTGGAGTCGCTGAAGGAGCTGTCCTTCCAGCTCTCCGGCACCCAGCTCGGCATCACCATCACCTCGCTGGTCGTCGGCATGCTCGCCGAACCGGCCCTGGCCGAGCTGCTGCGCGGCCCGTTCGCCGCGCTCGGCATCCCCGAGGGCGCCGCCTCCGGCGTCGCCGTGGTCGTCGGCATGCTGCTGGCCTCCGCGATCCAGATGGTGATCGGCGAACTCGTGCCAAAGAACTGGGCGGTGTCCCGGCCGCTTCAGGTCGCGCGCTTCGTCGCCGCCCCGCAGCACCGCTTCGCCCGTCTGTTCCGCCCGGTGATCTCGGCGCTGAACACGGTCGCCAACCGGCTGGTCCGCGCCCTCGGCGTGGAACCCGCCGACGAGCTGGCCTCCGCCCGCACCCCCGGCGAGCTCGTCTCCCTGGCCCGGCACTCCGCCCAGGCCGGGGCCCTGGAGCAGGACACGGCCGACCTGTTCGTGCGCACCCTGTCCCTGGGCGAGCTGACCGCGCAGCACGTCATGACCCCGCGCGTGAAGGTGAGCGCGCTGCAGGACTCGGCCACCGCCGAGGACGTCGTCAACCTCACCCGGGCCACCGGCCTGTCCCGCTTCCCCGTCTACCGGGAGAAGATCGACGAGATCGTCGGCATGGCCCACCTCAAGGACGCGCTGGCGGTGCCCGTGCACGACCGGCTGCGTACGCCGGTCAGCCGGATCGCCCGCAAGGCGCTCCTGGTCCCCGAGACCCTGCCGGTCCAGCCCCTGCTCGCCCGCCTGCGCAGCGAGCAGCCCATCGCGGTCGTCGTCGACGAGTACGGCGGCACGGCCGGTGTGGTCACCCTGGAGGACATCGTCGAGGAACTCGTCGGCGAGGTCCGCGACGAGCACGACGCCAAGGACGTGCCCGAGCTGGCCCCCGCCCCGCCCGAGGACGGCAGGCCCGCCTGGGACGTGGACGGCAGCTGCCGTGTCGACATCCTCCAGCGCATAGGCCTCGACGTGCCCGAGGGGCCGTACGAGACCGTCGCCGGCCTGGTCGCCGACCTGCTCGGCCGGATTCCGGCCCCCGGCGACCGGGCCGAGCTGCCCGGCTGGCGGCTCTCGGTCCGCCAGGTCGGCCACTACCGCGCCGAACGGGTCCGCCTGGTCAGGACGGCCCCGGTGGCGAACGTGATGGAGGCCGCCCGATGAGCGTCCTCCAACTGGTCTTCGCGGCGCTGCTCGTGCTGGCCAACGGTTTCTTCGTCGGCGCCGAGTTCGCGCTCGTCTCCGTCCGCCGCAGCCAGATCGAACCGCTCGGCACCGCCCGGGCCCGGCAGGTGCTGTACGGCCTCGAACACCTGCCGCAGATGATGGCCGCCGCGCAGTTCGGCATCACCGTCTGCTCCCTGACGCTCGGCGCGGTCGCCGAGCCGACGGTGGCGCACCTGCTGGAGCCGGTGTTCGCGTGGATCCACCTCCCGGACGGCGTGATCCACCCGCTGGGTTACGTGATCGCGCTGGCCGCGGTCGTCTTCTTCCACCTGGTCATCGGCGAGATGGTCCCGAAGAACCTCGCGATGGCCGCCCCGGAGAAGGCCGCGCTGTGGCTCAGCCCGGGCCTGGTCTGGTTCGCCCGCCTGTGCAGGCCGATCACGGTGGCCCTCGGCGCCTGCGCCCAGGGCATCCTCCGGCTGTTCCGGGTCGAGCCGAAGGACGAGGTGGAGGCGGTCGTCACCACCGAGCAGCTCAACCGGCTCCTGGAGGACTCCGGCCAGGCCGGCCTGCTCGACCCGGAGGAGCAGGAGCGCCTGGAGGACGCCCTGGAGCTGGGCTCGCGCCCGGTGACGGACGTCCTGCTGCGCCGGGAGACCCTGGTCACGGTGACCCCGGCGGTCACCCCGGGCGAGATCGTGGAGCTGACCGCCCGCACGGGATACTCCCGCTTCCCGGTCGCGGCCGGCGAGAAGGGCCCGTTCATGGGGTACGTGCACGTGAAGGACGTCCTCGACCTGGAGGACTCCGACCGGGCCGTCCCGCAGCACGTGTGGCGCCCGATGGCCACGCTCCGCGCCGAGCTGCCGCTGGACGACGCGCTGACGGTGATGCGCCGGGCGGCCACGCACCTGGCCCAGGTGGCGGACGCGACCGGCAGGGTGCTCGGCCTGGTGGCCCTGGAGGACGTGCTGGAGATGCTGGTGGGCGAGGTCCGGGACCCGGCGCACCGGGAGATGCCGGAGCCCCGGGTGAGCGGGGAGCCGGAGGAGGCGCTCGCCGGCTAGCTCGGGTGGTGTCGGGGAGCTGTGTGGCCGCCGGCCGGTCGCGCGGCTCCCCGCGCCCCTTCGGGCGCTTCACATACCCGACGGATCGTGGGGCCCCCGCCCCGACAGCACCTCACCGTAGGCCTGCATCAGGTCCGGCAGCCGGAGCGTCGCCAGGTCGTTCCGCGTGAGCGGACCGGCGTACACCGACAACCGCAAGTCCCGGTACGCGCAGCTCTTCTCGTACAGCGTCCGCAGGAACCGCCCGTTGCCCAGCTCGTCGATCCACCCCTGGTCGACCACGTGCCCGGCGATGGACCGCAGCTCGTCCAGCGCCTCCTCGTCCCACAGGTCCCCGTTCTCCGCCGCGAGCACCTTGCCGATCTCGGTCAGCTCCAGCGGCCGGTAGGAGGGGAAGTCGACCCGGGTGGTGAAACGGGAGGACAGCCCGGGGTTGGCGGCGAGCAGGCGGTCCATGCCCTCCGGGTAGCCGGCCAGGATCACCACCAGGTGGTCCCGGTTGTCCTCGGCCCGCTTCAGCAGCACCTGAAGGGCCTCGTCGCCGTACGCGTCCCCCTTGCCGTACCCGGAGTTGGACAGCGAGTAGGCCTCGTCCACGAACAGCACCCCGCCGATCGCGGAGTCGATCAGCTCGTTGGCCTTCACGGCGGTCTGCCCCAGGTACTCGCCGACGAGGTCGGCGCGCTGGGCCTCCACGAGGTGGTCCCCGCCCAGCAGCCCCAGCGCGTAGAACACCCGGCCGAGGATCCGCGCGACCGTGGTCTTGCCCGTGCCGGACGGGCCGGAGAAGACGAAGTGCCGCTTGGGCGGCTGGACCGGCAGCCCCTGCCCGGCCCGCAGCCGCGCCATGTTCAACTGCGCCGACAGCGCCTTGACCTGGCGCTTGACCGGTTCGAGTCCCACCATGCGCTCCAGTTCGGCGAGCGCCTCCTCCAGTAACGCGGGGTCGGTGGGCCCGGCCGGGATCGGCGCGGTCGACACCCCGGGCATGCCCGTCTTGGTCCGCACCGAGGGGCCGGCCACCGACGGCAGCGGCCCGGTCGGCAGATCGGGCTCCGGCAGCCGCAGATCGCGGCCCTCCGTACCGAACAGCGGATCGAACGCGTCCGGTCCGTCCACCACGTCCTGCCCCGCGCCGGTCAGCGTGATCGCGGCGTAGTCGGCCGTCTCGTCGTACCCGTCGCCCTCGGAGATCGCGGCGAGCCGGGCGGCGGTGTCCATGAAGGCCGGGTCGACCCGGTGCACCGCCCGGTACAGGGGGAGCGCGGCGGCCGAGCGCCCCGTTCCCTCGTGCGCCCTCGCCAGCCAGTAGCGCAGCTCCTTGCGCTGCGGCTGCTCGCTGCGGCAGCGCATCAACGCCGTCGACAGCAGCGGCTCGGCCTGGCCGTACATCTCCAGCCGGATGCGGGCCATGCCGCCGAACAGGCCGGCCTCGATGCCGAGCAGGGGGTCGTCCAGCAGGGGATCGGTGTGCCGGACGAGCTGTTCCCAGTCCTTGACCAGATAGGCGCGGCAGGCGTGCAGGAAGCGGACCTGCGGGTCGGCGTCGACCGGGGGCAGTCCGGCGAGGGCGCGGTCCAGCTCGGGCACATGGCGGCCGTCCAGCCAGTGGGAGGCGTGCGCCAGCAGCAGATCGCGCGGGCTCTCCAGCACCGGCTGCACCCACCAGCCCAGCCAGTACCAGGAGTTGAGGCTGCGGCGGTGCCGGGCGCGCTGTTCGCCGAAGCGGTCGCGGTGCCGGAACATCCGCAGCAGCGCGGTGGTCGTGTCGACCCGGAGCGCGTGCAGCCCGAGCCAGGCGTCCGCCATGCCCGGGTCCATCCGCACCGCGGTGCGGAACTCCTCCTCCGCCTGCGGATAGGCGCCCATCGTGTAGGCGTCCACACCCCGCAGCCAGGCGAGGTCGGCCGGGGCCTCGGGGCCCTGCGTGCCGAAGTCCATCACGTCCCCCCACAGACCGTGTCCCCGTGGTTCACCACCGGGCGGTCGCCCGACGGCCGCCGCGGTCGAACCGCTGTGCCGCGGACCGGAGTTGCAGGTGCGCGAGGCAGCCGCTCGAAGGTCGCACCGAGGGCATCGTACCCGTGGTACCCGCGCGTGCCGAAGGGTGCCGCACAGGGCGTTCGACGAGGTGGGAGCAGACGGGGCGCACGGCGTTTCGTGACCGAGGGTGAGACCGCGGGCGCGCCCGGCGCCGGGAGACGCGCCTGCGCGGGCAGAACGAAGCCCCCGGTCACGGGGGAACAACCGGGGGCTTCGCGTCTGCGGGCGGCTCCGAAAGCCGCACATTGAGAACGTAAGACCTGTACGGCCCCCCGGTCAAGCGGAGTTGGGACACTGCGAGAAGTTGTCCCGCAAGGCCCTTCACGGGTTCACCACATCCGGGAGGACCCGTCACTCAGCGTCACACCAGACCCGGCTTCGGGAGCCGTCGCGGGTCCCGGCAGCACCTCGTACCCCTCCGGTCGCTGGAGCACCAGCAGGTCGGCATGGGGGCGCGAGGGATCCTCGGCGAAGTGCGCGCGCTCCGCCGCCACCCAGCCGTCCCAGAAGCCGCGTTGCTCCGCGCCGTCCCGTCGCCGGCCGCGCGACCAGGACTCCTCCGGGGGCAGCTCCATCCACAGCAGCCGGGCCAGGTGCGGCCGAAGGGCACGGCGGCCGGCGCCGACGCCCTCGACCAGCACGACGGGTGCGGCCGGCAGCGGGCGCGGGGCACCGAAGGCGCGGGACCGCCAGTCGTAAGGGGTGTAGTGGGCGCTCTCGCCACGGGCCAGCGGCTCGATCACCTGGGTCATGAGCCGGTCGGTCCACGAGAAGAACCGCTCGTGGCTGGCGATGTCGTCGAGGTGGAGCACCGGAGCCCCGCCCAGCGCCTGCGCCAGCCGTGCGGCGAAGGTGGACTTGCCCGAGCCGGCGTGCCCGTCGACGGCGACGAGCCGGACCGGGCCCAGGGAGGGCGGGAGCCCGTGCAGCCGGGCGGCGAGGTCGTGAATGGTGATTCCCGGGGTCGTGCCGTGTGGGGGGGAGATCCGGTGTTGTGGGTTTTCCGTGAAACAGTCTAGTGGTGGTTGTCGCGTGTTGAACCATCGGCTGGCGGCCAGTCAATGGCCGTCGATAATCAGGCCGAATCCGCTGACCGATATGTCGAATTCGGCGTTCCGGGTGTGCCCCACGCTGAGTAAGGTGCCTTCTGCGCAACGTGATGCGTCGAACGGGGACCGGCAGGGGGACCATGGCCGCGGAATTATTCGAAGGGCACTATGTATGGCACCCGGCGGCCGACGACCGGGTCCTGGCGAGCGTATGCGTGGACGTGCGCGCCGGACGGCACCGATACGCCCACGAGGCGCTCGTCGAGACGCGTGCGGACTTCGCCCTGCGGGCCCACCGCTCGCTCGTCCTCGCCTCCGAGGCGGCCGGCACCGACCTCGTGGAACGCTGGCTCGCCGAGGAGCCGACGCCCGAGGCCGCGCTCATGTGGGCGCGGGTCGCGGTGCAGCGCGCCCTGCGGGCCGCCGACGCCCGTGACGAGCGCGCCGAGGCGCTGGAGCGGATCGCGCTGACCGCCTGCGACCGGGCCGCCGAGGCGGCCCCCGCCGACCCCACCCCCTGGGTCGCCCGGCTCTCCATGGCCCGGCTGCACCGGCTCGGCGACCCGGCCCCGCGCGGCCTGCTCACCGCCCCGCCCGGCCCCTGGCGGCTGTTCGCGCACATCCTGTCCCTGGACCCCTGGCACCGCGAGGCCCACCACCGCTTCCTGTCCTGCTTCTTCACGCGCCACGGCGGCTCGGTCACCGCCGCCTGGGACGTGGCGGCCTTCCTCAGCCAGCGGGCGCCCGCCGACTCCGCCCTGCGGCTGCTGCCCCTGGTGGCCCTGGTGGAGAGCTACAACCCCACCCAGCTCCTCGCCGACCGCGTCTGGGAGCAGCCCCAGTGGCGCTCCACCGCGCTGGCGATCTACCAGAACTGGCTGCCCACCGTGGCCGGTTACCGCTTCACCCCGGTGCTCGACCTGGCCTACCTCGCGCACGCGCTGACCATGGCCCAGCGCGCGTTCGAGGCCCGGGCGGTCTTCACGGCGATGGGCCCGTACGCCTCGCGCATGCCCTGGAGCGCCTTCGGCGACCCCGCCGAGCAGCTGTCCCGGGCCCGGCGTGCCTGCGGCCTGCCCGTCCCGGGACCCGCCTGACCCGCTCGCCCCGCCTCCACCCCCCACCCAGAGAAAGGCCGATCTGTGTCGGAACGGATGTCGACCCCCCGGGCCCGCGCCCGCGCGGCGGACCCCGTCGTGCTCGACGACGACGCCACCCTGCACGCGATGGGTTATCCGCGGAAACTCACCCGGCGCTTCCGGGCGTTCGACAATTTCGCGATCTCGTTCACCATCATCAATATCCTCTCGGGTATTTTCTCGTCCTTCGGATTCGGCATGAGCGCGGGCGGCCCGCGTATTCTCGTGTTCGGCTGGATCGGCGTCTCGCTCATGGTGCTGCTCATCGGCGCGGCCATGGCGGAAGTCGCCTCCGCCTATCCGACGAGCGGCGCCCTGTATTTTTCCGCCGGTAAACTCGCCAAGCGGCACAAGGGCGCCTGGTCGTGGTTCACCGGCTGGCTGAACTTCGTCGGCCAGATCGGCGGCACCGCCGCCACCGGCTATGCCGCCGCCACCTTCATCCAGGTGTTCGTGCAGTTGCAGTGGCCCTCCTACCGGCCGACGGCGCACCAGACGGTCCTCGTCACCGCCCTGATCATCGTGCTCCAGGGGCTCGCCAACACCTACACCGTCCAGCTCGTCGCCCTGCTGAACCGCATTTCCGTGTGGTGGCTGCTGATCGGACTCGTCGTGATCGTGGGTGCACTCATCGTGATGCCGGATCACCATCAGTCCGCGTCCTTCGTCACCCATTTCGAGAACAACACCGGCTTCACGAGCGGGCTTTACGGCGGCATGCTCGGCCTGCTGGTCACCAGCTGGACCTTCACCGGGTTCGACGGCAGCTTCCACATGTCCGAGGAAACGGTCCACGCGACGGTCAGCGCACCGAAGGGCATCACCCGTGCCATCGGGTGTTCGGCGATCACCGGTCTCGTCCTGATGCTGGCACTGGTCTACAGCATCGGTGACTACGCCGAGGTGGCCGGCGCCGCGGCGCCGCCCGTCCAGATCCTCATCGACGGCCTCGGCCTGCCCACCGCCAAGGTGATGCTCCTCATCGTCATCGGCGCGATGCTCTTCTGCGGTCTGGCCAACCTCACCAGCAACACCCGGCAGATCTTCGCCTTCTCCCGCGACGGCGCCATGCCCGGCTCCCGCTGGTGGCACTCGGTCTCGCTGCGCACCCGTACGCCGGTGAAGGCGGTCTGGCTCGCGGTCGCCTGCTCGCTGGCCCTGGTGGTGCCGGGCTGGTGGTCGCACACGGCCTTCACCGCCATCGTCAGCGTCAACGTGGTCGGGCTCTTCCTGGCCTACGCCGTGCCGATCTTCCTGCGGCTGCGGCTCGGCGACGCCTTCCAGCCCGGCCCCTGGCACCTGGGCCGCTGGGGCAGGCCGATCGGCTGGCTCGCGGTGACCTGGATCCTGCTCAGCAGCGTCCTGTTCATGCTGCCGCAGGCCTCCCCGATCACCGTCGACTCCTTCAACTACGCACCGATCGCGCTCGCCGTCGTCCTGCTGGTGGCGACGGTGTGGTGGTTCGCCACGGCCCGCCGCCGCTTCCAGGGGCCGGTCAGCTACGGACGCCCGGACGAGGTCGCCGCGATGGACCTCGTCTGAGCGTGCCGGGCGCGGGTGCGGGTGCGCGGGGCCGGTCGCGCCCGGCCGGCCGGGCCGCACGGTGGCCCCGGCCCGCACCCCTCCGGGCGACCCCCACCAGTGGTTCAGACCAATATTCGTACGGCGGCATGCGCCGAAGTGCTGGCAGCGAGATCCGGCCTGCTTCATAGTTACCGCACCGGATCAGCCCGTCTCGGACACCCTGGGGGTCATCGCGCCCATGAGCAGAGCCCAACAGCCGTCCCGCAGAACCGTTCTGGCCGTGGCCGTCGCCGCCGCGGTGACCGGCGCGGCGGTTCCCGCCGCCGTCGCGGCACCGCGGCCCGCCGGCACCGACGACCCCGGCCAGGCGCAGGCCCGCCCGATCGACTACCACTGCTGGACGACGTTCCGCGACTGGCGCTGCGGCACCCCCGAGGGCGCCCGGTCCGTCTCCGGCAGCCGCCCCGGCGTCGTGATCGGTACCGCCGCGGGCCGTACCGACTACACCGACCCGCACACCGGGACCACCGCCACCTGGGAGTACGCCACCTGGACCTCCCCGGTGCACCGGCTCACCGTGCCCGCGACCGAGGTCATCGCCTCCTGGAACGCGCACACCCCCGCCGGCACCTGGCTCCAGGTCGAACTGCACGGCACGTACTCCGACGGCACCGAGACACCCTGGTACGTGATGGGCCGCTGGGCCGCGGGCGACCAGGACATCAAGCGGACCTCGGTGGACGACCAGACCGACGGCAAGAGCACGATCTGGACGGACACCTTCGCCATCGACGACGCGAGCACCGGTCTGCGCCTGGCGTCGTACCGGCTCCGCCTCACCCTCTACCGCAGGCCCGGCACGTCCCTGACACCGACGGTCTGGCGGCTCGGCGCGATGGGCTCCGACATCCCCGACCGCTTCACCGTGCCGGCCTCCACCCCCGGCCTCGCCCAGGAACTCGCCGTCCCGCGCTACTCGCAGGAGATCCACAAGGGCCAGTACCCCGAGTACGACAACGGCGGCGAGGCCTGGTGCAGCCCCACCTCCTCGCAGATGATCATCGAGTACTGGGGCGGCCGGCTCACGCCCGAGCAACTCTCCTGGGTCGACCCGTCCTACGCGGACCCGCAGGTCTGCCACGCGGCCCGGTCCACCTACGACCACCAGTACCAGGGCTGCGGCAACTGGCCGTTCAACGCCGCCTACGCGGCCACCTTCGACGATCTGCAGGGCGTGGTCACCCGGCTCGCCTCCCTCACCGACCTGGAGACGCTGATCGCGGCCGGCATCCCGGCCATAACGTCCCAGTCGTTCCTCAAGGAGGAGCTGACGGGGGCTGGTTACGGCACCTCCGGCCATCTGATGACCGTCATCGGCTTCACCGCGGACGGCGACGTGATCGCCAACGACCCCGCCTCGCCGAGCGACGAGGCGGTGCGGCGCGTCTACAAGCGGCGCGAGTGGGAGAACATCTGGCTGAGGACCAAGCGGTACAACGCCTCCGGCAAGGTGGCCTCCGGCACCGGAGGGGTCTGCTACCTCTACTTCCCGGCCCACCCGACCCCGCGCCAGCGCAAGGCGCTCGCCGCGGTGGGCGTGTACTGAGCCCCGGCGTGCGCGGCGTGTGACCAAGCTCATCGCCGCGCACGCCGTCGCGGGTGGCATGGTGGACGGATGGGTGGGGGATTTCCGCCGTGTACGTTTCGACCTCTGCGAGTAACACCATGACCGCACACCCGGCCACCGCCACCCGCGCCGTCACCGGCGGCCCGCGGGAAGACGGCCCGAAGATCGTCGAGCACGTCCTGGGCTGGGTCCTCGTGGCGGTGTTCGCGATGCTCGTGACCCAGCTCGGCCTGCTCTGAACGGCTGCGCACCCGGCTTCGGACGGACCGCTCACGCGAGCGGCTTGTTCTGACATACTGCGGCTGTCCCGTCCTCCCCACATCAGGGCCGGTCTTGAACATGCCGCAGCAGCGTGCCGTCGCTCAGCCGCGCGGCACCGAGCGCTCCGTGGCGCGCCGCGCCGAACTCATCGCCATCGGGCGGAAGTTGTTCGCCGACACGTCCTACGACGCGCTGTCCATGGATGACATCGCCCGCCAGGCGCAGGTGGCCAAGGGCCTCATCTACTACTACTTCCGGTCCAAGCGCGGCTACTACCTGGCGATCATCCAGGAATCCGTCGCCGACCTGGTCACCTCCGCCGCCGGCGGGCTCCAGCTCCCCGCCGTGGACCGCGTGCACCGCACGATCGACGGCTACCTGCGCTACGCCGAGCACCACCAGGCCGCCTACCGCACCATCGTCAGCGGCGGCGTCGGCTTCGACACCGAGGTGCACGCGATCCGGGACGGCGTGCGCGAGGCGATCGTCGGCACGATCGCCGAGGGGGCCTACGGCCGCGCCGACATCTCCCCGGTGGCCCGGATGGGCCTGCTCGCCTGGGTGTGCAGCGTGGAGGGCGCCACCCTGGACTGGATCGGCCGCCCCCGGCTGTCCCGCGAGACCATGTGCGCGCTGCTGGTGAAGACGCTGGGCGGGGCCCTGCGCGCCATCGAGGAGCTGGACCCCGCCCACCCGGCCCCGCCGCCCGCCCGCCGGGACGGCTGACCCGGGACGAACCGTCAGTTGATGGCCTTGATCAGCTCACCGTTCGCGGTGTCGCCGCTCAGCTCCCAGAAGAAGGTGCCGCCCAGGCCTTGCTGGTTCTTGTACGTCATCTTCGTGGCGATGGTGGCCGGGGTGTCGTAACTCCACCAGTCGCTGCCGCACTTGGCGTAGGCGGTGCCGCCCACGGTGCCGGTCGCCGGGCACTTGGCCTTGAGCACCTTGTAGTCGTCGATGCCCTGCTCGTACGTGCCGGCCGCCGGGCCCGTGGCGGTACCGCCGGGGGCCGCCTGGGTGACGCCGGTCCAGCCGCGGCCGTAGAAGCCGATGCCGAGGAGCAGCTTCGAGGCCGGGACGCCGAGACCCCTGAGCTTGGCGATCGTCGCCGACGTGTTGTAGTCGGCCTTGGGGATGCCCGAGTAGGAGGTCAGCGGTGAGTGCGGGGCGGTGGGTCCGGTCGCGTCCCAGGCGCCGAAGTAGTCGTACGTCATCGGGTTGTACCAGTCGACGTACTGGGCGGCGCCGGCGTAGTTCGCCGCGTCGATCTTCCCGCCGCTGGTGGCGTCCGCGGTGATCGCCGCCGTCACGAGGCTGCCCGAGCCGAACTTCGAGCGCAGCGCGGCCATCAGGTTCTTGAACGCCTCGCGCCCGCTGGCGTCGCAGGTGTTGCCACAGGCGTTCGGGTACTCCCAGTCGATGTCGATGCCGTCGAAGACCCCCGCCCACTTGGAGTTCTTCACCAGGTCGTAGCAGGACTGGGCGAAGGCGGCCGGGTTCTTCGCGGCCTCGCCGAAGCCGCCGGACCAGGTCCAGCCGCCGAAGGACCACAGGACCTTCAGGCCGGGGTGCTTCTTCTTCAGCTTCAGCAGCTGGTTGAAGTTGCCGCGCAGCGGCTGGTCCCAGGTGTCGGCGACGCCGTCCACGGACTCGGCCGCGGTGTAGGCCCGGTCGGTGGCCGCGTAGGAGTCGCCCATGGCGCACTTGCCGCCGGTGACGTTGCCGAAGGCGTAGTTGATGTGGGTCAGCTTGGCGGCGGAGCCGGAGGTCTCGATGTTCTTGACGTAGTACTTGCGGTCGTAGGTGCCCCATTCGGTGAAGTAGCCGACGACCTTGGATCCGGCCGCCAGCCGCGGGGCGCTCGGTGCCGCCGCGGTCGCCGTGCCCGTCCCGGCCAGCAGGCCGGCGCCCAGGGCGGCGGTACACGCGGCCGAGACGAGGGTCCGGACGAGGGAGCGGTGGGGAGTGTGCATTCGGGTGTCTCCTCGTGGGGGAGAGGGGAACGCGCGCCGATTGGCATGAACGCGGTAAAGCGTTGGTCATGCACCCTAGGAGGACTAGACCATTAGGTCAATGGTTCGGACCAATCGCGGCCCCCGCGGGCCCCGGCTGGACTCCTGAAGTAAGCGGTCGTTAACTGGTGACGGGAGGTCGCTGATCGGGCATACTCACTGCGCATGCCGCTGGTCAGCAGCTTCCGAGACCCGGGAGCGGGCACCTTCGGCGAAGCGCGATCACCAGCCGGAGCCGCCCCCACCCCGGGCCGGACCGACGGTGTCCGAACAGGGAGGAGCCCGACGCCATGTCCGACCGCGACCCGCAGCCGGTGGAGCGTCAACTGCCGACGGAAGAGGCGAGGGATCTGCTCGCCCTCGTCCGGGAGATCGCCCAGCGCGAGATCGCGCCCAGGGCGGCCGAGGAGGAGGACGCGGGACGCTTCCCGCGCGAGATCTTCACTCTGCTCTCCGAATCAGGCCTGCTGGGCCTGCCGTACCCGTCCGAGCACGGCGGCGGCGACCAGCCCTACGAGGTCTACCTCCAGGTCCTGGAGGAGCTGGCCGCGGCCCGGCTCACCGTCGGCCTGGGCGTCAGCGTGCACACGCTCGCCTCCTACTCCCTCGCCACCTACGGCACCAAGCAGCAGCAGGTCGAGCACCTGCCCGCGATGCTCGGCGGCGGTCTGCTCGGCGCGTACTGCCTGTCCGAGCCGTCCTCCGGTTCGGACGCCGCCTCCCTGCGCACCAAGGCCGTCCGCGAGGGCGACGGCTGGGTGATCGACGGCACCAAGGCCTGGATCACCCACGGCGGGATCGCCGACTTCTACACCGTGATGGCCCGCACCGGGGAGGACGGCCCGCGCGGGATCACCGCCTTCCTCGTGCCCGGCGACACCCCCGGCCTGAGCGGTGCCGCACCGGAGAAGAAGATGGGCCTGAAGGGCTCGCCGACCGCGCAGGTGCACTTCGACGGCGTCCGCGTCCCGGACGGCCGGCGCATCGGCGAGGAGGGCCAGGGCTTCTCCATCGCCCTGGCGGCGCTCGACTCCGGCCGGCTCGGCATCGCGGCCTGCGCCATCGGCCTCGCCCAGGCCGCACTGGACGAGGCGGTCCGCTACGCCACCCAGCGCCGCCAGTTCGGCCGGACCATCGCCGACTTCCAGGGCCTGCGCTTCATGATCGCCGACATGGCCACCCAGATCGAGGCGGGCCGCGCGCTGTACCTCGCCGCGGCCCGGCTGCGCGACGCGGGCAGGCCGTTCGCCAAGCAGGCCGCCATGGCCAAGCTGCACTGCACGGACACCGCCATGAAGGTCACCACGGACGCCGTGCAGATACTGGGCGGCTACGGCTACACCGCCGACTTCCCGGCCGAGCGCTATATGCGCGAGGCCAAGGTCCTCCAGATCGTCGAGGGCACCAACCAGATCCAGCGGATGGTCATCGCCCGTCACGTGGCGGGGCCAGAAGGTCGCTGAACTGGCCCGTGAGCACCGTCGGGGCCGCCAGCCTGATCCACTCCGGGTCGTGGCGGCCCGGCAGGGTGCGGCCGCGGTCGGCCCAGGTCCGCATGAGGTCGCGGTAGATGGGCGGGTCCGGCGGCGCGGCCGGCGGAACCGCTTCTCCGGGGCGGGGGACGAAGATACGGCGCTGACGCCCGGTTGCCGAGTACATGGGGGTCATACCAGGGCAACGCGGCGACGGCCGGACAGGTCACCCTCCCACGGAATCGAGCTTCAGTTCATCCCCGTCCGGGTTCCCCCTCGAGCTCCCTGCGCTCGACTGACTTTCGGTTCCAGGGAGTTGTGGGCCAACGGCCGTCCCGTGCCGGAGGCCGCCGATCCCGTGGAGCAGGACCCGCCGGCCCCGCGCCACGACACCGTGCGCGCCCGGTCCAGGGCGCGTACGGGTGGGCGTCGGTGAGCCGGCTCAGGCGGCCTGGCGGCGCATCGACGGCATGCGCATCGGGCGTGAGCCCGGGCCGCCGACGTGCGAGAAGGGCTGCGTCCGCCAGTTCAGACCCTGGGGGAGCGTGAGCAGCAGGGCGGTGTCCTGCTCCTGCGGCTCGAAGGACTCGTCCGCGGGGCGGGCGTCGGCCGCCGCGCGGCCCGTGCCCGCGCACACCGTGAGCCCGAACGGGTTCCACGGCGAGGCGCACAGCGCGTGCTCCGGCAGGAACTCCTCGTCCGCCAGCAACGCGATCGGCTGCGCGCAGTCCGGGCAGATCACCCGGTACATCTCGAAGGTGTCGTAGGCGTCCGGATCCTCGTCGAAGGCGTCGGTTTCGACGCCCTCCGGCTCGGGTTCGGCGACCGACTGCCGGTGCGCGGACGCGGATCGACCAGGGCGATGGGCACTCTGCATGGGATTCTCCCCCTAAGGCTGGGCCGTGAAGGCACTGCGGCCTCGACCACAGCAAGCACTTCCCGTCCGGTCTCGGCGGTAATCACGAGGACATCACGGAGCCTGTGCCCAAAGCGTGTGGTCTTCGTCACATGCCGTGCGCAGGTGCCCGTCCCGGTGCATTTTCTGCCGAAACAGGGAATGACCTGCACCTCTGAGGTATCCGTGGAGATCAGGCGCACTGTAGGTTTTGGCGGCATGGAGGAGCTGGACCGTCAGATCGTGCAGCTGCTCGTCAAGGACGGGCGGATGAGCTACACAGACCTGGGCAAGGCCACGGGCCTGTCCACGTCGGCCGTGCACCAGCGGGTGCGCAGGCTGGAGCAGCGTGGCGTCATCCGCGGCTACGCCGCGGTGGTCGACCCCGAGGCCGTCGGGCTGCCGCTGACCGCGTTCATCTCGGTGAAGCCGTTCGACCCCAGCGCCCCCGACGACATCGCCGACCGCCTCGCCGGGGTCCCGGAGATCGAGGCGTGCCACAGCGTGGCGGGCGACGAGAACTACATCCTCAAGGTGCGTGTGTCCACCCCGCACGAACTGGAGGAACTGCTGGCCCGGCTGCGCTCGCTCGCGGGGGTCTCGACACGCACGACGGTGGTCCTCTCGACACCGTACGAGGCCCGGCCGCCGAAGATCTGACCGCCGGTCCGCCGACGGCGCGCGGGTGCCTTCCGGGCGCCCCGGGTGCGGCGTCCGCCCGGCGTAGGGAGAAACTGTCGGTCATGAACAACCGCACCGCCGAGCCCCCCAAGACCGTCCTGCTCCGCCGCGGCGAGGTCCACAGCCCCGCGGATCCCTTCGCGACGGCCATGGTCGTCGAGGCGGGCCACGTCGCCTGGGTCGGCTCCGAGGGCGCGGCCGACGCCTTCGCCGACGGCGTGGACGAGGTGGTCGATCTCGACGGCGCCCTGGTCACCCCGGCCTTCACCGACGCCCATGTGCACACCACCGCCACCGGCCTCGCCCTGACCGGTCTGGACCTGTCCGGCGCGCCCTCCCTGGAGGCGGCCCTCGCCCGGGTCCGCGACTTCGCCGCCGCCCGCCCCGGCGACCGGGTCCTGCTGGGCCACGGCTGGGACGCCGCCCGCTGGCCCGGCGGCCGGCCGCCGACCCGCGCGGAGCTGGACGAGGCCACCGGCGGACGCCCGCTGTACCTGTCCCGCATCGACGTGCATTCGGCGGTCGTCAGCACCGCCCTGCTGGACCTGGTCCCCGGTGATCTCCCGCGCGAGGACGCCCCGCTCACCAGGGACGCCCACCACGCCGTCCGCGAGGCCGCCCTCGCCGCCATCGCCCCCGCCCAGCGCGCCGAGGCCCAGCGCACCGCCCTGGAGCACGCGGCCTCCCTCGGCATCGGCACCGTGCACGAGTGCGGCGGCCCGCGGATCTCCTCCGAGGACGACTTCACCGGCCTGCTGCAACTCGCCGCCGACATCCCGGGCCCCCGGGTGGTGGGCTACTGGGCGGAAGAGGACACCGCCAAGGCCCGGGAGCTGGGCGCGACCGGCGCGGCGGGAGACCTCTTCGCCGACGGCGCCCTCGGCTCCCACACCGCCTGTCTGCACGAGCCGTACGCCGACGCCGGCCACAGCGGCACCGCCTACCTGGACGCCGACGCCGTCGCCGCCCACGTCGTGGCGTGCACCGAGGCGGGCCTCCAGGCCGGCTTCCACGCCATCGGCGACGCCGCCGTCGCCGCCGTGGTGGACGGCGTGCGCGCCGCCGCCGAGAAGGTGGGCCTCGCCCGGATCCGGGCCGCCCGGCACCGCGTCGAGCACGCCGAGATGCTCACCCCCGAGACCATCGCGGGCTTCGCCGAGCTGGGCCTGATCGCCTCCGTCCAGCCCGCCTTCGACGCGCTGTGGGGCGGCGAGGACGGCATGTACGCCCGGCGTCTGGGGGCGGAACGGGCCCGCACCCTCAACCCGTTCGCCGCCCTGCTCCGCTCCGGTGTACCGCTCGCGTTCGGCTCCGACAGCCCCGTCACGCCGCTGGACCCCTGGGGCACGGTCCGTGCCGCCGCCTTCCACCGCACGCCCGGGCACCGGATCTCCGTCCGCGCCGCCTTCACCGCGCACACCCGCGGCGGCTGGCGGGCCGTCGGCCGCGACGACGCGGGCGTCCTGGTACCGGGCGCCCCCGCCGACTACGCCGTCTGGCGGACCGACGAACTGGTCGTGCAGGCCCCCGACGACCGGGTCGCCCGCTGGTCCACCGATCCGCGTTCCGGCACGCCCGGCCTGCCCGACCTCACCCCGGGCCGTGACCTGCCGGTCTGCCTGCGGACCGTGGTCGGCGGGCGGACGGTGTTCGTACGGCCGGGCGAGTGATCTCCCGGGGTGGCGCGGGCCGCCCCGGCCGCCGGGGCCCCGCCGCCCGACCTGCGCATCCTCCCCACGGTCCGGGCCGCCGGCGCCGGCCGCCCGGTTCGCAGGGCTGTTGACAGTCGGCGGCCAGGGGCCGGTAGGTTCGTCCGAGTCCACCACCGGACGCCCGACCGGGGGACGTTCAGCCGGCTCGTCGCAGCGCCGCTGGGTCAGGGACGGTTGCCGCACCGTCGCTGGGAGCCAGGCTCAGCGCCCGCGCCGACGAGGGGGACGTTCCCGCGGGTCGGCCAGGTGTGACCCGGGTGGGGCCCGGGCGCTCAGTAGACAACGGCTTCCGGTCGACCCGCAGCCAGCGGGTCCCGGGTCGGACCGAAGGGCGCCGGGCCCCCATCCGTCGTGGTACGAAGGTGTTCGGCGCCTGGCGGGACGGTGCGGAAAAGGGCTTCTTACCCCGCTCTTGCGGAACCGACACCACCGTACGAACGCGCTGTCACGTCCTGCCAGGCCGCGGCCACTATGGTGGACCCCTGTGTACGACATGAAGGGGCAGCAGTGAACGACGGCGACGGGACCCTCGCGGCCAAGGCCCAGGGGAGGCAGTTCGGTCCGCTCGGCACGGCCTTGGTGATCATTCCGACCTACAACGAGGCGGAGAACATCAAGTCCATCGTCGGCCGGGTGCGCAAGGCCGTCCCCGAGGCGCACGTACTGATCGCGGACGACAACAGCCCCGACGGCACCGGCAAGCTCGCCGACGAACTGGCCGCCAGGGACGAGCACGTCCACGTCCTGCACCGCAAGGGCAAGGAGGGCCTGGGCGCCGCCTACCTCGCGGGCTTCCGCTGGGGCCTGGAACGGGACTACGGCGTGCTGATCGAGATGGACGCCGACGGCTCCCACCAGCCCGAGGAACTGCCCCGGCTGCTCACCGCCCTCAAGGGCGCCGACCTGGTCCTCGGCTCCCGCTGGGTGCCCGGCGGCCGGGTGGTGAACTGGCCGAAGTCCCGGGAGTTCCTCTCGCGGGGCGGCTCCACCTACTCGCGCCTCATGCTCGACGTGCCCATCCGGGACGTGACCGGCGGCTTCCGGGCCTTCCGCCGCGGGACGCTGGAGGGCCTCGGCCTCGGCGAGGTCGCCTCGCAGGGCTACTGCTTCCAGGTCGACCTGGCCCGCCGGGCGGTGAAGGCCGGCTACCACGTCGTCGAGGTCCCCATCACCTTCGTCGAGCGGGAGCTGGGCGACTCCAAGATGAGCCGGGACATCGTGGTCGAGGCGCTGTGGCGGGTCACCTCCTGGGGCGTCGGGGACCGCCTCGGCAAGCTCACGGGCAAGGGCAGGCAGGCGTAGTGGCGGGTTCGCGGACCGGCCCCGCGGCCGGGCCGTGCCCGGGCTGATCACCCCCTTATCCCGCGCTGAGGCGCGCCCAGGCACACTGGGACCATGACGACTGGCGCTCCGACCTCTCCGTACACCGCCCGCCGCCGGCCCTCCCGGCTGCGCAGGTACCTGCCGCTGGGCCTCGCCGTGTGGCTGGTGCTGGAGATCTGGCTGCTGACCCTGGTCGCGGGCGCCGCGGGCGGCCTCACGGTGTTCCTGCTGCTGGCCGCGGGTCTCGTGGCGGGGTCCGTGGTCATCAAGCGGGCCGGCCGCCGCGCCTTCCAGAGCCTGAACGAGGCGCTGCAGCGGGGCGGCTCACCGGCGCGCGGCGGCGGCAACGGCCTGATGATGCTCGGCGGTCTGCTGCTGATGATCCCCGGCCTGGTCTCGGACGCGGCGGGCCTGCTCCTGCTGCTCCGGCCGGTCCAGAAGGCGGTGAGCCGCGTGGCGGAGAACGCCGTGGAACGGAGTCTGCGCAAGGTTGCCCCGGGCGGCCTGGGCGACGCGTTCCAGCAGGTCCGCATCCACCGGCCCGACGGCAAGGTGGTGCAGGGCGAGGTCATCAGGGAGGACCGGCCCGAGCCGGGGGAGCACAGGCCCCCGCTCACGCGCTGAGCGCCCGGCACCACAAGCACGCACAACGACCGCGGGCGCCGTACGTGTCTTCACGTACGGCGCCCGCGGTCGTTGTGCTGTGTGCGCGTTACGCGCTCTTGCGGCTGTCCCTGGGGTGGACCGCGATGTTCATCGCCCCCGACCGCAGGACCGCCAGACGCTCCTCGAGGACCTCTTCGAGTTCCTCACGGGTGCGTCGCTCCATCAGCATGTCCCAATGGGTACGCGCGGGCTTGGCCTTCTTCTCCTCAGGGCCGTCGCCGTCCACGAGGAGTGCCTGGGCACCACAGACCTTGCACTCCCACTCCGGCGGGATCTCCGCCTCGACCGAGAAGGGCATCTCGAAGCGATGCCCCTTCTCGCATGCGTACTCCACGGCCTGGCGCGGGGCCAGGTCGATACCGCGGTCCGTCTCGTAGCTGGTCACCACGAGGCGCGTACCGCGAAGAGCTCGCTCACTCATGAATCGTGCCTCCCGGGCTTGTCGCCCACAGGACAGGTGTCGCTGTCGTCGTCATCCGGTCAACGTCCGGTCGGCGGTAAAGATTCCCGTTCCGAGTCCCGTTCCGGGTCATGCGTCGCCGTCGTAGCCGCCCCTTGTTCTACCCACAGGCGCCCGGTTTGTCACATCTGCTAGCAGATGTCACCCAGCGTTTCGGCATCTTTGACGCGCAGTAACGGTACGCCTGGCAGGCCAAACGCGTACACTACCGCCCTTTCACGCCGAGTGCTAAATCGGCGCTGGATCTTCTCCGGAACAGGGTGCCCCGCCTCGGCGACCGCACACCGTACCGGGACCCGCCCGAGCAGGACGAAGCCGTCGCCGACCGGTAGCTGCCGGTCAGCTGGTAGGTGAGCCCGAACAGCAGCGGCCCGGGCCGGCTCATCCCGCGATCGCTCATCTCGTACGCCGCGAAGTACTCGGCCTCCTTGCCCGGCGGCACCAGATGGGAGAACAGTGACCGGGACAACGCCTGGCCGCCGCCGAGGACCAGGCCGATCGCGGCGGCCGGCGCGAAGAACCACACCGGCGCCCGCGCGGGCAGGAACCAGCCGGCCGCCAGCGTGAGCGTCCACGCCACCAGCGAGCTGAGACCGTCCGCCGCGCGCCGTCCGCCGGCGCCGGCCGCCCCATCGCCAGCGCCCCCGCCACGGCCAGCACGGCCTGCGTGATGACCGTCTGGATGCCGTCGTTGTAGACGAGGTACGCCAGCAGGAACGCCAGGGTCAGCGGGTACCCGCGCATCTCCCGGACCGTCGCGGCTGGCTGCCCCGGTGCCGTGGCCCGGCCGCCCACGCGCGCGTGGCGGTCGCGCAGCCTGCGCAGCGGGTGCACATGGCCGTCGGCGTCCGCCGCGTGCTCGGCGACCGAGGTGAGGTACGGACCGGGGAAGACGGTCAGGACACTCGTCGCATAGACGGAGCACGCCCGGTCGTAGACGTACCAGCCGCGCTGCTCGCGCCTGAGATCGGCCGCGTGCCCTCGCTTCCCCGCTCACCGCGACGGTCCGGGCCGGGCCGGCCGGGCGGTCAGACCCAGACGCCCCGGTCCTCCATGACCTTGCGCAACGTGTCGATGCGATCGGTCATGATGCCATCGACCCCCAGGTCCAGGAGCCGGTGCATCCGTTCCGGTTCGTTGATCGTCCACACGTGCACCTGGAGCCCGGCGGCGTGGGCGGCGCGGACGAAGCGGTGGTCGACGACGGGCACGCCCGACCGGGCCTCCGGCACCTGCGCGGCCACGGCCGACCGGCGCACGGCGGCCGGCAGCCCCCACGAACGCAGCCGCAGGCTCAGCACCCCGCGCGTGCCGAACGAGGTGGCCAGCCGTGGCCCCGCCAGCCGTTGGGCCCGCAGCACACGCGCCTCGGAGAAGGAGCCCACGCAGACCCGGTCCCAGGCGTCCGCGCGCTCGATCACCTCCAGCAGGGGCCGCAGCGCGGGCTCCGCCTTGACGTCGACGTTCCAGCGCACCCCGGGGAAGGTCTCCAGCAGCTCCTCGAACAGCGGCACCGGTTCGCGGCCGCCCACGCGCGCGTTCCGTATCTCCGCCCACGGCAGGTCGGCGATCCGGCCCGCGCCGTCGGTGACCCGGTCCAGGGTCGTGTCGTGGAAGGCGACCAGCCGGCCGTCCGCCGTGGCGTGCACGTCCGTCTCGATGTACCGGTAGCCCAGCCCCACCGCGCGCCGGAACTGGGCCACGGTGTTTTCCAGGCCGTCGGCGGCCCCGCCCCGGTGGGCGAAGGCGATCGGCCCCGGGTGGTCCAGGAACGGGTGGCGCGGGCGCGGTGTCGTGAGGCTCACGGTCGCAGTATCGCGCGCCGGGGTGTCGCCGCGGCGACGACCGTGCTGCCCGCCGGTGCCGGCGCGACGGCGAACACCCGCAGGAAGGCCTGCGCCAGCGGTCCGATGGACACCGCGTAGAGCACGGTGCCCACCCCGATGGTGCCGCCCAGGAGGAATCCAGTGACCACCACCGCGACCTCCACCGCCGTCCGCATCAGCCGGACCGACCGGCCGGTGCGCCGGTGCAGCCCCGTCATCAGCCCGTCGCGCGGGCCCGGCCCGAAGCGCGCCGCGATGTAGAGGCCGGTCGCCGCGCCGTTCAGCACGATCCCCGCGAGCAGCAGCGGGACGCGGGCGGTCAGGGAGTGCGCCGCCGGGAGCAGGGCGAGCGTGCCGTCCATGGCGAGGCCGACCACGAAGACGTTGGAGACCGTGCCGAGGCCGGGGCGCTGGCGCAGGGGGATCCACAGGAGCAGCACCGCCGCGCCCACGATGATCGACACCACCCCGATGCTCAGCCCGGTCAGCTCCGCGAGCCCCTGGTGCAGCACGTTCCACGGCTCCAGGCCCAGCCCCGCCGCCACGAGCAGCGCCGAGCTCGCACCGTAGAGCGCGAGCCCCGCGTACAGCTGGACCAGCCGCCGTCCGAGGTGGCGGGCGGGAGCGGATGGGCTGGGAGTGGACATGGAATTACCCCCCTGGGTGGTGGCGGTGGCCTGATGCATGACACTCTGTGGCTTGGGACGAATCGTCATCCAGGGCCAATTTGGGGAAGGTGGACTGATCTTCATGGCGCAGTGGACCTCGGCCGTAGGGGCCGCGCAGCTCGCCCGGCTCCTCAACTCCCAGCAGGACCGCCCGGCCGGCCCCGGCACCCGCCGTCCCCCCGCCTATCGCGCCCTCGCCGACGGCGTCCGGCTGCTCGTGCTGGAGGGCCGGGTCCCGGTGGCCGCGCGCCTGCCCGCCGAACGCGAACTGGCCCTGGCCCTCTCCGTCAGCCGCACCACCGTCGCGGCGGCCTACGAGGCGCTGCGCGGCGAGGGCTTCCTGGAGTCCCGGCGCGGCGCCGGGAGCTGGACCGCCGTACCGGCCGGCAACCCCATCCCCGCCCGTGGCCTGGAACCCCTGCCGCCCGAGGCCCTGGGTTCGGTGATCGACCTCGGCTGCGCCTCGCTCCCGGCGCCCGAGCCGTGGCTCACCCGGGCCGTGCAGGGCGCCCTGGAGGAACTCCCGCCGTACGCCCACACCCACGGCGACTACCCGGCCGGGCTGCCCGCGCTGCGCTCGATGATCGCCGAGCGGTACACCGCGCGCGGCATCCCCACCATGCCGGAGCAGATCATGGTCACGACCGGCGCCATGGGCGCCATCGACGCCATCTGCCACCTCTTCGGGGGGCGGGGCGAGCGGATCGCCGTGGAGTCCCCGTCCTACGCCAACATCCTCCAGCTGATGCGCGAGGCGGGCGCCCGGCTCGTGCCCGTCGCGATGGCCGAGGGCCTGTCCGGCTGGGACGTGGACCGCTGGCGCCAGGTGCTGCGCGAGGCCGCGCCGCGGATCGCCTATGTGGTCGCCGACTTCCACAACCCCACTGGCGCCCTTGCCGACGAGGACCAGCGGCGCCGGCTGGTGGACGCGGCCCGCTCGGCCGGCACGGTGCTCGTCGCCGACGAGACGATGAGCGAGCTGTGGCTCGACGAGGACGTCCGGGACGGCGGCATGCCCCGCCCGGTGTGCGGCTTCGACCCGGCCGGCTCCACGGTGATCACGGTCGGCTCGGCCAGCAAGGCGTTCTGGGCGGGGATGCGGATCGGCTGGGTGCGGGCGGCTCCGGACGTCATCCGCAGCCTGGTCGCCGCGCGGGCCTACGCCGACCTCGGCACACCGGTGCTGGAGCAGCTGGCCGTGAACTGGCTCTTCAGCACCGGGGGCTGGGAGCAGGCGGTCGAGCTGCGCCGGGCGCAGGCCCGGGAGAACCGGGACGCCCTGGTGGCCGCGCTGCGCCGGGAACTGCCCGGCTGGGAGTTCGAGGTGCCCCGGGGCGGTCTGACCCTGTGGGTGCGCGCGGGCGGACTCTCCGGTTCCCGCCTCGCGGAGGCGGGCGAGCGGACGGGCGTGCGTGTCCCGTCCGGTCCTCGCTTCGGCGTCGACGGCGCGTTCGAGGGGTACGTCCGGCTTCCGTTCACCGTCGGGGGAGCGGTGGCGGACGAGGCGGCGGCACGGCTCGCCGCCGCTGCCCGGCTGGTGGAGTCGGGGGCGACGGGGGCGGGCGAGGCGCCGAAGACGTTCGTGGCGTAGGCCGGGGGCGCGGGGGACTGGCGGTTCGGGTCACTGGGTCAGGGAGCTACGAAGGCTCCGCCGCCAGGGCCTCCGCGGGGACCGGTGCCTTCTTCCCCGCCGGTTCCGAGACGTCCGCCCGTTCCGGGGCGTCCGCCGGCTTCGAGACGTCCACCGGCTTCGAGAGTGCCGTCGGCTCCTGCTCCACGGCGGTGGTCCGCGGCGGCAGCAGCTCCAGTACCGCCTGCCGGTCGGCGTCGCTCGTGGCGTCGTCGTACGGGTCCGGCGTCCGCGGCACCTGGAGCCGGTGCACCGGTCCGGACCCCAGCCGGGCGTACCCCCGCCCGGGTGGCACCTGCGTCGTCGACGTCGTGGGCGGCGGCGCGCCCAGCACCGCCTCCACCTGCTCCGGCGCCGCGGACCCGAGCACGACACGCGCGCGCGTGTGCTGCCGTACCGCGTCGGTCAGCGCCTCCGCGCTGTCGAACTGCTCGGCCACGACCACGGTCACGTTCGCCGCGCGGCCGTGCCGCAACGGCGCCTGGAGCAGCACTTGCGGGTCCTTGCGGCCGTCCCCCGGTGCGAGGTGCGCAAAGACGCTCGGGCGGTCCAGCAGGATCCACAGCGGACGCCTGGTGTCCGGGGGCGGCGGGTCGCCCGCCTGCCGGGCCAGGTTGATCGTGATGAGCCGCCGCTCGGTCTCCTGCGCGGCCCACTCCAGGCTGGCCAGCGCCCCGGGCAGCGCGCACTCCACGGCCAGGACGCCGCTGCGTCCGGTCAGGCAGGCGTACTCGCCGGTGCCGCCGCCGTCGACGATCAGCACATCGCCGTACTGGAGGGCCTGGATGGCGACGGAGCGCAACAGGGTGGAGGTGCCGCTGCCGGGGTGGCCCATGGCCAGCAGGTGCGGCTCGGTGGAGCGGATGCCGGTGCGCCAGACGACCGGCGGCACGTCGACCCGTTCCTCCCCGTAGGAGAGGGGGAGCGTGCGCTGGACCTCGCTGGGGTCGGTGAAGCCGAGGACGGTCTCGCCGGGCGCGGTGACGAAGCGCTGGGCGGGGATGTCGGCGGGCAGCGGGGGGAGGGCGGTGACGGTGAGCTGGTTGGCCTCCTCCTCCCACCCGAAGTGGTACTCACGGCTCCGCCCGGCCTTCGCGGTGAGCAGCTGCTCGATCCGCGCGCGGGCCGCCGGCTCGCCGTCCGGGAAGTAGGCGGGGTAGCGGATCACGAGGTGGCCGATGCGCCCGGCGTCGTCGAACTCGTGCGCCGCGTAGGCCTTCTCCCACTCCCCGCCGTGCGCGTACAGCGGCGCCGGGTCCTCGGAGCTGGAGAAGTACGGCACCAGGGCCTCGTACAGCGCCTGGAGCCGTTGGGTCTGGGACTCGTCGGGCCCCTCGGGCGCAGGCGGGGTGCGGTCGCGGCCGTGCCAGGCCGCTGCCGCCATCACGGCGATGACGGCGAACAGCGGCCCGTACGGCATCAGGGCCACGACCAGGACCATGGAAGCCGCGAAGAACAGCAGTGGCCCGCGCTTGTCCTTGGGCGTGTCCGCCCACCTGCGCCGGCCGGCCGAGGCCAGCAGGCGCAGCCCGCGCGTCACGGTGATCAGCGGCTGGAGGACGTCGGTGGCGCTGTCGGCCGCCGTCCGGGCCAGCTCCCTGCTCCGGGCGATCTGCGTCCGGGCAATCTGGGCGCTGTCCTTGCTCAGGATGCGGGGGAGGGGGCGCCGGGCCACTGCTGTCTCCTGAGGGTGCGTGCGTGCGGGCGGGACGGGAGGGGTCAGAACTTGATGCCGCCCAGGAGGCTGGCCAGGCTCTCTCCTCCGGCTTTGATGCTCGGGGCGATGCCCGTGGTCGACAGGTAGAAGCCGAAGAGCGCCGACACCGTGGCGTGCGAGCCCTTCAGTCCGTCCTTGCGGAAGAACAGGAAGACGACGACGCCGAGCAGCAGCACGCCTGAGAGCGAGAGGATCATTTGGGGCCTCCTGGTGTCGATGGTGGGGGACAGTCACCATGAGTTCTTCCAGGATCACAGGATGTATCCATACGATTAAAGGTGCAACTGGGTGAAAAGCGGGGGAATTCGCTCACTCGGGGGAGTGTGCCGGACCGCGACTGACCAGGTGTGTTGTCGGCGCGGCGGCACCGACGGGCGCTGCCGTTGATCTTTACCTCGGGCAGATCGGGTCATGTGCCGCGCGAGCCAGTACGCTGGCGATTCACCCGTACGAAGCAGTCCCCGAATCAGCATGGAGAGGCGGTCCGGCCGATGAGTGACGTTCCCGACCCCGAGGTCGTGGAGCTGGCGACCAAGATCTTCGATCTGGCCCGGCGGGGGCAGACCGAGGCGCTCGTGGCGTACGTCGACGCGGGTGTTCCGGCCAACCTCACCAACGACCGCGGCGACTCCCTGGTGATGCTCGCCGCCTACCACGGTCACGCCGGCGCGGTGCGCGCGCTGCTCGCCCGCGGCGCGGCGGCGGACCAGGTCAACGACCGGGGCCAGACCCCGCTCGCGGGTGCCGTCTTCAAGGGTGAGACGGACGTCATCAAGGCCCTCCTGGAGGGCGGAGCCGATCCTTCCGCAGGCACGCCGTCGGCCGTCGACACGGCCCGGATGTTCGGCAAGAAGGAACTCCTGGAACTGTTCGGCGTCCACTGACGTTGACGCACTGATCAGGAACGACACGGAAAACGGGGGAGGCGGTACAGGGCCGCCGGAAATACGGTCGCGGCAGCACACACCGCGGGTCATCATGACGTCGTGATTCACGGACGCGATGGCCGGGCAGGTGTTGCCGCACCGCGCGGGCCGTGATGCGGTCCGCATGGGCCACCGACGAGAGGCAGAGAGAGATGGTCTACAGCAAGCAAGAGACGGCGGGCGCTCCGACGTTGTGTCACGCGGCCAGGTAATGCGCGTTTCCCGGTTGCGTCGACGCTTGATGTGAGGCTGTTTCCCATGTTCGATCCGGTCATAGCGCCGAGCGGTACGCTGCTCGGCCTGCTCCAGCGCGGCCGTGGCGACGGCACGCTGCACGCGCTCACGGCCCCGCGCGCCGAGGCGCTCGCGGCCCTGAACCACTGTGTGCTGCGCGACCCCCGCCACGACTGGCAGGTGGAGAACCGCTCCCTGTATTACGCCCGGCTCTACCTCGATCTGAACGGCGAGCTGGACGCCGTGGAGGCGCACCTCTTCGACCCCGAGGACGTCGTCGACGCCGACGAGTCCCGCACCGGCCTGGCCCTGGCCGTCCTCGGCCACCTCGCCTCCTACGGCAGGCGGGACGCCCTGGAGCTGCTGCGCAGGTACGCCGCGCACGGCGCCAACTGGGCATGGGCCCTGGACGAGCTGGCCCTCAGGGACGACGACGCGGGCCTGCGCGCCCTCGCCGCCCCCGTCCTGGCCCGCTTCCCCACCGATCCCGAGGGCGAGGCCGAGCTGGCCGCCGCCGTACGCGACGCCTTCGAGCCACGGCCCTGGCGGCTGTGGGCCGAGGATCCGCGCGCGTCGATCGCCACGCGGGTGCGTGCCGCCCAGGAGGCCGGCTGCTTCGACCGCTGGCAGCGGCAGATGCGGCCCACCGGCCCCCGCCCCGACTGGAGCGTCCGCGCCGTCTTCGAGTGGGCCCAGCAGGGCATGGAGCGCGGTGCCGCCCTGCACGTGCCCGCCGCCCGCTGCCTGGTCGCCGTGGCCGGCCCGGAGGACCGGCCCGAGATCCTCCAGGCCGCCCGTACCGGCACCGACGGGGCCCGCTGCACCGCACTGCGCTACCTCGCCGACAGCAACGACCGTGACGCGCTGGGCCTGATCGAGGCGGCCGTCGTCGACGGGACGGCACCCGTCGTGGAAGCCGCCGTCGACGCCTTCGAACGCATGCGCAGCGTCGCCGCCGTCGACCGCGCGCGCGGCTGGGCCCAGCGCCCCGACGCGCTCGGTGCCGCCGCCGGACGCATGCTCGCCTGCCGCGGCGGCACACGCGACCGCGACCTGGTCCTCGGCGCCCTCCGCGAGGCCGTGCGCGGCGAGGGACCCGACGCGCCCACCCTGTGGACGCTCGTCGACGGCGCCGGACGCCTCGGCATCGTCTGCGCCGCCCCCGTCCTGCGCCATGTCTACCGCGAGACGGCCTCCTCCCATCTCCGCGGCCGCGCCGCCCGCGCGCTGGCCGCCACCGATCCCTCCTTCGCCACCGGCTTCGCCGTCGAATGCCTGTGGGACTGCGAGGAGACCACCCGCGAACTGGCCGCCCGGCACGCCGAGACCGGCGACGCCCGGGTCGTGGAGCGCCTGCGCCGCCTGGCCGCCGATCCGGCGGAGGAGGACGAGGTGCAGACCGCGGTACGCAGCCGCTTCGGACCGGATGCGGCTCTCGGCTGAGCCGTCCCGGACCCGGAGGGAGCCTCCGCCGGGCGTGTCCGCCGGCACCCGGCCCTACCCCGCTCGGCGGACGCGCGCCCGCCGGGTGAACACCCGGTGACCCGTGGGTCAGGCGGCCATGACGGCCGCCTGACCCGCTCGGGTGTGCAGCCCAACGCTCATGGGACGTTCCCCGCGCCGAAAGATCGAAGTTGACGCGGGCACGTCCGGCGCGGCGACAACACCCGTATGCGTGTCGTCATCGTGACCGAATCCTTTCCCCCCGATGTGAACGGCGTGGCCCACTGCGCGCTCCAGACCGCCCGGCACCTCGTGGACCGCGGTCACCTCCCCCTCGTCGTCGCCCCCGCTCCCGCGCCCGGCAGCGGCCCGGACACGGACGCCCCGTGCCCGGTCGTCCGGATTCCCTCCCTCCCGCTCCCCGGCTACCCCCAGGTCCGCGTCGCCCTCCCCAGCCGGCGTCTCGCCGCCGCCCTCGTCGCGCACCGCCCCGACGTGATCCACCTGGCCAGCCCCTTCGTCCTCGGTGTACGCGGCATGGCCGCAGCCGCCCGGCTCGGCGTCCCCGCCGTCGCCGTCTACCAGACCGACCTGGCCGGCTACGCCCGCACCTACATGGGCGCCGGGGAGGCCGCGGCCTGGCGGCGCATCCGCTCCGTGCACGGCGCCGCCGACCGCACCCTGGCCCCCTCCAGCGCGGCCCGGTCCGACCTGGAGGAGCACGGCGTGCCCCGGGTACGGCTCTGGCCGCGCGGGGTGGACACCGTACGTTTCCGGCCACAGCACCGGGACGAGGCGCTGCGCCGCGCCCTCGCCCCGAACGGCGAACTGATCGTCGGCTACGTCGGCCGGCTCGCCCCGGAGAAGCACGTCGAACTGCTCTCCGGAGTCTGCGGGCTGGCCGGGGTGCGGGTGGTGGTCGTCGGCGACGGACCCAGCCAGGCCCATCTGGCCGAGGCCCTGCCCGGCGCCGTCTTCCTCGGCCGTCGCACCGGCGACGAACTGGCCCGGATCTTCGCCTCACTGGACCTGTTCGCGCACACCGGCCCCTTCGAGACGTTCTGCCAGACCGTCCAGGAGGCCATGGCCAGCGGAGTCCCGGTCGTCGCGCCGGCCGCCGGCGGCCCGCTCGACCTGGTCGACCACGGCCGTACCGGCCTGCTGGTCCCGCCGCGCGACGCCGCCGCCGTACAGGAGGCGGTCCGCGCCCTGGCCGCCGACCCCGCGCGGCGCGCCGCGTACGGCGCCACCGCCCGCGCGACGGTCGAGGGCCGCACCTGGGCCGCCGTCGGCGACCAGCTGATCGCCCACTACGACGACGTCCTCGCGGACCGGAAGACGGCGGTGGCGGCATGACCGGGCAGTCCCTGCGCATCGTCCGCCTCGCCAACTTCGTCGCCCCCGCCTCCGGCGGGCTGCGCACCGCCCTGCGGGAACTCGGCAAGGGCTTCCGGGCCGCGGGCCACGAACCGGTCTTGATCGTGCCCGGCGAACGGCACACCGACCGCGACACCGGACAGGGCCGGGTCATCACCCTGCCCGGACCGCTGCTGCCCGGCACCGGCGGCTACCGCGTCCTCACCGACAAGCGGCGCGTGGCCGCACTCCTGGAGGAACTGGCCCCGGACCGCCTGGAGGTCTCCGACCGGACCACCCTGCGCTGGACCGGCCGCTGGGCCCGCCGCGCGCGCGTGCCCGCCGTGATGGTCTCCCACGAGACCGCCGACGGCGTGCTGCGCACCTGGGGCCTGCCCGAGCACCTCGCGCGGCGCGCCGCCGACTCCCTCAACACCCGGACCGCGCACGTCTACTCGCGGGTGGTGTGCACCACCGAGTTCGCCGAGCGCGAGTTCGTGCGCATCGGCGCGCGCAACGTCGTACGCGCCCCCCTGGGAGTCGACCTGATGGAACGGCACCCCGCGCTGCGCGACCCCGGGCTGCGTGACCGCCACGCGCGCGGGGACGAGGCGCTGCTCGTGATGGCGTCCCGGCTCTCCGTCGAGAAGCGCCCCGGCACGGCCCTGGACGCCCTGGAGGCGCTGCTGCGGCGCGGACGGCGGGCGGTGCTCGTGGTCGCCGGGGACGGGCCGCTGCGGGCCCGCCTTGAGCAGCGCGCACGGGACCGCCGGCTCCCGGTGACCTTCCTCGGGCACGTCTCCGACCGGACGTCCCTCGGCGCGCTCCAGGCGTCCGCCGACGTGTGCCTCGCGCCCGGGCCCGCCGAGACCTTCGGGCTGGCCGCGCTGGAGGCCCTGGCCTGCGGCACACCCGTGGTGGCGAGCGCGTCCTCCGCGCTGCCCGAGGTCATCGGCTCGGCGGGCGCCACCGCGGTGGGCGGCGGGGAGGCGTTCGCGGGCGCCGTGGAACTGCTGCTGGAGCGCGCCGAGCCCGAGCGGCGCGAGGCGGCACGCGCGCGTGCGGAGTGCTTCGGCTGGGCGACGGCCGTGGAGGCCTTCCTGGCGGCCCACGACACGGAGGTGCTGCGTCCCGCCGACGCGCGGCCCGCCGTACCGGAGGGTGTGGCATGAGCGCCGACGCCGCGCTGCGGCGCAGTGGCCCCGCGCGCACGGGTGGGCGTGACGTGGAAGCCGGTGCCGCGACGGGGCGCGGTGGCTCCTCGCGTTTCGTCGCGCTCGGGGACTCGCTGACCGAGGGTGTGGGCGACCCGGTCGGTGCCGGATGGCGGGGCTGGGCGGCGCTGCTGGCCGCCTCCCTCGCCGGGGACGGCGAAGAGGTGCTGTTCACCAACCTCGCGGTCAGCGGGGCGCAGACGCGGGACGTGCGGGAGAAGCAGACGCCGGCCGCCCTGGAGCTGCGCCCCGACCTGGTGTCCGTGGTCGTCGGCGTCAACGACACGCTGCGCCGCACCTTCGACATCCACGCCGTGGCCGCCCACCTCGACCAGGTCTACGGCTCCCTCACCCGTCAGGGCGCCACCCTGCTCACCGCCTGTCTGCCCGACCCCGGCGCCATGCTCCGGCTCCCGGACGCCCTGGCCCGTCCGCTGGCCCGGCGGCAACGGGCGGTCAACGCGGTCGTCCACGCGCTGTCCGAGCGGTACGGCGCCCTCCACCTGCACGCGGCGGACGACCGCTGGACCGGCGACCGGAGCCTGTGGAGCGCGGACCGGCTGCACCCCGCGGAGCGCGGCCACCGGCGGTTCGCCGTCCGCTGCCACGCCCTGCTCGCCGAGGCGGGCCGCGCGACCGGGCAACCTCCCTCACCCGAACCGGAGTTCCCCGCGCCGACCCGCACGGCGCGCCTGTGGTGGCTGGCCACGGCGGGAACCGCCTGGGTGCTCCGGCGCTGCGACGACCTGCTGCCGCAGCTGCTGCTCCTGGCCGCCGGCGAACTGCGCCACCGCGCCCGGGGCACCGGAGCCCACCTGGACCTCCGTGCGTCGGCGGCGGTGTCGGCGGCGCTGGCGGCCCTGCCGGACGTCTCCGCCGAGCGGGCAGCGGCTCGGTGGCGCGGCGACGGGAGGGACGGGGCGGTCGAGGCGGTCGGCCTCGGGGAGACGGCGGTGGTGGAGACGGCCGCCTCCGCGGGGGCCGTTGCGGCTGGTTGAGACCGGCGGGGGAGCGGAGGACCGCCGTCCCGGCCGCAGGGGCTCAGCGGCGGCGCACCGGTACGAAGCGGACCGGGGTGCCCGGGAGGGCCTGGGCGGCGGACGGGAGGTCGGCGGCGCGCACGACGGCGATCACCGGGTAGCCGCCGGTGGTCGGATGGTCCGCGAGGAAGACCACCGGGCGTCCGTCCGGCGGGACCTGGACCGCGCCCAGGACCATGCCCTCGCTGGGCAGTTCACCGGTCCGGGCCCGCTCCAGCGCGGGCCCCTCGGTGCGCAGGCCGATGCGGTTGCTCGCCGCGGAGACCCGGTACGCGCGCGTGGTGAGATCCCGCACCGCCCGCGCCGTGAACCAGTCGTCGCGCGGGCCGGGCGTCACCCGGAGCACCAGCTCGGCCGGCGGACCCGGCTGCGGCACCCCGTCCACGCGCGCGGGAGGGCCGGCCGGGGCGCCCAGCGGCAGCACCGTACCGTCGGTGAGCGGTGCCGGACCGAGGCCGGACAGCAGGTCGGTGGCGCGGCTGCCGAGGACCGGCTCCACGGTGACGCCCCCGCCGACCGCGACGTAGCCGCGCACGCCGGCCGTGGCCGTGCCCACGTCCAGCAGTTCGCCCGCCGGTACCACGACCGGCGCGCCCCACGCGGCCGGGCGGCCGCCCACCGTCACCGGGCAGGGCGCACCGCCGACCGCGACGGTCACCGTCGAACGCGGGCGCAGCGCACAGCCGTTGAGGGTCGTCTCCAGGACGGCGGCGTCCGGGGGATTGCCGACGAGCCGGTTCACCAGCGCAGCGGCGGGCGCGTCGAGCGCTCCGGAGCGGGGCACGCCGAGGTGCGCGTAGCCCGGCCGCCCGCGGTCCTGCACGGTGGTCAGCGCCCCGGCGCGCACGACGACCAGCGCACGGTCGGTCATGGGGCCTCCCAGGCCACGGGTCGGGCAGGCAGCGGGCACGCGCGCGCGTGGGCTGCCGTCCGCCGCCCGGCCGCACGGTCCTCCCCGGCGCGCACGACCGCCGGTGCGGCTGCTCCCGCCCTGCGCACCGCCACCGGTGCGGCCGTCTGCCCGGTGCGCACCCCTGCCGGTACGCCCCTGTGCTGGCCGCTCACGCGTCCCCCGCCGGCACGAACCGCACGCGCGTGCCCGGCTCCAGCAGGGCCGCCGGGACGCGTGCCGGGTCCCACAGCACCGCGTCCGTCGTGCCGATCAGTTGCCAGCCACCGGGCGAGGAGCGCGGGTAGACGCCGGTGTACGGGCCGGCCAGGGCCACGCCGCCGGCGGGAACCGCCGTGCGCGGGGTGGCGCGGCGCGGCACGTGGTAGCGCTCCGGGAGCCCGGTGAGGTAGCCGAAGCCGGGGGCGAAGCCGCAGAAGGCCACGGTGAACTCGGTGCCGGCGTGGACGCGGGCCACCTCGTGTTGCGGCACCTGCCAGTGCGCGGCGACCGCCGCCAGGTCGGGGCCGTCGTACCGCACGGGCAGTTCGACCAGCTCGCGCGCGCGGGCAGGCACCCGCGGCACCCGCGCGCCGGTCAGTTCCGCCGCCCAGCGGGCCGGCTCGGCCAGCCCGTCGAGCAGGACCGTACGGGCCGCCGGGACGATCTCGCGCACGGTGAGCGAGCCCTCCGCGCGGCGCCGCAGCAGTTCCGCGTGCACGGCCTGCGCCTCCTGCCCGGAGGCGACCTCGACGAGCAGCGCGTCGTCGCCGACGGGAAGCGCCCTCACGCGAACGCCTCCACCCGCACGCCCGCCCCCACCAGCCGCTCCCGCACCCGCCGGGCCAGGCCGACCGCGCCCGGAGTGTCGCCGTGCAGGCACAGCGACCGGGCGCGCACCCGGATCCGCGCGCCGGAGTGCGCGATCACCGCACCGGAGCGCGCGAGGCTCACCGAGCGCTCCACCACGGTGTCCGGGTCGGTCACCACGGCGCCCTCGTGACCGCGCGGCACCAGCGTGCCCTCGTCGGTGTACGCGCGGTCCGCGAAGGCCTCCGTGACGGCCGGAAGACCTGCCTCGGCCGCCAGCTCCAGGAACCGCGAGCCGGGCAGCCCCAGCACCGGCAGCGAGGCGTCCGCGAGGCGCACCCCCTCGATCACCGCGCGGGCCTGTTCCCCGTCGTGCACGACGCGGTTGTAGAGCGCGCCGTGCGGTTTGACGTACGCCACGCGCGCGCCCGCCGCCCGTGCGAACACCTCCAGGGCACCGATCTGGTAGGCCACTTCGGCCGCCAGCTCGGCGGGCGGCACATCCATCGCGCGCCGCCCGAAACCGGCCAGGTCCCGGTAGGAGACCTGCGCGCCGATCGTCACCCCGCGCTCGGCCGCCCGTTCGCACACCCGGCGCATGGTGGCCGCGTCCCCGGCGTGGAAGCCGCAGGCCACGTTGGCGCTGGTGACGACGGACAGGAGCTGGTCGTCGTCGGTCAGCCGCCAGCGGCCGAAGCCCTCGCCCAGGTCGGCGTTCAGATCGATCGCGGTCATGATGTTCTCGCGTCTCCGGTTCTCGTGGCGCTCATTCGTGCGCGGTTTCGGGGTTGCGGTACGCACGGCCGCGGCTCAGTCGACGCCGGCCAGCCGGTACTGCTCGTCCCGTGCGTCGGTCAGGAACATCTGGCCCGGCGCGTGGGTGATCGCGAACGGCGGCCGGGACGCCATCACGGCCGCCTGCGGAGTCACTCCGCAGGCCCAGAACACCGGGATGTCGCCGTCGGCGACGGTCACCGGGTCGCCGAAGTCGGGCCGGCCGAGGTCCTCGATGCCGAGGGCCGCGGGGTCCCCGCAGTGCACCGGGCCGCCGTGCACGGCCGGCAGCAGGCTGCTCTCCCGGATCGCCGCGCCCAGACGCTCGGGCGGCACCGGCCGCATGGAGACCACCATCGGCCCGCGCAGCCGGCCCGCCTCCCGGCAGGCCCTGCTGGTCACGTACATCGGCACGTTCCGGCCCTGCTCGACGTGCCGGATCGGCACGCCCGCGCGGGCCAGCGCCCACTCGAAGGTGAAGCTGCACCCGAGCAGGAACGACACCAGGTCGTCCCGCCAGTACGCGCGCGCGTCCGTGGGTTCGTCCACCAGCTCGCCGTCCTGCCACACCCGGTAGCGCGGCAGATCGGTGCGCAGGTCGGCGCCCTCGGCGAGCACGGTCGTCGGGGAACCGGCGTCCGTGACGTCGAGCACGGGGCACGGCTTGGGGTTGCGCTGGCAGAACAGCAGCATGTCGTAGGCCCAGTCGGCGGGCACCGCGATCAGGTTGGCCTGGGTGTGGCCCGCCGCGACCCCGGCGGTCGGCCCGGTGAGACCGTCGCGGAAGCAAGCCCGCGCGGTTTGCGGGCTCCACGCGTGCGCGTGCGCGTCGACGGTGGCGACGGGCCGGTCCTCGGTGCGGTTCACCCGTGTCATGCCAGCTCCTTCCCGCGCGTCTCCGGCAGCCCGAGCAGCGCCAGCGCCGCGAGGCCGTAGCCGATCGCGCCGAAGACCAGCGCGCCGCCGACGCCCCAGCTGTCGGCCAGGAAGCCGACCAGGGTCGGGAACACCGCGCCCACCGCGCGGCCCGTGTTGTACGTGAAGCCCTGCCCGGTGCCGCGTACCGCCGTCGGGTACAGCTCGCTCAGGTAGGAGCCGAAGCCGCTGAAGATGGCCGACATGCAGAAGCCGAGCGGGAAACCGAGCACCAGCAACAGGGTGTTGGCGCCGTGCGGGATGTTCGCGTACGCCAGGATGCACACCGCCGACAGCAGCGCGAACAGCCAGATGTTGTTCCGGCGGCCGAGCCGGTCGGTGAGGTGGCCGCCGGTCAGGTAGCCGAGGAAGGCGCCGGAGATGAGGAAGGCCAGGTAGCCGCCGGTGCCGACGACCGACAGACCGCGGTCGGACTTCAGATACGTCGGCACCCAGGTCGCCAGCGTGTAGTAGCCGCCCTGCACGCCCGTGGAGAGCAGGCTCGCGAAGACCGTGGTGCGCAGCAGGCCGGGGGCGCCGTCGCCGCGGGCCGGCCGGAAGATCGCGGCGAACGAGCCCCGGCGCGGGTCCTGTTCACGGGCCGCCGTCGCCGCGGGGGCGTCGTGCACCGAGCGGCGCAGCCAGACCACGAGCAGCGCGGGCAGGGCGCCGGTCCAGAACATCACCCGCCAGGCCAGGTCGTCGCCGGCGAAGGAGAACACCAGGGTGTAGACGACCGCCGCCAGCCCCCAGCCGACCGCCCAGGAACTCTGGACCGCGCCGAGCGTCCGGCCCCGGTGGCGCGCGCTCGCGTACTCGGCGACCAGGATGGCGCCGACCGCCCACTCGCCGCCGAAGCCGAGGCCCTGAAGGGCGCGGAAGACCAGCAGGGTCTCGTAGGTGGGCGCGAAGCCGCAGGCGACGGTGAAGACGGCGTACGTGACCACCGTGATCATCAGGGCCCGGACGCGGCCCACCCGGTCCGCGATCACGCCCGCGGCGGCGCCGCCGGCCGCCGAGACCACCAGGGTGACGGTGGTGAACAGGCCGGTCTGGCCGCTGCTGAGGCCGAAGTACGCCGAGAGCGCCACCATGCTCAGCGGCAGGGTGAAGTAGTCGTACGAATCCAGGGCATAGCCGCCGAAAGCTCCGGCGAACGCGCGCCGGCCGCGCGGGCCGAGGGCGCGCAGCCAGGCGAACGCGCCGTCCTCGGCGGTGTGTTCGGCCGGGCCCGGGCGGAGGCCGGTGGGGGGCGCGGACCGTGGCGGTGGGGTCGTGCTCATGGGCACCTCGCAGGAGAGGGACGGAGGGTGCTGGGAAGTGAGCCGTGCGGAGCACCGTAGAGGATCGTTCAACGATCCTTCAATACCCGTGTTGTTTCGTCCTGGCGTCTGCGATTGAATTCCGGGCATGGCAGAGGAGCTGACGGGACTGGCCGGCGACCGGGTCCTTCTGGGCCGCACGAGCACCGCGGAGCGCGTTTCGGACATCCTCAGAAGCCGCATCTCCGAGGGCTACTTCCCGCCCGGCACCCGGCTGTCCGAGGACGGCATCGGCGGGGCGCTCGGCGTCTCCCGCAACACCCTGCGCGAGGCGTTCCGGCTGCTCACCCACGAGCGCCTGCTGATCCACGAACTCAACCGGGGCGTGTTCGTCCGGGTCCTGACTGTCGAGGACGTGGAGGACATCTACCGCACGCGCTCCCTCGTCGAGTGCGCCGTCGTCCGCGGGCTGGGCGAACCGCCGTACCGGCTGGACGGGCTGGTCGCGGCCGTCGAGGAGGGGCGCGCGGCGGCCGCGGAGAATGACTGGAAAGCGCTGGGCACGGCCAACATCCACTTCCACCGGGAACTGGTCGCCCTCGCCGGCAGCGAACGCACCGACGAGCTGATGCGCAGCGTCTTCGCCGAGCTGCGCCTGGCCTTCCACGTCGTGGACGACCCGCGCCGGCTGCACGAGCCGTACCTCACCCGCAACGCCCAGATCCTCCAGGCGCTCCAGGCCGGCGACCGGCGCGGCGCCGAACGGCTCCTGGAGACCTATCTCACGGACTCGCTGGAACGGGTCGTCGAGGTGTACCGGCGCAGGGTGGGCGAGGAGGGCACCCCGTAGCGGGGCGGGAGCCGCGCGACGGGCCGGGCGGTCGGGCGAGGAGGGTGCCCCTCAGCGGCCCGCGAGCCGCCCGAACGGCCCGGCGGACCGCGTGCCGGCAACGACCCGCGGCCAGGGCGGCGAACCGGCGGAACCGCTCGTTTGGGCCGATGTCAGACCCAGGACCTAGTCTGTGCACCGTGACTTCGCCTGCATCGACGGACCGTGTTCCGCCCCAGCTCAGCGCGGGGCCGCGCCCGGCTCCGGGCCCGGCCGCCGACGAGGGGCTGGCGCGTCGGCTGCGCGCCCTCGCCTGCACCGCGCCGCTGCACGACCTGGACGCGCGCAAGGCCAACCTGGCCGGCGAGTACTCGGTGTACGGGATGGCCGAGGTGGCGCTGGCCGCCATCGACCTGGTCACCCTGAACATGGACTTCGACACCGGCGCCGACCACGAGCAGATCGTGGCCCGGCTCGTCCCGCGCATCGCCGCCCAGGCCCCGGCCCGGCCCGCCGCCGAACACGAGCGCGTGGCCCGCTGGGTGCTGGAGAACCTGATCAACGTCGGCAGCGTGGACCGCGGCTTCCGCGCGGTCTACGGCACCTTCGCGCCCGACGGCACCTACGTCCGCCGCGACTACGACTTCAAGCTGATCGAGGAGGTCCCCGGCCCCGGCGGCACGGTCTACCTGCGGACGACGGACGAGGCGGTCAACGTCCTGGTCGGCGCCCTAGACACCGACGTCACCAGCGCCCAGATCGCCGCCGAGGTCAAGCTCGAGGTGCTGATCAGCCGCGGCCGGCTCGCCGACGCCCAGCTCGCCGCCGAGCAGGCCCGCTACCGCACGGTCCAGTACTCCGAGACGCTGCGCCGGGCCCTGGAGGCCACCCGGCGCAACGTCCGCGCGGTCGACTGGCTCAAAGCCGTCCCCGACATGATCGCCGAGGCCCTGGACCACGTGGCCGAGCGCTACCGCCACGAGAACGCGATCCTCACCAACATCCGCAAGGCCCGCGACGAGACCGAGGACCCCGAGCACAAGCGCCGCGCCGCCGAACTCGTCGACATCGTCAAGGACTGCATCCGGCGCCACACCCAGCTCCAGTCGCGCCTGCTGGAGGCGGGCCCGCTGTTCCGCGCCGAACAGGACCGGCAGGCCTTCGCCACACCGGCGACGGCGTCCGGGATCGACCTCTACGGCCATCTCGTCGCCCCCGTCCTGCCGCTGCCGCTGGAGCAGGCGATCCGGGTCGCCGACGCCTTCTTCGCGCGCGGCACCGGACTGCGCACCCCGGTGTCCGTCCGGGTCGGGGACCTCGTGGACATACTGCTGACCCCGCCCGTGGAGCGCGAGCACCTGGGTGCGGAGATGCCCGAGCCCGACCTGATCGCGACGCCGGACGACAGCCGCTTCAGCGAGGAACAGCTGGCCGCGGCCAGGGACCTGCTGGACCTGCCGGCGGACGCCCCGAGGAGACTGTCCGGGCTGCTGGCCGAGGCCCGGCGGACCGGGGACCCCGACCTCGCCTACCTGGTGGCGCTGCTGGCGGTCCACGCGGCCAGCCCGCCCGTCGGCACCGCCTACCGGCAGGGCGAGGAGAAGCTGCTGTTCGCTGTGGACGACGGCACCGAGCTGGACGATCCCGAGTTCGGCGGGGCGGACCTGATCGTGGGGACCGCCCTGCTGGACGCGGCCGGGATGGCCGCGGACCGGACGGAAGCGGCATGAGTGGTATGAGTGGACAAGAGCACGACAAGGAGCCGAACCCGTGACCGAGCACGTCGACCGGAGTGAACCCGAGCCTGCCGCCGCCCCGGCGGGCTCCGCCGTCACCCCCGCCGACGCCGCCGACGCGGCGCGGCTCGTCGCCTTCGGCCTCCAGCCCAAACTGGCGCCCGCCCGCGACCAGGAGTACACCGAACTGCTGCGCCGCTACCGCGAGGACCCGGCGTTCGCCCGGCTCGCCGACGCCGTCGCGGCCGGTCTCGGGCTCGTCGTGCTGGAGGTGTCCCCGCGCGCGGGGATGGCCGTGACCGCCGCCGAGGACTCGGTGTTCGCCGTCCGCATGGGCGACTACGCGCGTCGCACCGCCGCCGACTCCGGCGACCGCTTCCTGCACGGACTCGCCCATCTCGCGGTCGCCGCGCTGGCGTTCCCGCGTCCCGAGGACCTGGCCGACGACTCCTACATCGGCCGGGTCACCGTCAACGGCGTCGACGCCTTCGTCCGGCAGGCCTGCCGCCGCCTGGAGGAGCGCGCCGAGGAGCAGGGCGAGAACACCGACCCGGCGACCGACGCGCCCGGCCTGGAGGCGGCCTGGCGGATCTGGGCCAGACGCAGCGCCACGGGCGCCACCAAGGACGCCCGCCGGCCGGCCGCCTCCACCACCGGCATCGTGGCGAAGGCCATGGCCTTCCTCACCGACTCGGGCTTCCTGCAGCGCACCGGCGACGACAACGGCGGCACCTACCGCACCACGGCCCGCTACCAGCTCCAGGTCCGCGACCTGGCCGGCAGCGCCGCCCTGGCCGAACTGGTGGAGCTGGGCATCGTCCCGGTCACCGACGGCACGGCCACCCTGCTGCCCGCCCAGGACACCGACGACCTGGATCTGGTGGCCGACGCCGGACTGCCGTTCCACTCCTGACGCGCTGAAGCTCCCGCAGTCCCAGACCTCCCGAACCACCGCACCTTTCACCAGACTTACGAGAGTCCGCCATGTACGAGCTGTCCCGGGTCCGCCTCTACTCCATCGGTCCCGCCGGTGCGCGCTACGCCGACACCGTGCTGGACCTGCGGGGTGTCGGCGAGCCCGTGCCCGACCCGGCGCCCGCGCAGGCGGAGTTCTTCGAGGAGGAGCCGTCCGGTCCACCGCGCCGGCCCGCGCCCGCGGGCGTGCTGTTCCTGGAGAACGGCGGCGGCAAGTCCGTCCTGCTCAAGCTGATCTTCTCGGTGATGCTGCCGGGCCACCGCAACACCCTCGGCGGCGCCAGCTCCGGCGTGCTGCGCAAGTTCCTGCTCGCCGACGACTGCGGCCACGTGGCCCTGGAGTGGCAGCACGTCCTGACCGGCGAGTGCGTCGTCGTCGGCAAGGTCAGCGAGTGGCGCGGCCGGCAGGTCTCCAACGACCCGCGCAAGTTCGCCGAGGCCTGGTACTCCTTCCGGCCCGGCCCCGGCCTCAGCCTGGACAACCTGCCCGTCGCCGAGTCCACCGCCGTACGGCCGCCCGCCGAGGGCACCTCGGGCGCGCACGGCCGCCGCCGCACCATGAAGGGCTTCCGCGACGCCCTCATGGAGGCCGGCAAGGTCTACCCGCACCTGGAGGTGCACTGGGAGGAGATCCACGAGCGCTGGACCGAGCACCTCGGCGACCTCGGCCTCGACCCCGAACTCTTCCGCTACCAGCGCGAGATGAACGCCGACGAGGGCGAGGCGGCCGGCCTCTTCGCGGTCAAGAAGGACTCCGACTTCACCGACCTGCTGCTGCGCGCGGTCACCGACACCCGGGACACCGACGGCCTGGCCGACCTCGTCAGCGGCTTCGGCAACAAACTCGGGCGGCGCGCCGAGCTGATCGCCGAACGGGACTTCACCGCCGGCTCGGCCGACCTGCTCGGCAGGATCGTCGAAGCCGCCGAGACCCGTGCGCGCGCGCGTGACGTCCACGCGGGCGCCGAGCGCCGCACCCGCACACTGGCCAGGCGGCTGTCCGCGCGAGCCGTGCGGGAGCGGGTCCGGGCCGCCGATCTCGCCCAGCGGGTGACGGCCGCCGCCTACGCCGTCACGCACTCGGAGGGCGCCCGCGAACGCAGCGCCCTCGTCGCCGCCGAACTCGCCTACCGGCACGCCTCCCTGGCGCTGGCCGCCGCCGAGAAGTCCGCCGCCGCGCAGAAGCGCGAGCTGGCCGACGCCCGCACCCTGCACGCCGCCTGGCAGGCCGCCGAGGCCGTGCTGCGCCACCGGGCCGCCGCCGACCGCGTCGCGCGCGTGGCGGCCGCCATCCAGGAGGCCGAACGGGACGCGGCCCCCGCGCTCGCCGCCCGCGCCAAGGCCGCCGTGGACCTCGTACGGGCCCTGCACGCCGCCGCCGGCGGCGCCGAGGCCCTCGCCAACGAGGAGGAGGAGCGCTCCGCGGCCCTCCAGGAGGTCAGCGACACCGCCTACCGGGACTCCACCGCCGCCGCCACCGAGGCGCAACGGGCCCGCAGCGAGGCCGGGCACCTGCGCCAGCGGCTCGCCGAGGTCGAGCAGGAGACCGCCGAGGCCGTTCGCGCGGGCTGGCTGGACGACAGCGCCCCGGACGCCGACCCGGCGCGGGCCGCGCTCGCCGCCAGCGACGCCGAGAAGACCGCCGTCGCCGCCTGGGACGCGGCCCGCGAGGCCGCCCGCAAGGCCACCGAGCACGCGCGCGAGGCGGCCTCCGCCGAATCCCGCGCGGAGCTGACGGCGGCCCGCGCTGCGGACGCGGCCACCGCCGCCGAGCGCGCCCACGAGGCCGAGCGGCGCCTCGCCGAGTCGCTGGCCGCCGAGGAACGGCTCGCGGAACTGCTGAGCCTGCCGGGCGCGCCGAGCGTGGCCCGGGTGCCCGCGCCCAGGACGGAGGAGGCCGGCACCACCCGCGCACCGGCCGCCGAGGCCGGCCACGGCACCCTCACCCCCGAGGAACTCGACCGCTTCGCCGACGAGTTGCGCGACCTCCTCGACGACGCCGTGTCCACCGCCGAACGGCACCTGTTCGACCTGCGTACGGCCGCCGCCGACGACGCCCGCATCCTCGGCGCCCTGGGCGACGGCGGCCTGCTGCCGCCCGGCCCGGACGTGCTGGCCACCGTCGAGTTCCTCGGCGAACACGGCATCCCGGCGCTGCCCGGCTGGCGGTACCTGGCCCAGGCCGTCGACCCCGCCGACCACGCGCGCGTGCTCGCCGCCCGCCCCGAACTGGTCGACGGCGTGATCATCACCGACCCGGACACGCACGCGCGTGCCCGCGAGGCCCTCGGCGACGCCGCCCTGCTGCCCCGCTCCGCCGTCGCCGTCGGCACCGCCGCCGCGCTGCTCGCCCCGCCCCCCGCCCAGGGCACCACCTCCGGCGACGTGTTCCTCGTGCCGCCGAACCCGGCCATGCACGACGAGCATGCCGCCGACGAGGAACGCCAGGCTCTGCGCGCCCGGGCCACCGCGCGCGACGAGGAGATCCGCGCCCTCGCCGCCCGCCTCGGCAAGGACCGCGAACTGGCCGCGCGGCTCGCCTCCTGGCGCACCGGCTGCCCCGCCGGGCGCCTCACCGAACTGGCCCGGGCCGCCGAGGAGGCCCGCGCCTTCGCCGAGGAGGCCGAAGCGGAACTCGCCGAGGCACGCACGGTACGCGCGGAGGCCGACGAGTCCGCCGCCGAGGCCGCCCGGATGCGCGACGAACGGCAGGAGGCCGCGCAGAAGGCCCGGCGCGCCGCCGACGCCCTCGCCGGCCTCGCCTTCCGGCTCCGCGAACGCGCCGGCTGGCAGGTCAGACTGCGCGAACTCGCCGACGAGGCCGCCGAGTCCGAGGCCCGCGCCCAGACCTGCCTCGACCGCGCCCGCGCCGCCGACGAGGACCGCCGCGCCGCCCAGCGCGCCGCCGACGACGCCCGCCGCACCGCGCGCGCCCTGCGCGCCGAGCGCGCCGAGATCGCCGGCGCCCCCGACGACGTACCCGACGCCGACGACGACGCCCCGAAGGCGTCCCTGCCCGCCCTCCGCGAGGCCTACCGGGCCGCCTCCCAGGTGTACGAGAAGGTCGGCGTCGGCGCCGACCTGCGCGCCGAGCAGGCCCGCGCCGAGAGCGACGAGAGCGCCGCCCGAGCCGAACTGGACCGGCTCAGCAACAAGGTCCGCACCCGCGCCGAGCAGCTGCTCCAGTCGCCCGACGGTGCCGACGGACCCTCCCGGCAGGCCGCCGCCGCACGCGCCGAGGAGCTGGTGCAGCTCCTGGAGACCCGGATGTCGACGGCGAGCGAGCAGCTCGGCCGGCTGCGCGGCGAGGCCGAGCGGCACGCGCCCGAGGACGGCGAGGCGCACACCGAACTGCCCGAGGAACTCGTCCCGCGCGACGCCGAGCACGCCCAGGCGCTGCTGCGCACCGCCACGGCCGAACTCGCCGCGCGCACCGAGGCCCTGGCCGAGGCCCGCGAGGCGCACGCGGAACTGCTGGACGCCCACCGCGCCGCCGAGGACGCGGCCGGCGGCTTCGACGAGATCGCCGCGATGCTCCGCGACCTGCTGCGCGAACACGCCCCCGAGGAGGAGCAGGAGGACGCCGAGCCGTACCCGGGCACCCTGGAGGAGGCCCGGCACTCCGCCGCCGAGGCCCGCCGTTCGCTGCGGGGCTGCGCCGCCGACCTGTCCGCCGCCGAGGCGGCCGTGCGCGAGGCGAGCGACGTCCTCGTCCGGCACGCCAACTCCACGCGCTACGAGCAGGTCCGCACCCCCGCCCGGCAGCAAATCCGCGAACTGCCCGCCTCCGCGCTGCCCGAGCACGCCCAGAAGTGGGCGGACGCCTTCGCGCCCCGGCTGCGCGTCCTGACGGACGAACTGGCCCAGCTGGAACGCAACCGCGACTCGATCGTGGACCGGCTGCGCGGTCTCGTGGAGTCGGCGCTGGCCACCCTGCGCTCCGCCCAGCGGCTCTCCCGGCTGCCGGAAGGGCTCGGCGAGTGGTCCGGCCAGGAGTTCCTGCGCATCCGCTTCGAGGAGCCCGACCACGCCACACTCACCGAACGGCTCGGCGAGGTCATCGACGAGGCCACCCGCGCGGCCGTCAGGAAGAACTCCGACCTGCGCCGTGACGGCATGTCCCTGCTGCTGCGCGGCGTCGCGGCGGCCCTGCAGCCGAAGGGCGTGGCCGTAGAGATCCTCAAGCCCGACGCCGTGCTGCGCGCCGAGCGCGTCCCCGTCGGCCAGATGGGCGACGTCTTTTCCGGCGGACAGCTGCTCACGGCGGCCATCGCCCTGTACTGCACGATGGCCGCGCTGCGCTCGAACGACCGGGGCCGGGACAAGCACCGGTACGCCGGCACGCTCTTCCTGGACAACCCGATCGGCCGGGCCAACGCGACCTACCTGCTCGAACTCCAGCGAGCGGTGTCCGACGCGCTGGGCGTCCAACTGCTCTACACCACCGGTCTGTTCGACACCACCGCCCTCGCCGAGTTCCCGCTGGTCATCCGCCTGCGCAACGACGCCGACCTCAGGGCGGGCCTGAAGTACATCAGCGTGGAGGAACACCTCCGGCCCGGTCTTCCCCAGCCGCCCCAGGCCGGAGAGGCGGTGCACAGCGAGATCACGGCGACCCGGATGTTCAAGAAGCCCGCGCCGAGCGTCCCGTAGGCGCGCGGTTCCCGGGCCGTGGCAATCCCGCGGCCCGGGTCCGGTGGCCGGCTTCCGTGCGTCGCGTCACCAGGTCACCGGACGCGCGGCGACCGGGCTCGCGGCACCCGGGACCTCGCTGAGAGCGACCGCCGGCGGTTCCAGTGCCGTCCGTCAGGCGTCAGGGGTGCGACAGCCGCCCCGCGCCGCCGGTCCGGCGTATCCGGTCCTGCTCCCGCACGCTGACCCGCTCCTGGCGCCGGCGGGCTCGCCGCTCCCGGCGCAGGGCCCGGGCCGTGCTGCTCGGCTCGGAGACCACGCCGTACCGCTGGTTCCACACCTGGCGGGTGACCCACACGTCGACCACGGCCCAGGTGGCCACCACCGTGCTGGCCACCCCGCTGATCACCATGGGGAACGCCAGCCAGGACCCGGCCAGCGTGCACAGGAACGCCACCATCGCCTGGATCAGCGTCACCGCGATGACGAGGACCGCCCGCACCGCCGCCGTACGGACCGGATCGGGCAACGGATGCCGGCGCGCGGGCTCCTCGATCCACAACGGGCGGTAGTTCTGCCGCGGTTCGTCACCACCGGGCTCCCCGGCGCGCTCCGTCCCTGATATGTCCCGGTCCGGCGCCTGCCTGTGCCACCGCGCCTGCGAGCGCTCCGCCACGCTCTCCCCGGGCGCCCCGCGCCGCTCAGCCGTGCCCATCACCGTGTCACTCCCCACCGCCGGCCAACCGTTCGCCCCGGCATCCGAAGACCCCGACTCCCCAGTGGCTGCCCGGCTTGCGCTGTTTTACGCCGCCGGAGTGCGGGATGCGGCTCCTGTGGCCCATTCCGCCCCCCTTTCCCGTGGATAAGGACGCACGAGATCCCCGGAAGATTCCCCACTGGCGAAAAATTCCGGCCAACCGCCCTGCCGTGCGCCGGTCACAGGCGCCGCGTGGGTGTCCGGATCGCGGTGGCGATCTCCCCACATGCCCGGACAACTCGCCATGTCCGGCGCCCAGTGCGGAAGTTCGCCCTCCGGACATGTCTTCGAGTTAACTGTGAGGCAGGTAGTAGGCTCGCGCCGTTTGCTGACGGACATGAACACCCCCGGCCGGCGGGGGTCGAGCTGGGGGAGGCCATGCGCTTTCGCGGGAAGTCGATCCGCCGGAAGATCGTGGCGCTGCTTCTCGTGCCGCTGGTGTCCCTGACCGCCATCTGGGGCTTCGCCACGGTGCTCACGGGGCGCGAGGCCACCCAGCTGTTCCGCGTGACCGACGTCGTCGAGGACATCGGCTACCCCACCGAGGATACCGTTCGCGTCCTGCAGCAGGAGCGCCGCCAGACCCTCGTCTACCTCGCCGACCCGCGCGCCTCCGAGGCCCTTTCGGCACTGCGCCGCACCCGCACCGCCACCGACCGGGTGATCGCCACCATCCGCCGAAACGCCGAGGCCCAGGACATCCGGACCGGGTTGGACGCGGACGACAGCGAACACCTCACCGCCGTCCTGGACGCCTTGGGCGGTATCGGTCCCCTGCGCCGCAGCGTCGAGGGGGGCACCCTCACCCGCGCCCAGGCGCTCGACCTCTACAACCGTCTCGTGGACCCCTGCTACGCGCTCCTCGCGTCCCTCGACGGCCTGGACGACGTCGAACTCGACAAGCAGGCCCGCGCCCTGGTGAACGTCACCCGCGCCCGCGAGCTGCTCTCCCGCGAGGACGCCCTGCTCGGCTCCTCCCTCGTCGTCGGCCGGCTCACCCGCGACGAGACCCAACACATCTCCGACCTCGTCGCACAGCGCACCCTCCTGTACGACATCAGCCTCCCCCTGCTGCCCGCCGCGGAGCGCGACCGCTACGAACGCTTCTGGAAGAACGCCACCACCGCCCCGCTGCGGGAGGCCGAACGGACCGTCATCGCCTCGGACTCCGGGACCCCTGGCGATGTCACCGCGAAGAGCTGGGACTCCTCCGCGGCGACCGTCCTGCACGAACTCGGCACCCTGGACGACCAGGTGGGCGACCGCTTCCAGGACCGTACGCGCCCCGTGGCCGTCGGCGTCATCGTGCAGGCGGCAGTCGCCGGCGCCCTCGGCCTGGTCGCGCTCCTGCTCTCCGTCGTGCTCTCCATCCGGGTCGGCCGCGCCCTCATCCGCGACCTGCGCCAGCTGCGCCTGGAGGCGCACGAGGCGTCCGGTGTCCGGCTGCCCAGTGTGATGCGCCGGCTGTCGGCGGGCGAACAGGTCGACGTCGAGACCGAGGTCCCGCGCCTGGAGTACGACAAGAACGAGATCGGCGAGGTCGGGCAGGCCCTCAACACCTTGCAGCGCGCGGCGGTCGAGGCCGCCGTCAAGCAGGCCGAGCTGCGGGCCGGCGTCTCCGAGGTCTTCGTCAACCTCGCCCGGCGCAGCCAGGTGCTGCTGCACAAGCAGCTCACGCTGCTCGACAGCATGGAACGCCGGACCGAGGACACCGACGAACTCGCCGACCTGTTCCGCCTGGACCACCTCACCACCCGTATGCGCCGGCACGCCGAGGGCCTCGTGATCCTCTCCGGGGCCGCGCCCTCCCGGCAGTGGCGCCGGCCCGTACAGCTGATGGACGTGGTCCGCGCCGCCGTCGCCGAGGTCGAGGACTACGAGCGCATCGAGGTCCGGCGCCTGCCGCGGGTGGCCGTCACCGGGCCCGCCGTCGCCGACCTCACCCACCTCGTGGCCGAACTCCTGGAGAACGCCACCGTCTTCTCGCCCCCGCACACCGCCGTCCAGGTCCTCGGCGACCGGGTCGCCAACGGTTTCACCCTGGAGATCCACGACCGGGGTCTCGGTATGACGGCCGAGGCGCTCCTGGACGCCAATCTGCGTCTCGCCGAGACACCCGAATTCGAACTCTCCGACACCGACCGGCTCGGCCTGTTCGTGGTCAGCCGCCTCGCCCAGCGCCAGAACGTCCGGGTCTCCCTCCAGCCGTCGCCGTACGGCGGCACCACCGCCGTGGTGTTCATCCCCGACGCCCTGCTCACCGACGACGTCCCGGACACCAACGGCATCGGCTTCCGGCTCGACCGGGACCGTCCGGCGAAGGGCGCCGAGCAGGCACTGGGCCGCGGTGCCGGACGGTCCCCGGCCCCGCTGCAACTGCCCGGCCTGCCGACCTCCCTGCTGGACGGCCCGGTCGAGCTGGAGGCGCCCGTCGATCTCGACGCGCTGGACGACTTCCCCGGCGCCCTCCCGGACGAGGACAGCGAGCGCGGCGGTCTGTTCCGTCCCCGCAGGATCCGCCCGGGCGACGAGGAGCAGGCAGCCACCCCGCCGGCCGACCAGCCGCCGCACGACGGGACCCGTGAGCACGGGGCCGTACCGCTGCCCCGGCGGCAGACACCCAAGCTCGTCAGCTCGCACGGCAAGCCCGTCACCGACCAGCGGCCCCGCCGCGGCGAACCGGATCCCGGGCCCTCGGCCGTCACGCGCCGCCCCGACCCGGACGGACCGGCTCCGCTGCCCACCCGCCGCCGCACGTCCTCCCGGCGGCCCGCCGGACGCACCGACCACGCCGAGGACGGCACCACGACGCCGGCCGAAAGCGCCGCAGCGGCCTCCGGGACTCCGGCGCTGCCCAGGCGCACCCGGACCGAGACCCCGTCCGGCACCGGCGGCCCAGAGGACACGGCCCCGCCCCGCTCCCGTACCGCCGCACCCGCCGATGACCCGGCGCCGGAGCCGGGCACCGGGCCGCTGCCCCGGCGCGTACGCCAGGCGAGCCTGGCGCCCCAGCTCAAGCACGGCGCCGGCCCGCGCGCCGAGCGCGCTACGGATCCCGCCGACCGCGATGCCGAAGAGGTCCGCAGCCGGATGGCCTCGCTCCAGCGCGGCTGGCAGCGCGGCCGCGAGGAGAACGCCGCGGGCGACGAGGCCCGGAACGGCACAGCACAAGGAACGACTAAGGGGGACGGTCGATGACCGCACCGAAGGCGACCGGCCACACGGCGACGGACAAGGGGGAGCTGAACTGGCTCCTGGATGATCTGGTCGACCGGGTCGCCAGCATCCGCAAGGCCGTCATCCTGTCCGGCGACGGGCTGCCCACGGGGGTGTCCAAGGACCTGACCAGGGAGGACAGCGAGCATCTGGCCGCCGTGGCGTCCGGCTTCCACAGCCTCGCCAAGGGCGTCGGCCGCCATTTCGAGGCGGGCAGTGTCCGGCAGACGGTGGTCGAGCTGGACGACGCCTTCCTCTTCGTCACCGCCGCCGGGGACGGCAGCTGTCTTGCCGTCCTCTCGGACGCCGACTCCGACGTCGGGCAGGTCGCCTACGAGATGACGCTCCTGGTCAAGCGGGTCGGCGTCCATCTGGGCACCGCCCCGCGCACCGATCTGCCCGCAGGCGGGTAGTGAGATGACATGAGCGCAGACGGTCAGGCAAGAAACCACTGGTTCGACGACGAGGCCGGGCCGGTCGTCCGTCCGTACGCCATGACGCGTGGCCGCACCACGAGCGAGGGCCAGCACCGCCTCGACCTGATCGCGGTGGTCGTCACGGAGCCGGACACGGGCGACCCGGAATCGGACCCGACACTGTCCCCCGAACACGTGGAGATCGTCGGGCTCTGCCGGGAGGTGCCCCAGTCGGTCGCCGAACTGGCCGCGGAACTCGACCTGCCCATCGGCGTCGTCCGCGTCCTCATCGGCGACCTGGTGCACGCCGAACTCGTCCACGTCACCCGCCCGGTGCCCCCGGCCGAGCTGCCGGACGAGAGTATCCTGCGCGACGTGATCAACGGCCTCCGGGCGCTGTGACCGGCGCGGAAGCGGGGTGGTGACGTGACTGGCTGGCAGTTCTGGGTCGACCGAGGCGGCACCTTCACCGACATCGTCGCGCGCCGCCCGGACGGGCGGCTGCTCACGCACAAACTGCTGTCCGACAACCCGGCACGGTACTCCGACGCGGCCGTCGCCGGCGTACGCGAACTCCTGGACGGCTCCCGGGAGCCCGTCGAGGCCGTCCGCATGGGCACCACGGTCGCCACCAACGCCCTACTGGAACGCAAGGGGGAGCGCACCCTCCTCGTCGTCACCCGCGGCTTCCGCGACGCCCTGCGCATCGCCTACCAGAACCGCCCCCGCATCTTCGCCCGCCGCATCGAGCTGCCCGAGCTGCTCCACGAACGGGTCGTGGAGGTGGACGAACGCATCGCCGCCGACGGCACCGTCCTGCGCGCGCCCGACCTGGACGCCCTGGAGGGTCCGCTCCGGGAGGCGTACGACGACGGCATCCGCGCGGTCGCCGTCGTCTGCCTGCACAGCCACCTCCACCCCGCCCATGAACGCGCCGTCGGCGAACTCGCCGCCCGCGTCGGTTTCGCGCAGATCTCGCTGTCCAGCGAGGTCAGCCCGCTGATGAAGCTCGTCCCGCGCGGGGACACCACCGTCGTGGACGCGTACCTCTCGCCCGTGCTCCGCCGCTACGTGCGGCACATCGCCGACGAACTGCGCGGCGTGCGGCTGATGTTCATGCAGTCCAACGGCGGGCTGACGGAGGCCGGGCAGTTCCGCGGCAAGGACGCCGTCCTCTCCGGACCGGCCGGTGGCATCGTCGGCATGGCCCGCATGTCGCAGCGCGCCGGCTTCGACCGCGTCATCGGCTTCGACATGGGCGGCACCTCCACCGACGTCTCGCACTTCGCCGGTGCGTACGAGCGGGTCTTCACCACCCAGATCGCGGGTGTCCGGCTGCGGGCACCCATGCTGGACATCCACACCGTCGCCGCCGGCGGCGGCTCCGTCCTCCACTTCGACGGCTCCCGCTACCGGGTGGGCCCCGACTCGGCCGGTGCCGCCCCCGGTCCCGCCTGCTACCGCGCGGGCGGCCCGCTCACCGTCACCGACGCCAACGTCATGCTCGGCCGCATCCAGCCCGCCCACTTCCCGAGTGTGTTCGGTCCCGGTGGTGACCAGCCGCTGGACGCCGCGCTCGTCCGCGACCGGTTCACCGCCCTCGCGCGCGAGATCCACGAGCGCACCGGTGACGACCGCACCCCGGAACAGGTGGCCGAGGGCTACCTGCGGATCGCCGTGGCCAACATCGCCAACGCCGTGAAGCGGATCTCCGTCCAGAAAGGCCACGACGTCACCCGCTACGCCCTGACCACCTTCGGCGGGGCCGGCGGCCAGCACGCGTGCCGGGTCGCCGACTCGCTCGGCATCCGCACCGTCCTCGTGCCCCCCATGGCCGGTCTGCTCTCCGCGCTCGGCATCGGCCTCGCCGACACCACGGCCATGCGCGAGCACTCCGTGGAAGCACCCCTGGAAGCCGCCTCCATGCCCGGCATCCACAAGACGGCCGACGACCTGGAGGCCGCCGCGCGGGCCGAGCTCGTCGCCGAGGAGGTCCCGGAGGACCGCATCCGGGTCACCCGCCGCGCCCAGCTCCGCTACGACGGCACCGACACCGCCCTCACCGTCGAACTGGCCGGGCCCGACGCCATGCGCCACGCCTTCGAGGAACGTCATCGCGCCACGTACTCCTTCACCCTCGACCGCCCGGTCGTCGTGGAAGCCCTCTCCGTCGAAGCCACCGGCATCACCGCACCCCCCGACCTCTCCGCCCTCGCCCCGTACGAGGGCCGTGCCCGGACGCCCGGTACCGTCCGTCTCCACACCGGCGGCGCCTGGCGCGACGTACCCCTCCACCGCCGGGAGGCCCTTCCTCCCGGCGAGACCGTCACCGGCCCGGCGGTCATCACCGAGGCCGGTGCCACGACCGTCGTCGACGACGGCTGGCGGGCCGCCGCGACCGAGGACGGGCATCTGCTCATGGAACGCACGGCGGTCACGCAGAGTTCCGAAGCGGACACGGAATCCGATCCGGTTCTGCTTGAGGTCTTCAACAACCTCTTCATGTCGATCGCCGAGCAGATGGGCGCGCGGCTGGAGTCCACGGCCCAGTCCGTCAACATCAAGGAGCGGCTGGACTTCTCCTGCGCGCTGTTCGACCCGGACGGCAACCTGGTGGCCAACGCCCCTCACATCCCCGTCCACCTGGGGTCCATGGGCACCAGCGTCAAAGAGGTCATCCGCCGGCGCGGCTCCGCCATGCGGCCGGGCGACACCTACGCCGTCAACGACCCCTACCACGGCGGCACGCACCTGCCCGACGTCACCGTGATCACCCCCGTCTTCGACACCGACGTGGCCATGAACACGCCCGGCGAGCCGCGGGTCCTCTTCCACGTCGCCTCACGCGGTCACCACGCCGAGATCGGCGGCATCGCCCCGGGCTCCATGCCTGCGCACAGCCGCACCACCGAGGAGGAGGGCGTCCTCTTCGACAACTGGCTCCTCACCGAGGACGGCCGCTTCCGGGAGGAGGAGACCCGCCGCCTCCTCACCGAGGCGCCGTACCCGTCCCGCAACCCGCGCACCAACCTCGCCGACCTGCGCGCCCAGATCGCCGCCAACCAGAAGGGCGTCGACGAGGTGCGGCGCGTGATCGGGGAGTTCGGCCTCGAAGTCGTCCAGGCCTACATGCGGCACGTCCAGGACAACGCCGAGGAGGCCGTCCGCCGGGTCATCGACGCCCTGGACGACGGCGAGTACGCCTACGAGACCGACTCCGGGGCCGTCATCCGGGTCCGCGTCCGCGTCGACCGCAGCGAGCGCCGGGCGGCCATCGACTTCACCGGCACCTCCGCGCAGCTCACCACCAACTTCAACGCACCCTTCGCGGTGGTCAGCGCGGCCGTGCTGTACGTCTTCCGCACGCTCGTCGCCGATGACATCCCGCTCAACGAGGGCTGTCTGCGTCCGCTGGACATCATCGTGCCCTCGGGTTCGATGCTCGCCCCGCAGCCGCCCGCCGCCGTGGTCGCGGGCAACGTGGAGACCTCCCAGGCCATCACCGGTGCCCTCTACGCCGCGCTCGGCGTCCAGGCCGAGGGCTCCGGCACCATGAACAACGTCACCTTCGGCAACGAACGGCACCAGTACTACGAAACCGTCGCCTCCGGATCCGGCGCCGGCGACGGTTTCCCGGGCGCCGACGTGGTCCAGACCCATATGACCAACTCCCGGCTCACGGACCCCGAAGTCCTGGAATGGCGGCTACCGGTCCGGCTGGAGGAGTTCGCCGTCCGGCGGGGCAGCGGCGGCGCCGGGCGGTGGCGCGGCGGCGACGGAGCCGTGCGCCGGATCCGCTTCCTGGAACCGATGACCGTCTCCACGCTCTCCCAGCACCGCCGCGTGCCGCCGTACGGCATGGCGGGCGGCGGCCCCGGAGCGCTCGGCGCCAACCGGGTGGAGCACGCCGACGGCACGGTCACGGACCTCGGCGCAAGCGGCTCGGCCGACGTCGGCCCGGGCGACGTACTCGTCATCGAAACCCCCGGGGGCGGCGGCTACGGCCGGCCGTCCTCCGACCCCCGTCAAGCAGGAGAAGAGATCGATGATCTTCGGGCGTTCTGAGCGTGGCAAGGCTCCGGTCGAGCCCGTCACCCTCAAGATCCTCGTGGCCGGCGGCTTCGGCGTGGGCAAGACGACCCTCGTCGGCGCGGTCAGCGAGATCAGGCCGCTGCGCACCGAGGAACTGCTCACCGAGGCCGGGCGGCCCGTCGACGACACCAGCGGTGTGGAGGGCAAGCGCACCACCACGGTGGCCATGGACTTCGGCCGCATCACCCTGCGCGAGGACCTGGTGCTCTACCTCTTCGGCACGCCCGGGCAGGAGCGGTTCTGGTTCATGTGGGACGAGTTGGCCGAGGGCGCGCTCGGCGCCGTGGTCCTGGCCGACACGCGCCGCCTGGAGGACTGCTTCGCCGCCGTCGACTACTTCGAGCGGCGCTCCATTCCCTTCCTCGTCGGCGTCAACTGCTTCGAGGGAGCGGCCCGCCACCCCGCGGAATCCGTCCGTCAGGCCCTCGACCTGGACGACGACGTGCCCCTGCTGCTGTGCGACGCCCGTGACCGGGAGTCGGTCAAGGAGGTGCTCGTCGGACTCGTCCAGCACGCGAGGGAGTACGCGGCCGACCTGCGCGGGGCCGTCGTGCGCTGACCGCCGGCACGGCCCGTACCCCCGCCGACCGGGGTACGGGCCGTGGTCCTGTGCGGAGCGCCCACGCGCGCGTGCGGCGACTTCCCGGCGTCCTCGCCGCCTCTAGTCCCCGTCCGCCTCCAGCCAGCCGAAGCTCTTCTCCACCGCCCTGCGCCAGTTCCGGTACTCGCGGTCGCGGTCCGGCGCCCGCATGCCGGGCGTCCACTCCGCGTCCTTGCGCCAGTGCGACCTCAGCTCGTCCAGGCCGTTCCACACGCCCGTGGCCAGTCCGGCCGCGTAGGCGGCGCCCAGGCACGTCGTCTCCGACACACGGGGCCGGATCACCGGTACGCCGAGGACGTCGGCCTGGTGCTGCATGAGCAGGTTGTTCCGGGTCATGCCGCCGTCGACCTTCAGCGTGCTGATCCGCACCCCGGAGTCCTGGTACATCGCGTCCACGACCTCCCGGGTCTGCCAGCTCGTCGCCTCCAGCACCGCGCGCGCGAGGTGGGCCTTGGTGACGTACCGGGTGAGGCCGGTGACGACGCCGCGCGCGTCGGAGCGCCAGTAGGGCGCGAACAGGCCGGAGAAGGCCGGCACGATGTAGGCGCCGCCGTTGTCGTCGACGCTCGCCGCCAGTGACTCGATCTCGTCGGCGGTACGGATGATCCCGAGCTGGTCGCGGAACCATTGGACCAGCGCGCCCGTTATCGCTATGGACCCCTCCAGGCAGTACACCGGCGCCTCCCCGCCGATTCTGTAGCCCACCGTCGTCAGCAGCCCGTTCTTCGACGGCACCGGCCGGTTGCCGGTGTTCAGCAGCAGGAAGCTGCCGGTGCCGTAGGTGTTCTTCGCCGCGCCGACGTCGTAGCAGGCCTGACCGAACACGGCGGCCTGCTGGTCGCCCAGCGCGGAGGCGACGGGCACCCCGGACAGCAGCCCGACGGCGGTCCCGTACACCTCGGCGGAGGACCTGATCTCGGGCAGTACGGCCTCGGGCACGTTCATCGCGGACAGGACGGAGGGGTCCCACTGGAGGGTGTCCAGGTTCATCAGCATGGTGCGGCCGGCGTTCGTGACGTCGGTGACGTGCCGGCCGCCGTCGGTGCCACCGGTGAGGTTCCAGATCAGCCAGGAGTCGATGGTGCCGAACGCGATCTCTCCACGCTCCGCCCGCTGCCTCAGGCCGGGCACGTGGTCCAGCAGCCAGGCCGCCTTGGGCCCGGAGAAGTAGCTGGCCAGCGGCAGCCCGGTCGTCTCGCGGAAGCGGTCCTGGCCGTCCGCTCCGCCCAGTTCGCCGCACAGGGCCGCGGTACGGGTGTCCTGCCAGACGATCGCGTTGTGCACGGGCTTGCCCGTGGTGCGGTCCCACAGGACCGTGGTCTCCCGCTGGTTGGTGATGCCGAGGGCGCTCAGCTGGTCGGCGCGCAGCCCCGCGCGGGCCAGGGCCCCGGCCACCACGGCCTGCACCTTGGACCAGATCTCGGTGGCGTCGTGCTCCACCCAGCCGGGCCTGGGAAAGATCTGCCGGTGCTCGCGCTGGTCGACGGCGACGATCGCGCCGCTGTGGTCGAAGACGATGCAGCGGCTGGACGTGGTGCCCTGGTCGATGGCGGCGACGTACGTGCCGGCGGTGTCCGTCATGACTGCCCCTGGGTCGCTGGGTCGGGATCGCTGGTCGAAAGGACGCGTGCGGATCATGGCTGGCGGGAGCGGGGGGTTCAGAAGGCCAGGTTGTAGACGAGGCCGGCCAGTGCCCCGCCGATCAGCGGCCCGACGACCGGGATCCAGGCGTATCCCCAGTCGGATCCGCCCTTGTGGGGGATCGGCAGGAAGGTGTGCACGATGCGCGGCCCGAGGTCACGGGCCGGGTTGATGGCATAGCCGGTGGGACCGCCGAGGGAGAGGCCGATGCCCACGACCAGCAGGGAGACGATGAGCACGGTGGTGCCGGACTCGCCGAGCCCCCTGGTGAGCCCGAAGGCGAGGACCGGCAGGACGAGCGCGACGGTCGCGATGATCTCGGTGACGAGGTTGGCGACCGGGTTCCTGATCTCCGGGACGGTGGAGAAGATGCCGAGGGTCGGCACGGGTTCACCCGCGGTGCCGTCCGTGGTGCCTTCGGTGCGCACGTTGGCCTGGAACTGGGCGAGATAGGCGAGGTAGGCCAGGACGGCGCCGAGCATCGCGCCGACGAACTGCCCGAGCAGGTACACCCAGACCCTGCCCCACTCGCCGGTGTCCACCGCGATGCCGAGGGTGACCGCGGGGTTGAGCTGACCGCCGGAGAGGGGAGCGGCGGTGTACGCGCCCGCGAGGACGCCGAAGCCCCAGCCGAACGCGATCACGATCCAGCCCGAGGCGCGCGCCTTGGAGTACCTGAGGGTGACGGCGGCGCAGACGCCCGCGCCGAACAGGATCAGGATCGCGGTGCCGATGACCTCGCCGAGGAATATGTCTCCGTTGCTCATGGCGGCTCCCTTGGCGCCGGCGGGGGGCGATCGGCCCCCTGCCCCGGCGGGCAGGACGGTTCCCTTGGCGACTTCAGCCGAAAGGCAGGGAGGGCCCCGCGCCCCGCCCGGCGTCGGTGACGAGCGTGCCGTCGCAGCCGGATCGCCCTCGAGCGCCGGGCCGTGAGCAGGACAGACCCGTGCCGCGGTGCCTGATAACGCCGAGAATGTACGGCGATGTCGACTGACACCGGGAAGTGTTCACCGGTGCCCCGGAGGCGTCAAGGCTGCCGGCGACGACGGTGACACGGGCGCTGCGCCGGCCCCGGCGGAGCGCCCGTGCCGCAACGAACGTGTACGGGGAGGCCGTTCACCACTGTGGCTCGGCGGCCGCGTAGCCGGCACCCGACGGGGCCGCACCCGGGCCGCCGCGCCGGACCTCGTGACCGGGGAGCCCGGCGCGCCCGAGCACCCAGCTCCCGCCGTTCAGCGCCTTGGCGGCCTTCTTCAGCGGGGCCAGCTGGGCGGCGGCCTGGTGATGGTCGCTCACGCTGCCCGGGCCGCAGACGACCGTCGCCAGGGAGAGCGTGACCGGCCGGCCGCCCACCGCCCAGGGAACGTCCAGCACGGCGGTGACCAGCGGACCGAGCGCCTGCTCGTCCGCCAGCACCAGGAAGTCGTCCCCGCCGATGTGCCCCACGCGCGCGTGCTCCGCGACCGCCTGCTGGAGCGCGCGGCCCACCGCGCGGATCAGCTCGTCTCCCGCGGCGAATCCGGCACCGTCGTTGACCTGCTTGAAGTGATCGATGTCCAGCCAGCTGAGCGTGAACGCCCGCCCGTCGGAGATCCGCCGGTCCACCTCGCTCACGATCGCGTCCGAACCGGGCAGCCGGGTCAGCGGGTTGAGCCCGGCCGCCTCCTCCACCCGGCTCTCGGCCAGCGCCCGCACCAGATCCGCCAGCCGTACGACGCCGACGCATCGGCCGTGTCCGTCGACCACCGCCACGTCGTCGGAGGTCCGGTCCCGGCCGCCGACCGCCACCACGTCCAACACCTGCCAGGCCGTCGCGTCGACGCCGACCGTGCGGGGGGCGTCGCCCAGTTTGAAAGCCGGCCGGTCGGCGTACAGAGCGTGCCCGTAGCGCCCCGACATCGACAGCAGGAAACGCGACCGGTGCACCGACCGGACGGGCCTGCCGTACTGGTCCGCCAGCAGAACGCCGGAGACGTCCGGGGAACCGGTCAGCAGCGCCCGCACCTGTCCGGCCGAGGCGGTCAGCGGCAGCACGGCGGCCGGCCGTACGAACTCCCGCACGGAGGGCCCGGAGCGGGGGAGGGTCCCGGCGCCGGGTGCCAGGGACGGAACATACACGTCCGCCGCGGGAACGCGGGCCGGGGGAGCGAACAGCTCGCCCTGGGCCAGTTGCGCACCGGCCGACAGCGCCGCCGCGCACTGCAGTTCCGTCTCCACTCCCTCCACCGCGACCAGGGCGCCCAGCTCCTCGCACAGCGTCCGCATCGCCCGCACCGCGGCCGGCCGGGTGAGCAGCGAGGCGTCGAGTTTGACCAGGTCAGGGGAGAGGTCGGTGAGCAGCCTGAGCGGAACGTCCCCGTCCCCGATGCCGTCCGCGCTGATCCGGAACCCTTGCGCGCGCAGTGAGGCCACCGCCTCCAGCAGCGCCCGCTGCGGCACATGCGTGTACGGCGGGACGATGTCGAGCGTCACCTCCCAGGCCCTGCGCCCCGCCGCGCGCACGGCGTCGTACAGCGGTGTCAGGCCGCCGAGGTCGGCGAGCGTGGCCGCGAACACGTTCAGGTGCAACGGCAGCAGGGTTTCCTTGCGGGCCGCGGCCCGGAGCGCCGACACGGTCAGCCTGCCGTCCAGCACGGGATCCCGGCGGGCCTCGGCCAGGACGTCGCCGGTCTCCGGGCGGGCGAGTATCTCCAGTGCGGCGACCGCGCCCGTCCTCAGGTTGACCACCGGCTGGAAGGCGAAGCGGAGAGTATCCGTCCAGGGATGCACGGGAGCATGATGGCGCTGCCCCCGTACGCCCAGGCGCAGTTCATGAGACGTTCACACAGGATTCCCGAGTGAACACGGAGAGTGTGAGCGGTGCCCGGCAAGTCCGCCGCTGGTCTGCACCGATGGCCGGCCGCCCGGGGCGGTCACGGCCTCGGCGCAGGCGCATACCGTACAGCGGGTGCGCGAAGGAGCCGGAAGTCGTCGCCCTCGCCGGTGAACCAGCCGGCGACCGCGGGCTCGCGTGTGTGCGGCACGGAACCTCCTGCCGGGGCATACCTGACGGGTCGCCAGAAGTGCGCCACGGATTACCGGAAACGGGCAAGGCGATTCGGTGAACCGAACGGCGGCGCACGGCGTCGTGGTACACGAGGGGCGGCCGGGGCCGACGGGGGTGATTCCGGCCGCTCCTTCCGGTTTCGCTCGTTCCTGACGCCTCACCAGCGGAACATGCCCCTCCCCTGATCGGATACAGTCCGCGCGTGTCCGAAACTCAGCAACCAACTGCCAACTCCGCGCCCGACTCCCACTGTTCGAGCTGCGGAGCGCCCTATGGAGAGGGCGTTTCCGGATGGCCGCGCACCTGCCCGGCCTGCGGTACCGTCGCCTACCGCAATCCGCTGCCGGTCGCGATCGCCCTCCAGCCGGTGTACGACACCAAGGGCACCGCCCTGGTCGTCATCACCCGGACCGTCGCCCCCGCGCGCGGAGGCATCGCCCTGCCCGGCGGGTACATCGACGACCGCGAGGACTGGAAGCAGGCCGTCGTACGGGAACTCAAGGAAGAGACCGGCATCGAAGCGGCCGCCCGTGACGTGCGGCTCGTGGACGTCATGAGCGCACCCGACGGGCACCTGCTGCTGTTCGGCGTGCTGCCGGAACGTCCGGCCGACGGACTGCCGCCCTCCGGCCCCACCGACGAGACCGAGGGCTGGCAGCTGCTGCGCAGGCCCGAGGAACTCGCCTTCCCGCTGCACACCGTGGCCGTCAAGGCATGGTTCGAGGGCCGCTACGTCTGAGCCCGCGGTTCAGCTGAGCCCGCGCACGCGCACCGGGTAGGGCGGCTCCGCCACGCCGTCCTCCCGGTCCCGGGTGACCACCACCCGCCCCCCGTGCCTGCGGGCGACGTAGCGTTCGGCCTCCGGTTCGTCCCACCCGTCGCCCGGGTCCGCCACGACCAGGCCGGCTCCGGTGCGTCCGCGCGGGGGCGCCCACACCTCCAGCTCCAGCCCCCCGCCGGCGCCCCGCACGGGCACCACCGCGCCCGCGCGCGCGAGCACCGGTATCCGGGACAGCGGCGCGTCCACCACGACCCGCCCCGGCCCCTCATGGACCTCCTCCGTCACCGTGTCGTACCAGCGGCCCCGAGGCAGCCGCACCGAGCGCCGGCGGACACCGGGATCCAGGACGGGGGCCACCAGGAGGGCGTCGCCCAGCAGAAACGTGTCCTCGCAGTCGCGCAGCGCCCGGTCCTCCGGCGCCCCCCACCACAGCGGCCGCACATAGGGCGCGCCGGTCCGCCGGGCCAGCTGCGCCAGCGTCATGAAGTACGGCAGCAACCGCCGTCGTTCGAGCAGCGCCACGCGCGCGTGCTCCAGCACCTCGGCACCGAACTCCCAAGGCTCCCGGCGCCCCGCCCGCAGACCCGCGTGGGTGCGGAAAAGCGGCAGATACGCGCCCAGCTGGAACCAGCGCAGATACAGCTCCGGCGACGGACTGCCGTCGAAACCGCCCACATCCGGACCCGAGTACGGCACCCCGCACAGCCCCAGCCCCAGCACCAGCGACAGCGACGCCCGCAGCCCCGGCCAGCCGGTCGCCACGTCCCCCGACCACGTGCCCCCGTACCGCTGCGACCCCGCCCAGCCCGAGCGGGAGAACAGGAAGGGCCGCTCCTGGGGCGCCAGCGCGCGCAACCCCTCGTAGGCGGCCTGCGCCATGCACAACGCGTACACGTTGTGCCCTTCCCGGTGGTCGCCGCCACGCCCCTCCAAGGCGTGCCGGGCCGAACGCGGCAGCGTCGGCTCGCCGAAGGCGCTGAACGACGTCGGCTCGTTCATGTCGTGCCAGAAGCCGGAGAAGCCCTGCTCCAACCGCTCCTCGTACAGCCCGCCCCACCACGCACGCGCGCGTGCGTCCGTGAAGTCAGGGAAGACCGACTCGCCGGCCCACGCGACACCCCGCACCGTCCGGCCGTGCGCGTCCCGCACGAACGCGTCCGCTGCCGCGCCGCTCTCGAACACGGCGCTGCCCGGCTCCGCCCGCACCGCCGGATCGACGATCGACACCAGCCGGATCCCGTCCCGGCGCAGCTCCTCCGCCAGCACCGGCAGCTTGGGGAAGCGCTCCTGGTCGACCGTGAACACCTGATGGTCGTCATAGTGGTCGATGTCCAGGTGCACGGCGTCCAGTGGCAGCCCGTGCTCGTGGTAGCCCGCGACGATCCGGCGCACCTCCTGCTCACTGCCGAAGCCCCACCGCGCGTGCTGGTGGCCCAGCGCCCAGGCGGGCGGCAGGGCGGGTGCCCCGGTCAGCGAGGCCCACGTGTGCAGCACGCGCGCGGGGGTCCCCACCATCACCCAGCAGCGCAACGGACCCCCGTCCATCCGCACTTCGCAGTGACCCGCCCGGTCGTGCCCGGACCCGGCACCCTCCTCACCCTCCCGCAGGACCACCGTCCCGTCCCAGGTGGTGTCGTGGAACACCAGATGAGTGCCGGCATCCGCCACCACCAGCTGCACCGGCATCGTCAGATACAGCGGATCGTCACCGGGCCCGAACGCCCGGCCGGGATCGGTGTTCCACAGCCGGTACCTGCCGTCGCGCAGCCGGGGCCCGCCGGCGCGCCCGCCCAGGCCGAAGATCCGGGCGTCCGCGGCCACCTCCGACCGCTGCACCCACCGCGCCGCACCCCCGCCGACCGGCTCCCACCAGCGCGGCGGCAGATCCCGCCGCAGCCTCACCCCGCCCGGGGTGCACACCTCCACCGCGCCGTGCCGCGAGACCACGACGGTCGCCCGCTCGGCCACCACGCGCCAGCCACCGTCCTTGTCCGGCTCCAGCACCGCCCGCGGATCCGGCTCGGGACCGCTGCCCGCGAGCGCGTACGACGGCTGCGGACCAGCCCCGTCCCACCCCCAGAAGACCGCCCCGTTCACCGCCACGACGATCCGCAGCTCCGAGCGGCCGAACCGGATCAGCCCACCGCCGGGACCCGGCTCCGCGTCCCGCACCTCGCCCGGCACCCGGGCCCGCTCGGGCTCCCGCCGCGGCAGCCCGGCGGCGTCGATGCGCCTCCTGCGCCACGCGGCCCGTACGGTACGCAACCCCTGCGCCGCCCTGCCCGAACCGACCACACTCACCGAACGCACCAGGTCACGACCGTCCATGCTGCTCACCCTGCCACTGAGCGCCCCACGCGCGCGTGTCGTTCAACTGCCGTTCACCCGTGCCCGGACCACATCTTCAGGACATGGACTGTGTGGAGCGCACCCTGGTGCAGAAGTCGATCACATGGCATCGTCCCTGTCAGCCGCGTCACGCGCACACCCCAGCCCGTGCGCGGACCGACGCACACGACGCGCACAGCCCGGGAGCCGCACCCATGTCGACCGCGAACCCCCAGCCGCTCTGGCAGCCCGATCCCCAGCGGATCGCCCAGGCCCGCATCACCCGGTTCCAGGCATGGGCCGCCGAACACCACGGCGCCCCCGCCGAGGGCGGGTACCCGGCCCTGCACCGGTGGTCCGTCGAGCAGCTGGACACCTTCTGGAAAGCCGTCACCGAGTGGTTCGACGTACGGTTCTCCACGCCCTACGCGCGCGTGCTCGGCGACCGCAGTATGCCCGGTGCCCAGTGGTTCCCAGGGGCCACCCTCAACTACGCCGAACACGCGCTGCGCGCCGCCGCCGACCGCGCTGACGAACCCGCCCTGCTGTACGTGGACGAGACGCACGAGCCCCGCCCGGTGAGCTGGGCCGAGCTGCGCCGCCAGGTCGGCTCCCTCGCCGCCGAACTCCGCGCCCTCGGCGTCCGCCCCGGCGACCGCGTGAGCGGCTACCTCCCCAACATCCCCCAGGCCGTCGTCGCCCTGCTCGCCACGGCCGCCGTCGGCGCCGTCTGGACCTCGTGCGCCCCCGACTTCGGCGCCCGCAGCGTCCTGGACCGCTTCCAGCAGGTCGAACCCGTCGTCCTGTTCACCGTCGACGGCTACCGCTACGGCGGCAAGGAGCACGACCGCCGCGAGGTGGTCGCCGAACTCCGCCGCGAGCTGCCCACCCTGCGCGCCGTCGTCCACATCCCCCTGCTCGGCACCGAGCCTCCCGAGGGAGCCCTGGAGTGGTCGGCGGTGACCGCCGGGGACACCGAGCCGGTCTTCGAGCAGGTCCCGTTCGACCACCCGCTGTGGGTGCTCTACTCCTCCGGCACCACCGGCCTGCCCAAGGCCATCGTCCAGTCGCAGGGCGGCATCCTGGTCGAACACCTCAAGCAGCTCGGCCTGCACTGCGACCTCGGCCCCGAGGACCGGTTCTTCTGGTACACCTCGACCGGCTGGATGATGTGGAACTTCCTCGTCTCCGGCCTGCTCACGGGCACCACGGTCGTCCTGTACGACGGCAGCCCCGGCTACCCGGACACCGGAGCCCAGTGGCGCGTCGCCGAACGCACCGGAGCCACCCTCTACGGCACCTCCGCCGCCTACGTCATGGCCTGCCGCAAGGCCGGCGTGCACCCCGCACGCGACTACGACCTGTCCACGGTGAAGTGCGTCGCCACCACCGGCTCCCCCCTGCCGCCTGACGGCTTCCGCTGGCTGCACGACGAGGTGCGCGAGGACCTGTGGATCGCCTCCGTCAGCGGTGGCACCGACGTCTGCTCCTGCTTCGCCGGCGCCGTACCCACCCTCCCGGTGTACACCGGGGAACTCCAGGCGCCCGGCCTCGGCACCGACCTCCAGTCCTGGGACCCCAGCGGGAAGCCCGTCATCGACGAGGTCGGCGAGCTGGTCGTCACCCGTCCCATGCCGTCCATGCCGATCCACTTCTGGAACGACCCCGACGGCAGCCGCTACCACGACAGCTACTTCGACACCTACCCGGGCGTCTGGCGGCACGGCGACTGGATCACCGTCACCTCACGCGGGACCGTGATCATCCACGGCCGCTCCGACTCCACCCTCAACCGGCAGGGCGTCCGCATGGGCTCGGCCGACATCTACGAGGTCGTCGAGCGCCTGCCAGAGGTCAAGGAGTCCCTGGTCATCGGCATCGAGCAACCCGACGGCGGCTACTGGATGCCGCTGTTCGTGCACCTCGCACCGGGCGCCGTCCTGGACGAAGCCCTCCTGGACCGCATCAAGCAGGCCATCCGCGAGCAGCTCTCCCCGCGGCACATCCCCGACGAGATCATCGAGGTCCCCGGCGTCCCGCACACCCTCACGGGCAAGCGCATCGAGGTCCCGGTCAAGCGCCTGCTGCAGGGCACCCCCCTGGAAAAGGCGGTGAACCCCGGCTCCATCGACGACCTCACCCTGCTCGGCTTCTACGAGGAGCTCGCCCGCAAACGCGCCTGACCCCCGGACGATCACCGTCCGCATCCAGGCCTGTGGGCAGCCCAAGCGGTGTGACCTGCGCAGACGATCTCACCACCGGACCGTGACCACCGGCGACACCGCCATTGTCAGTGCCGCCGGTTACGGTGAGTGAGCATTGATCGACCGCGCATTGGGGGAATTCATGGCGCACACCGACCACCAGACCATGCGGCGCGTCCTGCGCCGCGAGATCGCCGGCACCATCGGCGTACTCACCGACGACCACGACTTCCGCGCCATGCGGCGCTACCGCAGCTTCACCTTCGACGACCACACCACCTACCTCCAGCAACTGGAGGCCGTCCTGCGGGACCGCGCCGCACAGGGCAACCACACCACCCTCGCCCTGTTCGACCCGGAGGACTACGCCGTGTACTGCGCGGACACCGGCCTCGACCCCGAAGCCCCGGCCAGCCGGACCCGCTTCACCGCGGAACTCGCGGCCACCGGCCCGACCATCCCCTACGACGGCCGCCCGCTCACCGTCCTCCTGCCCGCCCTCGTGGACGAAGCCGTGCGCCAGGCCACCTGGGAGTACGCCACCACCCTCCTCACCCGCCTCGGCCCCTGCCCGACCTGCGGCGAGGACATCGGCAGGGCAGCCTTCACCCGCGCCTCCGAGCTCCTGGTCCGCATCCTCGACACCGCCCCACCCGGCGACCGGCACCTCGTGTGCACCGTCTCCGGACCCCCGGACACCCTCGTCTCCGTCCTGCACGGCGACCAGGACCCCCACGGCGCGACCCGCCTCGACGAGGCCGAAGCCCTCGAATTCGCCAGCGTCCTCGCCCTCGGCCTCGCGACCCGCAGCCCCGGCGGACTCGTGATCCGCGTCAGCGCCGCCGGCACGGCCGACCGCGTCTACGGCTGGCGACTGCGCGGCGGCGCCCTCGAACCACTGACGGCGTCCGAGGTGTTCGACGCCTACTGCACCGACGTCGAATCCGGCGAGCCCATCTCCCCGGAGCCCGGCGTCGACTACCGCGAGCCGCCCGCGCTCGGAGAGGAGAGCACCGCCCCGGACCACCGCCACTGAGGCCCGCACGCACACGGAAGCCGGAACGCGGCAGGGGCGCCCCGCCCGCAGGCAGGACGCCCCTGAACCGACACCCCGGCGGCGCCCGGTACGGCTACTCGCCGGACAGCACCGCCTGAGCCGCGTTGCGCGCCTCCTCGGCACTGTCCGCGGCACGCGCCGCCGCCGCGGCCCGCTCACACTGCGCCAGCGTGTACTTCGCCAGCGTCGCGCGGACGTACGGAATCGACGCCGCCCCCATGGACAGGGAGGTGACACCCAGACCGGTCAGCACACAGGCCAGCAGGGGATCCGACGCGGCCTCGCCGCACACCCCACAGCTCTTGCCCTCGGCCGTGGCCGCCTCGGCGGACAGCGCGACCAGGTCGAGCAGCGCCGGCTGCCACGGGTCCTGCAGGCGGGACACCGCACCCACCTGCCGGTCCGCCGCGAACGTGTACTGCGCGAGGTCGTTCGTCCCCAGCGACAGGAACTCGACCTCCTGCAGGATCGAGCGTGCCCGCAGCGCGGCCGAGGGGATCTCGACCATCGCGCCGAACTTCGCCCGCAGCCCCGCCTCACGGCAGGCGTCGGCGAAGGCCTTCGCGTCCTTGCGGTCCGCCACCATGGGCGCCATGACCTCGAGGTAGACGGGCAGCCCCTCGGCGGCCTTCGCCAGCGCCGTCAGCTGGGTGCGCAGGACCTCGGGGTGATCGAGCAGCGTCCGCAGCCCCCGCACGCCGAGCGCCGGGTTCGGCTCGTCCGCCGGCGTCAGGAAGTCCAGGGGCTTGTCCGCACCCGCGTCGAGCACCCGCACGACCACACGGCTCTCGGGGAACGCCTCCAGCACCTGCCGGTAGGCCTCCACCTGCTTCTCCTCGGAAGGAGCGTTCTTGCTGTCGTCCAGGAACAGGAACTCGGTACGGAACAGACCGACACCCTCCGCCCCGGCCTCGACGGCCGCCGGCACGTCCGCCGGCCCGCCCACGTTGGCCAGAAGCGGCACCTTGTGCCCGTCCGCGGTCACCCCCGGACCCGTCGAAGCGGCCAGCGCGGCCTTGCGCGCGGCAGCCGCGGCCTCCAGCTCCGCCTTCTTCCCCTCACTCGGGTTCACGAAGACGTCGCCGGTGCTGCCGTCCACGGCGATCAACGTGCCCTCGGCCAGCTCACCGGCACCGGGCAGCGCCACGACGGCCGGCACGCCCAGCGCCCGCGCCAGGATGGCGCTGTGACTGGTCGGACCGCCCTCCTCGGTCACGAAACCGAGGACCAGGGACGGGTCGAGCAGCGCGGTGTCGGCCGGAGCCAGATCACGGGCCACGAGCACGTAAGGCTGGTCACTGTCCGGGACGCCCGGCATCGGCACGCCCAGCAGCCGGGCGACGATACGGTTCCGCACGTCGTCGAGGTCGGCCACACGCCCGGCCAGGTACTCACCCGCGGCGGCCAGCAGCTCCCGGTACGCCGCGAAGGCGTCGTACACCGCACGCTCGGCGGTACTGCCGACGGCGATCCGCCGGTCCACGTCGGCCATCAGCTCCGGGTCCTGCGCCATCATGGCCTGGGCCTCCAGCACGGCCTGGGCCTCGCCCCCGGCCAGGTTGCCACGCGCCGTCAGGTCGGCGGCGACGGCGTCCACGGCCTGACGGGCACGTCCCTGCTCACGCTCCGCGTCCTCGGCGGAAATCTGCTTGGCCGGAGGCTCCAGAACCGCCGTACCCATGTGCCGTACCTCGCCGATCGCCACGCCATGGCTCACGCCGACGCCTCGCAGCGTTGTCTCCATCTCACCCGTCTCCGGATAGTGCGGCGGGTCCCGCCGCCGCGGTGATTGTCCTGTTCGCCGCCTCACGACGGCAGTGCTGTCAGTTCCAGGAGAAGAGGCTGTCGCCGACCTTCACGTCCCCGTCCTCACGGAGGTCGGAGAGGGACTCGGCAGTGGCTTCCAGCGCGACGACCGGGCACACCGGCGACTTGCCGGCGGCCTCGACCGCGGCGGGGTTCCAGCGCACGACGGCCTGGCCGCGGGTCACGGTGTCGCCCTTGTTGACGAGCAGCTCGAAGCCCTCGCCGTTGAGCTGGACCGTGTCGATGCCGAGGTGGGTGAGCACGCCGTGCCCGCTCTCGTCGACCACGACGAACGCGTGCGGATGCAGGGAGACGATGATGCCGTCGACGGGTGCCACGGCCTCGGAGATCTCACGCACGGGGTCGATCGCGGTGCCCGGGCCGACCATGGCCCCGGAGAAGACCGGATCCGGCACTGCGGCCAGTCCGATGGCACGCCCGGCAAGAGGGGACGTCACGGTGGTCATGGGAAGCCTCCCAAGGAGTGGAGCTGTTCAAGGGCCGTCACTGGCAGTCCCGGACGGCGCACTGGGCAGCAGCGTATGTCATGTGAACTGGCGGTTCCGGGTGGAAGCTACCAGTTAGTGGTCTAGACCACCAGCTCACCGGATTTGCATGGCCTCCGAGGCCGCGTGTACAGTCGTACTCCTGCCGGGGGGGCAGTGAGGCGTGCAACCGCATCCTCCTCCGACAGCAACCAAACTCTTCAGATCCTATCTCTGGATCTCCTTCTGCATGCTCGCAGAGGGGCGGTCAGAGAGAGGGAAAAACCCTGGTAGAGTTTGAAACACCGAAGGGAAGCGCCCAGAGGAAAGCCCGAGAGGGTGAGTACAAAGGAAGCGACCGTTCCTTGAGAACTCAACAGCGTGCCAAAAATCAACGCCAGATATGTTGATACCCCG